>JBPCVQ010000506.1:0-4977 GCA_051010395.1 Geminicoccaceae bacterium | reverse complement strand
GCTCACATAGACGATACCGAGATTGGTGGCAGGTGGTAGCTTTCCGAGCGCAGACAGGCAGTCATTGCAAGTGCTCAACCAATCGTCACCCGACGCGACGGCGGCGCGAAACGATGTCATCTAGTGGTACGACCACATCGGAAGGCAAGCTTGGCGGGAAACGCAACGCGTCGAACTCGTAACCAATTGCAAAACTCCGCACTCATTCAATGATGTCGTCATGCCACGTGTTCTCTTTGCAGAGCGCTACGTAGCGCAGGCGATGATCGAAGCCAATAGAAGGGTGGCGAGCTGCATCATCAATGTCGCCATCTCGCTCCGAGGCAAGTCAATGGCCGCGGCGATTAAGAACACAGGGATCAGTGGTCAAATCAGAATCAATTAAATTTGTCGAAAATGCCACTTTTTGCCGGTGACGTGCGCCAGCTTTTTTCTATAATTGTACCCTGCTGGCGAATATACCCTCAGCGTGCTGTATCGCCTTGTCGGAGGAGGACTTTGACCTGGGGCTGTTCGGTATGTCGATTTTTCCATGAACTTGATGAAAATAAGGCCGTCCGGTAAGCATGTCGGGTTAAACGCTTGGCGCGGACCCGCATCGACATCTCTACCTCGCGCCGACATCTCGGATCAGGATCCGTTATGCTTAATGTGGTTGTCATTGATGATCGGGTCACCAATCGTAACATCCTGACACGGTTGGCGATGTCGGTCGAGGAAGGGATCAGGGTCAAGGCATTCGCTAGTCCGAAGCCGGCGCTCGCCTGGCTGGGGCAGACCACGCCGGATCTGGTGATCACCGACTTCAAAATGCCGGATATGGACGGCGCCGACTTCATCCGCGCCTTTCGCGCCCTGCCCGGTGCCGGCGAGGTGCCGGTGATGGTGGTCACGGTCTACGAGGAGCGCAGCTATTGCTATCAAGCGCTGGAGGCCGGCGCCACCGACTTCCTGCTGAGCCCGGTCGATCAGCTCGAGTTTCGCGCGCGCGCCAGAAATCTTCTTACGATGCGCAAACAGCAGAAGCTTCTGGAGGAACGAGCAGAAGCCTTGCATCACGAGCTCAGTCGGAATCAGGAACGCTTGGCATTGCCAACCGCCGAGCGGCGCCTTCGGCGGCTGATCGACAGTACGCTCACCCTGATCAATTCGGTCGATCGGCAGGGCTGCTTTACCCATGTGAACGATGCTCACCGCATGATCTACGGTGTCAATCCGACGGGCGTCATCGGTCACGATCTGACAGCACTCTACGGCGCCGACGACGCCACGCTGCACCAGGTCCAGAATGCAAAAGTCTTCGAGACCGGCGAGCTGCTGGCCAGCTTCGAGCAGGAGGTTATCCTGCCCGATGGCGCCGGGCGACGCGTTCTTTTCACCAGCAAGTCACCATTGTTCGACGATGCCGGCCAGGTCGTCGAGGTGATCACGGCATCGATCGACATCACCGCCTTGAAGAAGGCGCAGGCGGAGATGCGCAGGAAGGTCGACCATGACCCGCTGACCGATCTGCCCAATCGCGGCGTCTATCGGCGCTATGTCGAAAATGCGCTCAAACGGGCGCGCAGGCGCGAGTCGCGCTGCGCCGTGCTTCTGGTCGATCTCGACCGTTTCAAGGGCGTCAATGACGCATTCGGTCTGAAGGCGGGCGACCAGCTCTTGAAATGCGTCGCCGACCGATTGGCGTCCTGCCTGCGCGAGAGCGATGTCATCGGCCATCTCGGCGGCGACGAGTTCGTCATTCTGCAGACCGATATCCGTGGCCCGGACGAAAGCCAGGCATTGGCGAGGCGCATCGGCGACAGTTTCGGCGAACCGTTCGCCATCGACGACGAAGAGATGCATATCAGCGCCAGCATCGGCATTACGCTTTTCCCCGCCGACGGCCACAGCGCCGATCGGCTCCTGAAAAATGCCGAGCTCGCCATGTACAGGGCGAAGGCGATCGGTCGCAATGCGAGTTGCTTCTACTCACCGCAGATGAACCTGGTGGCGCGCCGCACCGGCCTGATGGAACGCGAGCTTCGCCAGGCCGTCGCCGCCGATCAGTTCACCGTCCACTATCAGCCGCAGCGAGCGCTCGACAGCGGCCAGGTGCTTGGCATGGAAGCGCTCTTGCGCTGGCGTCACCCCAGGCGTGGCATGGTGCGGCCTACCGAGTTCATCGGTCTTGCCGAGACCATCGGGTTGATCAATCCGATCAGCGAACAGGTGCTGGAACGGTCCTGCCTCCAGCATCGGTCCTGGATCGATGCCGGCCTGCCGCCGCTTCGCCTCTCTGTCAATCTGTCGCCCATACAATTCCGTGAAGAGGGGGTGGTCGATCTGGTGCGTGGCACGCTTGAGCGCACGGGCATCCGCCCGGAGACCCTGGAGATCGAGTTGACCGAAGGGGTCATGCTGGAAAACAGCAAGGTCACGTTCGACAGTCTGAAAAACCTGAACGATCTGGGCGTGACCTTCTCGCTGGACGATTTCGGTACCGGCTATTCCTCGCTCGCCTATATCCGAAGGCTGCCGGTGCATCGCCTCAAGATCGACCAGAGCTTCGTGCATCGTCTAGGCAAGGATGGTCAGGATGATGCTATCGTGCGCGCCATCATCGACCTCGGCCACAGCCTGGATCTCAAGATCACGGCGGAAGGCGTCGAGACCAGTGAACAGCTGGAGCGGCTCCAGGATCTCGGCTGCGACGAGGTGCAAGGTGATCTGATCAGCCCGCCTCTGCCGGCGGAGGCTTTCGAGGTTCTGTTCCGTGAAGGCAATCCCGATCTGATAGCTTCACTCTGAGGTAAACGAGCTTCGCGACGTTGCAAATTGCCTTTGACAATCGACGGCAAGGGCGCCCTGAAAGCAAGCGCGATCTTGCCAACCGGCTGCGATCGACTACCATCAGATATGGTTACATTTGTTGTTTTGCATATATATATGCGTTTTTTGATTGAGCCGGACGGCTCCGGAAAGTGATAGGCTGATCAGTACCAGGGGGGAAATTGACAACATCCTCGCGCCCAGATGATACCAAGAAAGGCGTACCGATCTGGCGCTGGCTGCAAACGCGTCTGCTCGATCGGAAGGACAGCGAACACGAGCAGATCCTGATAAGGATAGCCATCGGTGCCGCCATTGCGTCAGTCCTCTCCGGTATCGTGTTATTCGGCAAATCATCTCCTCCCCTGATCGTCTGTCTGGGACTTGCTGGCTTCCTCCTTCTGGGCGCTATCGGTTTCCTGCTCCACATCATCTGGAAACCGGACATCAATCCAGCACGTCGATGTGCCGCCATGCTCCTGGACATCGGCTGTCTGTCGTTCGGCATGATTCTTGGTGGCGAGCTGATGGTTCCGCTTTACCCGCTATTCCTCTGGGTCATTTTCGGAATGGGCTTTCGTTACGGGCAACGCTACCTGATGATCTCATCGTTGATTGGGCTGATCGGCTTCGGCACCGTTGTCGTTGTCAGTGACTATTGGCGAAGTCAGCCGTTGCTTGCCGGCAGTCTCCTTTTGGCGTTGATCGCTCTCCCGGCCTATGCATCGACGCTCTTGAAGAAACTGACCAAGGCGCTCGAGCAGGCGGAAGAGGCCAGTCGCGCGAAGAGCCGGTTCCTGGCAACCATGAGCCACGAGCTTCGGACACCGCTCAACGCCATTTTCGGCATGTCGGATTTACTCGATTCCGACCGACTGAGTGCACACCAGCGCGACATGGTCGCGACGGTACGCAGCGCCGGGCGCACACTTCTGGATCTGATCGACGATCTATTGGATGTCGCGCGCATCGAATCGGGCCGTGTCGAACCGGGCGAAGATCTCTTCGATCTGCACGAGACGCTGGCGGTGTCGCTGCGCCTCTTACATCATCAAGCCACGGAAAAAGGGCTTGCTCTGCGTGCCAGCTACACGCCGGATATACCCTGTCACGTGGTCGGGGTTGAGCGTTGGCTGAAACAGATTCTGATCAACCTCTTAGGGAACGCCGTCAGGTTCACAAATGAAGGCGAAGTCGTTCTGAGCGTCCGCGTTCTCAATGTCTCCGGTGATCGCGTCGAAGTCGAGTTCGATGTCACCGATACCGGCATTGGCATCCCAGAAGAAGCTCAGGAAAAAATCTTCGAGCGGTTCTCCCAAGCGGACAATTCCACCAGTCGCCGCTTCGGTGGCAGCGGCCTGGGCCTGTCGATCGCCCGTCAGCTCGCCGAGATCATGAAGGGTACGCTTTCGGTTCAAAGTACCGTTGGCCAAGGTGCCTGTTTCCGATTGCGGCTGACCTTGAAGAATGCGACCGATGAAGCTCGGAGACTGAGAGGTCGAGTAGCGGTTGTCGGTGATCCTGACGCAGCAGAAGACTACGTTTCCAGGCTCAAGGCCATGGGGGCGGAAGCCGCCGTCACCGATCACCCCTCGGAGACTTTTGGTTATCTCGCAGATTGCGGCGAAGCACGAGCCGTTCTCATCCTCGACGATCGCACACCGTCCGGGGCGTCTGCTTTTAGCGAAGATCTCCGATCCTGGTTCCGCGAAGGCTCCTTGAACCAAGTGCTCGTTCACCAAGCGGATGTGACCAAGCCCGTAGCACAGCGCTACCTATCGACCCTGCCCTCGACGGCGCCAGACGACCTGTTGCTCAACATTATGCACGCTGCCCTCGCCGTTCCCAGCTCGCCGACGAAAAACAAGAGGGACCATCTTACGGACGCCTGCTGTCGGATTCTTGTCACCGAAGACAATCTCATCAATCAGAAAGTCTTGAAAAAGGTGCTGGCATCGAGCGGCCATTCGGTCACGCTCGCGGACAATGGCGAGAGTATGCTGGACAAGCTGGAGGAGGGAGATTTCGATCTGGTTTTTGTCGACCTCAACATGCCGGTAATGAGCGGCCTCGAAGCTGTAAAGCTGCATCGCATGGGCGTCGGAACCCATCATCCGCCCTTTATTGCCTTGACGGCGGATGCCACCGACGAGACCAGGCAAACTT
>JBPCVQ010000505.1:0-13414 GCA_051010395.1 Geminicoccaceae bacterium | reverse complement strand
CCAGAGAAAGAGACAGAAACCCGTCCCAACCCCGACCGCTCTCCGCCTTACTCCTCGCCCCAGGCCGCCGAGGCCGAGGAAGCGGCTGCGGAACTTGCCGACATGGGGGCCGAGCTTCGCGAAGCTGAAGAGGGCGACGCGCTCTAGCCGTTAGGGCGACGCGCCCTGGCGTTTGTCTGTAGCCATCGCACCGCCGCTGAGAAAATAATTGCTGGCTGAGCGGTAGGACGTAGTCTAGGCTGGCATATTTATCTGTCGCTGTTGGAAGGCCGCGTTTCGGTATGGCTGAGAAGAAGAAGGTGCATTGCTCCGCCGAGGAAGGCGTTGCAGTCGTCAAGAAATACGCTAACAGACGCCTCTACAACACGGCGTCGAGCAGCTACGTCACCCTTGATGACCTCAGCAAAATGGTGCGGGACGGCGATGATTTCGTCGTTTTCGACGCCAAGACCGGTGAAGATCTCACCCGCTCAATCCTTACGCAAATCATCATGGAAGAGGACGGCAAAGGCCGGAACCTCCTACCCACCAAATTCCTCCGTCAGCTCATCGGCTATTACGACGACAGCCTGCACGCCTTTCTGCCGCGCTATCTCGAAATGAGCATGGAGAATTTCTCCAGCAACCAGGACCAGATCCGCAACTACATCGAAGGCACGGTCGGCCGCTTCTTCCCGCTCAACCAGTTCGAAGACATGACCCGCCAGAACATCGCCCTCTTCCAACAAGCCGCCACCATGTTCGCCGGCGGCGAGGGCGATACCTCGAAGCGTTCGCCGGATACCAACGGCGCCGCATCCCCGTCGAAGGCAGGCAATCCCGAGCGGGAAATTCAGGCGCTCAACGAGAAGATCGAATCTCTCCAGGCGCAACTCAGCAAGCTGGTCGAGAAGCAGAAGAGTAAGCCAAAGCGCTAGTGGCACGGCCACTGCATCGGTGTCTTGATGCCGCGGCCACGATAGTATCGGCATTCATCACAAGACCGCATCTTGCCCGAGACCGCGCTCCCTTCCGACGGCTATTTCTCTGTGAAACCTGACACAAGCCAAGTGGGGCGGGGGCGGGCTCTTCACCCGTTGCCGACCGTGCGCTTGGTGGCATTCGTTAACATGGAAATTAGCAACTCTCACGTGATAAGATGGCGCTCTATTCTCCCACAAGGGATGCGAACCGCCTATGTCCGACATCATCCTGCATCACTATCCCCCTTCACCGGTTTCGGAAAAGATCCGAGCAGGCTTTGGCCTTAAATCTCTGGAATGGCACTCGGTCGAGCAGAACAGATTGCCAGAGCGTCCCGAGCTTTTTGCCATGACAGGCGGCTACCGTCGGATACCGGTCATGCAGATTGGTGCTGATATCTTTTGCGATACACAATGCATCTTCCGAGAGCTCGAAGCCAGATTTCCAGAGCCGAGTTTCTTCCCGAACCAAGGTGCTGGCTTACCGTTCGCTCTATCGCGCTGGACGGATGGCCCGTTGTTCGACATGGCGTTTCGCGTGGCGCTGGCACCGATGGCGGTGGACCTTCCACCGGATTTCGTCGCTGATCGTGCACGCCTCTATATTGGCGCTGATGCCGATATGGAGAAGGAACGAGCCGACCTTCCCCATACTTTGGCGCAACTACGCGCTCAGATCGGCTGGCTGGAGACGCGCCTTGAGACAGGCCGTCCCTATATCCTGGGCGAGACGCCTGGCATGCCTGACCTGCTGGCCTGGTTCATCGTCTGGTTCATTAAGGAGCGCTATGCAGGGGCTGTAGCGTTCTTTTCCGAGTTCCCAAGGCTGAACAGCTGGGCCGAACGGATGAAGAGGTTGGGACATGGAACAGTAAGCTCGATGACACCAGCCGAGGCGCTAGCCATCGCTAAATCCTCGACCTCCGTGACACTCAGTTCATCGGACACGAAGGACCCCCAAGGTCTCAAAGTCGGCATGAAGGTCGCCATCCTACCCCTTACCGATAGTGGTGAAAAAGCCGTCGAAGGCCGCATTCGCGCCGTGAACCGGGACACCATCGCCATCCTGAACCAGAACCCACTTTGCGGTGAGGTGACCGTGCATTTCCCGCGTGTCGGTTATCGGGTCACCATCGTTGATCAGTAAGCAGCTGATGCAAAGATTTGATCGATAACCGCTGAAATCTTGCCACTCCAATCCTCTATTGCAGACTCTTAGAACACAGACCGTTCGGCACGGTTGATATCGCCGGGATGTAACGTGGTGGCTTTACGATCAGCTTATCTGTTTTCACCTCTTTCGTCTTAAGTCGGCTCCTGGGACGGCTCTTCCATTGGCAAAGAATGGACGCCACCCGGCATTCGCCAAACTACGAGAAAAAGCTCTCCCTTTAAGTCCGAGACCGAGGCAAGTCCGCGACGAGGGCCGTGCCCTCCTGGTGGATGAAGCCGTAGGGGTGGTAGGTGTTGCCGCCGAAGTGGCCGCCTTCGGTGTTCCAGAAGCGGACGGCGGACCAGTCGTTGTTTTTGGAGACGTCGATGACCGGCGTGTTTTTGTGCAGGCGGCCCTGGTTCAGCCAGTTGGCGTGGCTGACGATGAGGGTGCGGTTGTCGATGATTTCCTCGATATAGGCGACGTGGCCGAGGTTGCCGGCGTTCTTTTTCTTCAGCACCATGACGGCGCCGGCTTTGGGCCTGTCGTTTCGAGGGTAGCGTCCTTCGGCCTGTCTCCACCAGGTCCAGGCATTGCCGCGGATCTGAATGTTGGAGAGTTTTCGCGCATAGGGGACACATTGTAGTGGCTTCTTCGGAATGATGATCTCGGCGTATAGCGGTTTCGGCAGGCTAGCGATGGGACGATTGCGCACATTCTTGCCGATCGTGGCACCGCCAGCCTTCAGGCTGGCATAGCCAACCGGTCCCTTCGAGGGGTGAATGCGCTTGAGCGCTTCCGGTCTCGTCGACCCATCATGCCCCGTGGAGCAGGCGCCCAAGAAACAGGCAACGGACAGTATGAAAAGCCAGCGACACCGCGAGTTCACCGGGGGGCGATAATTCATTCATTGAGTTCCGACATTGCAGCGTTGTCGTCTTTATACCACCTATGTCTTAGGGAAATCTTAAGGCGTCGGTTCAAGGTCTTGTTAATCATCGATCGCCGCCCTCCATAAATCGCCTTGGTGCTTGCCCCCGAAAGAAGCCCGCATGCCCCGGAGAGCCCTGGCGCTTTCTTCGACGACGGCCGAAGCCAATGAGGTGGTCACGCCACCACATCCCACTAATTGAGAGCGGCGACGCGATCACGTTGGCGCGCCTGCTCGCGCCTGGGCTTGAGACCATCCGCGAGACCGAGATACACGATCTCGACCTCCGCCGTGCCCTGATCCTTGAAGCCGAGTTCCCAGGCCGCACGCCGGGAAAGATCGATGACGCGCCGCTTGGCGAACGGCCCGCGGTCGTTGATGCGCACCTTGATGCTGCGACCGTTTTCGAGATTGGTCACGCGCGCGATGCTCGGCAGCGGCAGCGTTGGGTGGGCTGCGGTCATGGCGTGCATGTCGTAGACCTCGCCGTTCGCGGTTTTCCGCCCGTGGAACGGCACCCCATACCAGGATGCAACGCCGGTCTCCCGAAAACGGTCGACCATGCGCGGGAAATACCACTCGCCATTGATCTGATAGGGCTTGCCGACTTTAAAGCTGCCGGCCTTGGCGGGAGGGCCACCGCTTTGGCAGCCGGCCAGGATGCAAAGACCAAGAACGATCAAGCCAAGGCGCAGAAGCATTTGGCCGATCGTTGAGCGAAGTCCATGCCAGAAGCTTCCTTCCGTCATGTGCCTTACCCTCTTCGTGCTGCGATCAATTTGACATCATCAGCACAGATGAAACCAATAGGCAACCAGTGCACTGATCGCTAACTCGGGGAAAATCATGTCACGACTGAAGAAAAGTGCGTAACACGTTCTTAAAACGTTTTTATCAGAGGATTTTTGTTCGATCACTTGGAAAATTCATTCAACCCTAACGCGCAGTCCATCCGCCGTCAACCGGGAGAATGACGCCGGTGACCATGGAGGCGGCGTCGCTTGCGAGGAAGGCGATGGCGCTTGCAACTTCCTCCGGCTCGACGAAACGGCCCATGGGCGTGTGTTCGAGCAGGCGCTCCACCATGGCGTTGTCGCTCAAGAGCGGTTCGGTCATGGTGGTGCGCGCGAAGGTAGGCGCCACCGCATTGACCCGGATGCCGTTAGCTCCCCATTCACAGGCGAGCGCGCGCGTCATGTTGACGATCGCCCCCTTGGCTGCGTGGTAGGCCAGGTTCGGGTAGTGGCCGCCGCCGACCAGGCCCATGATCGAGGCGACGTTGACGACCGCACCGCTCTGCTGCTTCAGCATGTGCCTTCCGACCGCGCGCACTGCGTAGAAGCTGCCTTCGGGCCCTGCGGTCATCGCCCGATGCCAGCGCTCGGTATCGAGGTCGACCGTCGGGCAGCGTGCTCCGAGGCCAGCATTGTTGACGAGGATATCGATCCGCTGGTGGTGACGCGCCACCTCGTTGACCGTATCCGCCACTTGCGTCTCGTCCGTGACATCAAGGGCATAAGCCTCGCCGCGTTCGATCTCCTGAACCACGGCCTCCGCGGCCTCGCGGTCGATGTCGGTGACGGCGACGATAGCGCCGGCTGCCGCCAGCGCATGGGCGGTCGCCCGTCCGAATCCGGCCCCAGCACCCGTGACGATCGCCACCCGTCCATCCAGGCGATGGCGTTCTTGATAGTCATTCACCGCCATGCCATCCTCCCTCAGGTCAGTGCTGCCGCGTGCCCGCGGCCCAGCGGAGGCCAGCGGTGTGCACTGAGGCGTCCCAGTAAGCTTTGAGCTGGTCGTCCAGCCGGGTGACGGTGAGCGAGCAGCCTGCCATGTCCAGTGATGTGCAGAGATTGCCGACAAGGGAACGGGCGATGGTGAAACCCTTGCCTTCGAGCTGCTTCGCTGCCGCTTCAAAAACCAGATAGAGCTCCATCGTCGGCGTGGCGCCGAAGCCATTTACCAAAAGCAGCACCTCACCGCTCTCACCGCCGAGATCGGTGGTAATGGCATTGATCATCTCGGCGGTGATGTCGTCGGCGCTCTTCATCTTGATGCGCTTTCGTCCGGACTCGCCATGGATACCGACGCCCATCTCGATCTCATCATCCCCGATCTGGAAGGTCGGTGTGCCCGCTGCCGGCACCGTGCAGCTGGTGAGCGCCACGCCCATGGAGCGAGTAGCAGCGTTAACTCGTTGACCCAGCGCCTGGCAGGCACCGAGGTCGCCACCTTCTTCCGCAAGCGCGCCGACCATCTTTTCGACGACCACCGTGCCGGCAACGCCGCGCCTGCCGGTCGTGTAGGTGCTGTCCTCGACGGCGCAGTCGTCATTGGTGAGCACGGTCGCGTGGTCGCAACTGACCATCTCGGCGGCCATCTCGAAATTCATGACGTCGCCTTCGTAGTTCTTGACGATGAACAGCACGCCGCCGCCATTCTCCACTGCCTCGGCCGCCGCCACCATCTGGTCCGGCGTGGGCGAGGTGAAGACCGTGCCCGGGCAGGCGGCATCCAGCATGCCCTCGCCGACGAAGCCCGCATGCAGGGGCTCATGGCCGGAGCCACCACCAGAGATGAGCGCGACTTTGCCCTTTTTCGTCGGCTCCGCCCGGGTGACGAAGGTCGGCTCGTGATTGACCGCCACCAGATCACCATGCGCCCGTCCGAAGCCGTCCAGCGCTTCCTTCAGAATATCGTCGACGTCGTTCACGAATTTTTTCATCACGTCCTCCCCGGCTTTTTGCTTGTCATGTTTTTGTTTCGGCTGTTTGGCTGTTCAACCTCGATAGTGCCAGTTTAACCCGATCGAGCGCTGCCGGCGCCACCGAAATTTTTCGTAGGCCGATACGCAGCAGCAAGGGCAGCCAGGCCGGATCCGATGCCATGTCGCCGCAAAGGCTGACGGCCCGGCCGCTCGCCGCACCTTCCTCGACCACGCTCCGGATGAGCCGTTCGATCGCCGGATGTCCGGGATCGAGCAGGAACGACACACCAGCCTCGGCATCACGCGCCGCCGCCATCGCATATTGGATCAGATCATTGGAGCCGATCGAGAAAAAAGCCGCATCCAGGCCGTCTGCAGCGAGTGCCGCCGCCGGCGTTTCCACCATGATGCCGAGAGGCGGCATGGCGGCAGCGACACCTTCAGCCTTCAGATCCTTCAAGGCATCATCGAACAGCGAACGTGCGGCATCGATCTCCGCCTGCACCGTCACCATCGGCAGCATCACCTGGAGCGGCCCGCCCGTGCTCGATGCCCCACTCTTAGTCAACGGTCCGCCCGCGGCGGCGGCGGTGGTGCGGAGGAGGGCGCGTATTTGCGGTCGGATGAGGTCCGGGCGATCGAGGCAGAGGCGAATGCCGCGAAGGCCGAGGAACGGGTTCGTCTCCTTTGGAAGATCGAGGCCGGCGAGCGGCTTGTCACCGCCGATATCGAAGGTTCTGACGATCAGCGGCTTGCCTTCGAGCCGGCGCAGCAGATCGGTGTAAAGTCGAAAGTGCTCTTCCTCATCGGGGAGGTCCTCTTTGCCGATCAGGAGAAACTCCGTCCGCAGCAAACCGATACCGTCAGCCGCCGCCAGTGCCTCGTCGTTGACAGCGGTGGGATCGTCGACGTTGATCATGACCTCGATGCGCAGACCGTCTTCGGTCATCGCCGGGCAACCGCGGAGCGCCGCGGCGTGCTTGGCCTCCGCTTGGGATGATGACAGCTTTTTCCGATAGTGCTTGAGCTTCGCTCTGGTCGGCGCCAGCAACAGAAGACCGGCATCGCCGTCGAGGATTGCTTCGTCGACGCCCATTTCATGCATCTCGGTGCCGGCCACGCTGGCCGTACCTGATACGGGATCGAGGCCGACGATCATCGGTAGCCCGCGGCCACGTGCGAGGATGGCGACATGGCTGTTCCTGCTGCCTCGGTTCAGCGCGATGCCGGAGAGCCCCTTGGATGAAAGCGCGAGAAAATGCGAAGGCAAGAGGTCGTCAGCGAGAAGGATCGCGCCGTCCGGCAAATCCTGCAGCTCGATCGTGGCGCCCTGCACTACACGGGTAACCCTGTCCTCAAGATCCCGGAGATCGCTGGCGCGCGCACGGAAATAGTCGTCATCTGCTGCCTCGTACTCATGAATCTGGATATCGAGGCCTGCTCGCCAGGCCTTGGCCGCGTCATCGCCTGCTGCGATCAGCGGCAGGATGTCCTCGATCAGCGCCGGATCGGCGAGCATCTCGATCTGAAAGGCTAGGATGTCGGCGCCGTCTCCGGAGGCGACTGCGGCGAGCGCTTCGAGATCAGCTATCGACTTGGTGATGGCGCGTTCAAGCGTAGCGCGTTCCTCGTTTGGCGAGCCTTGGCGGCGTTCTCCTAAGGCATTGCTTTGTTCAATGCGAACGACAGGGCCGATGGCGAGGCCGGGGGAGGCGGGCTGAGCGGTGAAACGCCGGTCAGCCATCAGCGATCAACGGGTTCGTCGAAATTCCTGATGACCAGGCCCTTTAGGGCTTTGATCGCCGCTTCGGCATCGGCCCCGCTCGCGCGCATCTGAAGCACAGCACCGGTACGCAGCTTCAGCGCCATCACCCGGACGATGCTCTTGGCATCGATCCAGGGTTGATCGTCATGGCCGCGGATCTGGATATCGGCCGTCTTGAAGGTTTTGGCGAGCTTGGTAAAGGCGATGGCCGGGCGCGCATGCAGGCCGACCGGATGGGTGATGGTGGTGACGGCGGTCACCTCATTCTCTTTGCTCATCCCTTTGCTTTCACAACCGACACGTCATAGCAGCGCCGATTCGGCGGTCATGCAGACCTCTTCCAGACTGCTGCCGCCGGAGGCTTCGGTTGCCGCCAGAACCGCACCTTCGACCACCGGCGCATTGCAGATTCTGACGGTGCCGCGCTGCTCGCCCGGCAGCATCTCGATCGCCATTTCAGCATTCATTTCAGCGGCCCCCAGATCCACCAGGATGGCGACACCGGCACCACTCCAGACATGCTCGATCGCCTGGCGGATGGCGCCGACATCGGTCCCCAACCCGCCACTCGGATTACCGCCGGAATGGCTGACCGGCACGTCGTCGCCGACCATGCCGCGCACCATATCGGCCGCACCTCTGGCAACGTCGGCAGAATGGGAGACGATGACGATGCCCACGGTTTCACTCACGCTTGCTGCTCCAGCACATCGCAGATGACATTGATCAAAAGCCTGCTTGAGGTGGCGCCGGGATCGCAGTGCCCCTTGGAGCGCTCACCCAGAAAAGACGCGCGTCCGCGTGTCGCCTGCATGTCACGGGTCGCCTCACAGGCTTCATCGGCGGTCTGGCGGATTGCCCTGATCTCTTCCGCCAGCGAAAGACCGGGATGGTCTTTAAGCGTGGCGTGAACGGGTACGAGAACATCCAGCATAGTCTTGGCGCCCACATCCGACTTGCCGCGTTTTCTGACCATTGCGATCCCCTCCGCGACCTGGCCTTCGAGATCGCGTCCGGCCTTGGCGGCTTTAGCCATACCCATCAAAAGGCTGCCGTAGAGCGGTCCGGATGCGCCGCCGACTTTCATCACCAGGGTCATGCCGGCCTTGTGCAGGGCCTCGTCATCGGCAAGAGCGACGATCGCATCCTTTTCCTGTCGTATTGCCTCGAAACCCCGCTTCACGTTGATGCCGTGATCGCCGTCGCCGATAGCCTGGTCAAGGGCGGTCAACTCATCGGCATGATCGGCGATCGAATTTGCTGCGGCATCAATCAGGGCTGCCTTCAGCGCTGGGGTCATCATCCATGTCCCTGATTAGCCCAGCTGAAGCGGACAACCGCCCGATCGCCGGGGGAGTATAAGGAAACCTTAACAACGGATGAGGCCTGGGGAAACCCAGGCTTCTTTCAAAAAAAAGCCATGGGCTCCGGCCGGCGATTTCCGCAGCAAGGCCCACCTTTCACCATTTGCTATGAGATGGGCCCTAACGCTAGCCCTTCAATCTCCTGGCTGAGAGTACCTTGAAAGCTCTCCAGCTGTGTAGGTGCCTTGTGCCATCTCGACCGGTCATAGGCTGCCATGATCATCGTCCGAGGCCAGCGCTGTAGCGATATGCGGACCTTCTGTTAGAATAACACGTCAGTTATTCGTTCATCTTCAAAGGCGCTCAGGAACAATGCCTTGTCGGTATCGTTGCGGCGCGTGGTCGGCACCGGCTGTGCCCGCAATGTGATCCCCCGGCCTGACCAATGGAAACTGGATTGACCATGGAAACGACTATGCTCTTGAGCGATGATGAGCCATCTCCGGTCAACATCATCAATCCGGAGGGTCAAAGCCCGATTTTTCTCGTCTGCGAGCATGCGGGGCGGCGCATCCCGAGGAAACTGGGCGATATGGGGCTCTCTTCGGTCGATCGTGGTCGTCACATCGCCTGGGATATCGGCGCCGATGCCGTCTCCCGGCACCTCGCCGAGCGCCTTGACGCGCCGCTGATCACCCAGACCTATTCAAGGCTGGTCTGTGATTGCAATCGCGAAACCCATGTCCCGAGCTTCATCCCGACGCTCAGCGAGCGTACGCCGATCTTGAGGAACGAGAGCTTGACGCCTGCAGACCGTCAGGCCCGCATCGACGAGATCTACCGCCCCCTGCACGATCGAATCGCGATAGAACTGGACAAGCGCCTAGCCACCGGCCACCCGACAGCGTTCCTGAGCATACATAGCTTCACGCCCATTTTCATGGACGAGGCGAGGCCCATGCATCTGGGGCTCCTCTACGACCGTGATCCACGTCTTGCCGATCTGGTCGGCAGCGTATTGCGGGCTGAAGGTGATCTCTCGATCGCCGACAACGAGCCTTATGCTCTCGATTGGAACCGTGACTATACCGTGCCTGAGCATGGCGAGCGCCGCGGTATCCCCTCATTGGAAATCGAGATCCGCCAGGACTTGATCACCGAGCCTGAAGGTCAGGCCATCATCGCCGAGCGTCTGGCCTCGGCGTTGGAGCGGAGCGCTGCCCATCTTCTGCAGGAAATCACCTGAGAGCCCCGGCGACGCCGGACTAACGGATCATTTCCGCCGAGATCACATCGTTTCGGAGCATGGTCTGGAAGGTGTCGAAGGTTGCCTGAATGCCCTCGTCGAGCGAGAGATGTCCGAAATCGCCGAGGTAATCCCGGATCGGATCATCTGATAGTTCTGCAGGGAAGGGGAGGGCATCGCCCTCGATCGAAAGCTTGGCGTCGGGTGCTATCTTCCGGATCATCTCCACCCAGCCTTCCACAGTCGACGCCACGCCATTGTGGTCGAACATGACGGCCTCGTCGCGGTCCACCGAGACAGCTTTGATAAAGGCACTCGCCACCTCGCCCGCATGCAAACCGGACACAGCGCCTGAAAACGGGATGGTGTAGGATCTCCCCGCGGCAGCCGCGAGAATGGCCGTCGTGGTCTTCGAGGTCATGCCCTGGTCCCGGCCGATGCCATAAACCACGCCCGGACGAAGGCCGACGCTCGGCACACCCCAGTCCTGACAATAGACCTTGGCGATCATCTCGTCGCAAAATTTATAAGCACCGTAAAGCGTCGGCAGCCAGTTCTGGTCGGGAAAGAAGCTGTGCGCAGCGATCGAACTCGCGAAGGCTACCCGCTTCAAATCATGGGCCCGAGCCGCCTCGAACACATTCACCGTGCCGACCACGTTCACCTTGGCCCCGTTTACGGGATCCGCCTTGCAGAACGGCACCTGCAGGGCCGCAAGATGGATGATCGCACGGATGCCGTGATCGCTGACAATCCCCATCACCCGCTCGCTGTCGGCGATGTTCCCGGTCTCCCAGGTAAGTTTTTCGACCGCAGCGTCAGGCATGAGCAGGGCGGGGCGTCGCTTATCGTCGGAAAGGTCGAAGGCGACCGTCGGCACACCGGCCCGATCGAGCAGCGCCAGCACCCAGGCGCCGATGCAGCCGCCGGCGCCGGTGACCAGTACCGGCCCTTCGAATTCCTCTGCCTTGACGGGATACTGGTCGAGGCTCATCGGTCATCCCCCCTTTGTCCGCTTCTCGGTAAATGCAGCGGCTATTTAGCCCTGGCTCCGACTGTTTTCGGCCGCGATCAGCGTGTTGCGCAGAAGGCAGGCGACGGTCATCTGGCCGACACCTCCTGGCACCGGCGTGATCGCACCAGCGACGGCTTTGGCTTCCTCGAAGGCGACGTCACCGACCAGGCGGCCGCGGCCCTTGTTTTCTGGCCCTTCGATCCGATTGATGCCGACGTCGATCACCGTCGCCCCGGGCTTGATCCAATCACCCTTGACCATCTCCGCTCGGCCGACCGCCGCCACCAGAATGTCCGCCTCCCGGCATAGGTCCGGCAGGTTCTTGGTCCTCGAATGGGCGATCGAGACGGTGCAGTTCTCGGCGAGCAGCAGCGCTCCCACCGGCTTGCCGACGATGTTGGAGCGCCCGAGCACCACCGCATGCTTGCCAGAAAGGTCCTTGCCGAGGGCCCGATGCACCAGGATCATGCTGCCCATCGGCGTACAGGCGACCAGCAGCTTCGGATCGATCCCGCCCTTCGCCGTGAACAGACGGCCGACATTGATCGGGTGAAAGCCGTCCACATCCTTGGCCGGATCGATCGCATTGATGATCGCGGCTTCCTCGATGTGATCCGGCAGCGGTAGCTGCACGAGAATGCCATGGACAGCAGGGTTGGCGTTCAGTGCCGCAATCTCGTCGAGCAGTGCTGCCTGGCTGGTGCTCACCGGCAGCTTGGTGATGCCGCCTGCAATACCCACCTCCAGCGCCGTTCGCTCCTTGGTCGCCACATAGGTGGTGCTCGCCGGGTTGTCTCCCACCAGGATAACCCGCAAGCCAGGCGCTTGACCCGCCGCTTGCGTAAAATCGGCGATCGCCGATTTGATCCCGTCCCTAAGCTCAGCCGCCGCCGCCTTGCCATCAATGATCGTCGCGCTCAATTCACTTCCTCCACCGCCGCGGGCGGTTCGTTGACTTGCCTGTTCACGCAGGGCCGCCCGTGGCATCCTCATCAAGACCTGCTCAAGCAGGCACCGCCTGTAGCATGAATTCGCCAGCACCTCACCCCCTACAGGCGCGGCCTGCAGCGGGGACTTGCCTGAGTCTCGCTCAGGCGACCGCACCCGGCTCATCACCGTCTCAACAGGCACGGTCTGCAGCTTAAACTCGCCTGCATCTCACCCAGTCACCCCAGGCGATCTCACCCGGCTCACCACCGTCCCAGCAGGTGCCGAGGTCCAAGTCCCCGCTGCAGGCCGCGCCTGCCTAGAAGATCCAGGAGCGGAGGACGTGGCGGGAGAATTCGATGAGGATGATCAGGATGATCGGCGAGATGTCGATGCCGCCGAGATCGGGGAGCGCGTTGCGGATCGGGCGGAGCGCCGGTTCGGTCAGCCGGTGCAGAAATTCGCCGACCTGGTTCACGAACGGGTTGCTGCGGTTGATCACCCCGAACTGCACTAGCCAGCTCATGATGACCGAGGCGATGACGGCGAAGAAAAATAGCTGGAGAAGCGTATCGAGCAGATAATGGATCGGATTCACCGGAGATCTTCCCATCTAGAGTTGGTCGGGCGGGCGCTGGCCATCCGAAGTTGTACGTCGTTACGCCGTCTATATAACCAGCCCATGGCCGTCCCGCCAGAGGCGATGCTCGCCCGTAGTTTCGGGAGGTTAGGCGCATTTCTGGTTCGGCCCGTGCCGGCACGGCACTTGACAGGAATGCGTGTCGTTACCATACCCACAATTGGACGGGGCCGTAGCTCAGTTGGGAGAGCGCTAGAATCGCACTCTAGAGGTCGTCGGTTCGATCCCGATCGGCTCCACCACCCCGAAGCACGGGGTTGCTTGACGAGTAAGAAAGCCTGTAGAACACTACCTATGTGGGGCCGTAGCTCAGCTGGGAGAGCGCGACGTTTGCAACGTTGAGGTCATCGGTTCGAACCCGTTCGGCTCCACCAAACCCCTAAGCGGGGTTGCCTTACTTGCCTGAGACTGTGATTAGCCGTCCGAATTAGAGGACGAAGCGCTGAGTGCGTCGATGCGGCTTTGGATCGTCTCGACGAAGTGCGAGTCCGTCGGCAGCAGTCGGCCGCTGTTTTCCAGCTCCTCGGCAAGCTTCAGCGCCGCCCGCCAGTGATGCAAAGCATCCTCTGATACGTACCGCCCAGCGAGATCGCCGAGCTTCCAGCGACTCACGATCAAATCGCGCTGCCATTCGGCATTGCCGGGATCAGCGGCGGCCAGGCGCTCGATGATCGCGAGGCCGGCCCGATAGGCCTCGCCTGCGCCGTCGAGATCGCCCTGGGCGACGCGCACCTCGCCGATCTTCTCCGTGGCTGACCGAG
>JBPCVQ010000504.1:0-2802 GCA_051010395.1 Geminicoccaceae bacterium | reverse complement strand
GAACGCTCGATCCGAGGGCTAAGTCGTGACGACGACCTCGTGGAGAGAGTGGTTATTGACGGAGACGCCAGCGTCGCCGAGGCAGGCGCAACTTGGAAGGGTCTATGCGAGCTGGCTGGAGTTTCGGAGCAATCCGACGGCGATGATCGGGCTTGGCATCATCGTCGTTCTGCTGCTGACCGCCCTGTTCGCGCCCTGGCTTGCGACCCATTCGCCAACGGCGCAGGTGCTGGTCGACCGGCTGCAGCCGCCGTCTGCGGAGCACTGGCTGGGGACGGACGAGCTGGGGCGGGACATCTATTCACGCATCGTGCATGGCTCGCGCCTGACGCTGTACATCATCGGCATCGTCGCGGTGATCGTCGGGCCGGTGGGGCTCGCGGTCGGCACGATCGCCGGCTATATGGGCGGCTGGGTCGACAAGGTGCTGATGCGCATCACGGACATCTTCTTCGCCTTCCCGCGCCTGATCCTGGCGCTCGCCTTCGTCGCGGCGCTAGGCCCTGGCATCGAGAACGCCGTCATCGCGATCGCCATCACCGTCTGGCCACCCTACGCCCGCATGGCGCGCGCGGAAACGCTGACCATCCGACAGGCGGACTACATCGCGGCGGTCCGCATCCAGGGCGCCTCGACGGCGAGAATCGTCGGCCGCCACGTCGTGCCCATGTGCATGTCGTCCCTGATCGTCCGTCTCACCCTCGACATGGCCGGCATCATCCTCACAGCCGCCGGCCTCGGATTTCTGGGACTTGGCGCCCAGCCACCGCTTCCCGAATGGGGCGCCATGATCTCGTCCGGCCGCCAATACCTCCTCGAACAATGGTGGGTCGCCACCATGCCCGGCCTCGCCATCTTCATCGTCTCCCTAGGCTTCAACCTCCTAGGCGACGGCCTCCGCGACGTTTTTGACCCCCGACGCGGGGGGGCGTGAACTTGCCTGAGACTCTGCTGGAGGTTCGGAACCTCTCTGTCCGCTTTGAGCAGCGGGGACGTCTGATAGAAGCGGTGCGGGAGGTGTCGTTTGCGATGGGGAGGGAGAAGCTCGGGATTGTGGGGGAGAGCGGGTCCGGGAAGTCGCAGACGGGGCGGGCTGTTCTCGGGTTGAGTGAGGGGAAAGTTGAAGCTGAAACGCTTCGTTTCCAGGGGGAGGACCTGTTGACCATGGGGCGACGCGCGCGGCGCGACTTGCGCGGCGGTGGCATCGGCATGGTGATGCAGGATCCGAAATTCTCGCTGAACCCGGTCATGCGGATCGGCAAGCAGCTGGTGGAGGCGCTTCGGGCACATGAACGGATTACGCTCGGCGACGCTCGCCGCCGGGCCCTGGAGATGCTGGAGGCGGTGCAGATCGATGATCCGGAGCGGGTGTATCGCGCTTATCCGCATGAGCTTTCGGGCGGCATGGGGCAGCGGGCGATGATCGCGATGATGCTCTTGCCCGGCCCCGATCTCCTGATCGCGGACGAGCCGACATCGGCGCTCGACGTCACGGTGCAGCAGGCGGTGCTCAGGATCATGGACCGGCTCGTCCAGGAGCGCGGCATGGGGCTGATCCTGGTCAGCCATGACCTGGAGCTGGTCGCCACCTTCTGCGATCGCATCCTGGTGATGTATGCAGGTCGGATTGTCGAGACGCTGGATGCGAACCGGCTGCACGACGCGGAACATCCCTACACGCGGGGATTAATGTCCTGTCTGCCGAGCGCCAGTACGCGCGGCCGGCCACTGCCGGCGATGGAGCGCGATCCGGCCTGGCAGGACGGTGGCGAGGCGCCACTGCCATGACATTGATCAGGGTCGAGGGCCTGAATATCAGCTTCGGCAAGGGTGCCGATCGGGTCGAAGCCGTGAAGGATGTCAGCTTTGATGTCGAGGCGAAGGAATCCTTCGGCCTTGTCGGAGAAAGCGGCTCCGGGAAATCGACCATCCTCAGAGCCCTCGCCGGCCTCAACCCCGCGTGGCGGGGGGCAATCACTTACGACGATGAACCTCTGTCGGGGAAACCATCCATCGCCTTCTACAGAAAAGTGCAGATGGTGTTTCAGGATCCGTTTGGCTCGCTGCATCCGCGCCAGACCGTGGACCAGACGCTGCGTGAACCGCTTGCGATCCACCGCATGGACGATCGCGAGCGGCGCATTCTGGAGGTGCTGGATCAGGTCCGGCTCGGACCGGAATTCCGCTTTCGCTTTCCCCATCAGCTCTCCGGCGGCCAGCGTCAGCGGGTGGCGATTGCTCGTGCGCTCATTCTGGAACCGGAGACGCTTTTGCTGGACGAGCCGACCTCGGCTCTGGATGTGTCGATCCAGGCGGAAATTCTCAATCTGTTGAGCGAGTTGCGCCGCAACCTCTCGCTGACCTTTCTGCTGGTCAGCCATGATCTCGGTGTCATCGCTCATATGTGCGATCGCCTGGCCGTGATGCAGCATGGGCGCATCCTCGAGTTTGCCGATGGCGATGTGCTGGCCGATGGCCGGTTCGAGACCGACTATGCCCGGGACTTGTTCCGCGCGAGCCAGGGCTATGTTGCCGAACCATCGAACGTTTCTTCAACAAGATCAACCGATTGCGAGGCATAGCTAAGCGATATGAAGGGCCATAGTCTGCGGGCGGTTTCAATTGGGGCAGAAACAATCGGTTACGGCTTCGGCAGAACGGCGATCTCGAACCAATATTCCTTGAGACGTGCCATGGCCTCGAAGAAACTGGATAGGTTCAACGGCTTTCGGATGTAGGTATTGGCGCCCATGTGATAGCAGGCGTCGATATCCCGCTCATCGTCGGAATTGGTCATGATGA
>JBPCVQ010000503.1:0-7176 GCA_051010395.1 Geminicoccaceae bacterium | reverse complement strand
CGCCAACTTCATACATGCAAAAACCAACATGGATCAAAAACATCAACGGCACCGTCACCCAGTAATAAAACTCGGTGAATATCACCGTCAGGGCACCAATATCGGTATCCATTCCTACTGCCTCCCTGGGGAATTGGTCGATCATACGTTACGGCAGCGCTCCTCCCCCCTGGACGCCGCCCAACATCGCCAATGTTTCCCGATTGGATTTTCACCCTCAGGAAAATATTATTCTCAGTCAGAGATGGCATGGTTGGGAGATGAGGTCAATATACATGACGTCGGCAACGTGGCCTCAGGATAAGCTGCCGAATAGGTTGGCCATCGCCTAGGAGCGATAGCTAATAATGGCAAGGAAGCGGACGGGTAATACTTTGAGATTTTCGGGACCATGGGCGGCTTGTGGGTCAAACAGAAGACTATCTCCTGGTTTTAACTCATAAAGCTTGTCACCGTGGCGATAGTCGACTTCCCCATCGAGTATGTGGATGAATTCAACACCCTCATGCTGGAAAAGCGGAAAGACATCCGATTCCTCGGAAAGCGTTATGAGATAGGGCTCGAGATCGACATCGCCGCGTACACCGTGGCCCAGCAGCTCATAATGGTGCCCAGCTCGCGTGCCCCGACGTTCGATGTCCAATCCTCGGCCTGCCGGGACATAGGAAGCACTCCGATGCTCCTCATATTGGCGAAACAGGGCCGTGACGGGGATGTTCAGGGCATCGGACAAATTCTGCAGGGTGGAGAGCGATGGCGAGGTCTGGCCATTCTCGATCTTGGAGATCATGCCCACAGAGATGTCCGACGCTTTTGCCAGCTCCACCACACTCAACCCTACGGTTTTCCTGAATTCTCTGAGCTGGCGTCCGATCGCTTTCTCGAGCAGGTTCTGGCGCTCGGGATCCTTGAGCTCATGTGCGTCTCGTAGGCTCATCTCAGGGCATGTTCCTTTGCGGCGATGTCCTCTGGTCTATGGTAGAACCAACGCGGTAGAGGTGACAACTCAGCAGGCCAATGTTCGGAAAAGGACATGGAAACGGCAGCGCCATGTCCTTTTCGCCGGCATCGAAAGGCCGCTGCTTCTGCGGACAGCGCTATCTTATAAGCTATTTGACAAATTCACTGATAAGAAAATATTATTCATTCTAAGAAATATCGATGATCGATCTCGGAGGGACGTGGCGATGTGCGGTATCGTGGGTTTGTATCTGAAGGATCGGGCGTTCGAGGACCGGCTCGGTTCTCTCTTCACACCAATGCTCATCGAAATGACGGCGCGGGGGCCGGACAGTGCAGGGCTCGCGATCTATCGCGATCAGGCGCCGAGCGGGTCGACGAAGATCACGGCATTCCATCCGAATGAGGATTTCGACTGGGATGGGCTTGCAGTCCTGTTGCGCGATCAGCTCGCTGCCGATTTCGACGTGCAAGACAACAGCTCCCACGCGGTCATCACGACGAAGGCGGCCCCCGAGGACGCTGTTGCGGCCATCGAAGCTCATGATCCGAACCTTCAGGTCATGAGCTATGGGGATTCGATCGAAATCTATAAAGAAATGGGCTTGCCTCGCGATGTCGCAAAGCGTTTTGGCGTCGAGACGATGAGCGGCAGCCACATTATCGGCCATACGCGTATGGCGACCGAGAGCGCTGTCACCACCGCAGGGTCGCATCCGTTTTCCACAGGGGCCGATCTCTGCCTCGTACATAACGGCTCGCTTTCCAATCACAATCGGCTGCGCGACTATCTGCGCACCCACAAGGGCATGCAGTTTCGCACTGAAAACGACACCGAAGTCGGCGCTGCCTATATCTCGAGCCGTCTTCAGGAAGGGCGAACGCTGCATGAGGCTTTCGAGGACGGGCTCGATGCCCTCGACGGCTTCTACACCTTCGTCGCCGGCACACGCACGGGCTTTGCCGTGCTGCGTGATCCGATCGCCTGCAAGCCGGCCGTCCTGGCTGAGACCGACGACTATGTCGCCTTCGCCTCCGAATATCATGCCCTTGCCGAACTCCCAGGGATCGAGCAGGCCAATGTCTGGGAGCCGGAGCCTGCAACCGTTTACAGCTGGGGAGGGACGGCCTGATGTCGAAGGGGACAAATGTCCGCGAGGTCAATCTTGCCGAGACCTCGCTCCGCGAGGTCAATGTCCTGCTCAGACAGCCGGGCGACGGTGACGGCGATGCCGCCTTCCGTGTCCTTAACCCCAAAGGCACCCATGCCCTTGCCTGCGGCCTGGATGCGGCAGTTCACGTCGAGATCGAGGGCAATGTCGGTTACTACTGCGCCGGCATGAACAAGGAAGCGACCGTGGTGGTCGAGGGCAGCGTCGGGCCGGGTGTCGCTGAGAACATGATGTCCGGCCATGTGCATGTCAGAGGCGATGCCAGCCAGGCCGCGGGCGCTACCGCCCATGGCGGCCTCCTGGTGATCGACGGCAATGCGGCTGCGAGATGCGGCATCTCCCTCAAGGGCGCGGATATCGTGGTGAAGGGCGATGTCGGCCATATGAGCTGCTTCATGGCGCAGGCCGGCACGCTTGTGGTCTGCGGCGATGCCGGCGAAGCGCTCGGCGACTCGCTCTACGAGACACGCATCTATGTGCGCGGCGACGTCAAAAGCCTCGGCGCCGATTGCATCGAGAAGGAGATGAGGCCGGAGCATCATGACGAGCTCAGGCGGCTTCTCGAGAAGGCGGAATGCGACGGGATCGAGGCCAGCGAGTTTCGCCGCTACGGCTCCGCGCGTCAGCTCTACAACTTCAACATCGACAACGTCGACGCATATTGAGGGAGAGTTCGTGATGTCAGATATGCGGACGATGAAGCTTCGCAAGTCGGAAACCTTCGACGATTACGCCATCGACTACATTCGCGAAGCGGCGAAGACCGGGCTTTACCGCATCCGGGGATTTGGCGCCAAACGCTACGTGCCGAGCTTCGACGATCTCCTGATGAAAGGAGCGTCCGTTTCCCGCTATCCGCTCGAAGGATATCGTGAGAAATGCACCACCAGCGTGACGGTCGGCGCACGCTACGCCAAGAAGCCGATCGAGCTCAAAATTCCCATCACCATCGCCGGCATGAGCTTCGGCTCCCTGTCCGCCAACGCCAAGGAGGCGCTCGGCCGAGGGGCGAGCGAGGTTGGCACCAGCACGACCACCGGCGACGGCGGCATGACGCCCGAGGAACGTGGGCATTCGACCCAGCTGGTCTACCAGTACCTGCCGTCCCGCTATGGCATGAACCCCGACGATCTGCGCAAGGCTGACGCCATCGAAGTGGTGGTGGGGCAGGGCGCCAAGCCCGGCGGCGGCGGCATGCTGCTTGGTCAGAAGATCACCGAGCGGGTCGGGCAGATGCGCACCTTGCCGGTCGGTATCGACCAGCGTTCGGCCTGCCGCCATCCGGACTGGACCGGACCCGACGATCTCGCGATTAAGATCCTCGAACTGCGCGAGATCACCGACTGGGAAAAGCCGATCTACGTGAAATGCGGCGCCGCTCGCCCCTATTACGACACAGCGCTCGCGGTGAAGGCCGGCGCTGATGTCGTCGTCGTCGACGGCATGCAGGGCGGCACGGCTGCTACTCAGGACGTGTTCATCGAGCATATCGGGCAGCCGACGCTGGTGGCGGTGAAGGAGGCCGTGCAGGCGCTAAAAGACCTGGACATGCACCGAAAGGTGCAGCTCATCGTCGGCGGCGGCATCCGTTCCGGCGCCGATGTCGCCAAGGCGCTCGCCATGGGCGCTGATGCCTGCTCCATCGGCACGGCGGCCCTCATCGCGCTGGGCGACCAGGATCCACGCTACCAGGATGAGTATGAAAAACTCGGCACGGCGGCGGGCTGCTGGGAAGACTATCAGGACGGCACCGATCCCGCTGGCATCACGACACAGGATCCCGAACTGCAACAGCGCCTCGATCCGATCAAGGCCGGCCATCGGCTTGCCAATTATCTCCGGGTTCTGACCCTGGAAGTCCAGACGATCGCCCGTGCTTGCGGCAAGAGTCACGTCCACAATCTCGAACCGGAAGACATGGTCGCTCTTACGGTGGAAGCGTCCGCCATGTCCGGCATCCCCTTGGCGGGAACCAACTGGGTGCCCGGTCAGTCATAAATGCGCGCTCGGCGACTCACCCATCAAATGACGTGGTCATACCACTGATGTGGTCACACCACATGCAATCCAGAAATATCAAACAGGGAGTAGGGAGTGATGCCTGATCTTGGTGTTGTCGCGAAGGAAAAGGGGATCGAGTATTTTCTGGTCAGCTTTACGGACCTCTTCGGCGTGACGCGATCGAAGCTGGTGCCGGCCTCGGCCATCTCGGACATGCAGGTCGATGGTGCCGGGTTTGCCGGCTTCGCCGCCCATCTGGATATGAGCCCGGCCGACAGTGATATGTTCGGCCTTCCCGATGCCGATGCGATGATCCAGCTTCCCTGGAAGCCGGAAGTCGCCTGGGTGCCGAGTGATCTCTATCTGAACGGTGAGAATGTCGGCCACTGCCCGCGCAGCACCTTGAAGCGCATTCTCGCCAGGGCAGGCGAGGGGGGGCATGACGTCAAAAGCGGCGTCGAGTGCGAGTTCTTCCTCCTGTCGCCGGACGGCAAGAGCCTCGCCGATGGCGCCGACACGCGGCAAAAGCCCTGTTATGACCAGCAGGCGGTGATGCGCCGCTACGACTTCATCACCGAGCTCTGCAACCATATGCAGACGCTCGGCTGGGGTCCCTATCAGAACGACCATGAGGACGCCAACGGTCAGTTCGAGCAGAACTGGGGCTATGGCGACGCACTGGAGACCGCGGATCGTCACGTCTTCTACAAATATATGGTGAAGACGCTGGCCGAGAGGCATGGCTTTCGCGCCACCTTCATGCCGAAGCCGATCCCCAACCTCACCGGCAATGGCTGCCATGTCCATGTCTCGGTCTGGGACAAGGTCACTGGCGACAACCTCATGCAGGATGCGTCAGGCGAGCTCGGCCTTTCCAAGACCGCCTACAACTTCATCGGTGGGCTCCTGGACCACGCGCCGTCGCTCACGCTGATCACCAATCCGGTGGTCAACAGCTACAAGCGGATCAACGCGCCGCGCACGACCTCAGGCGCGACTTGGGCGCCGAACACGGTGACCTATTCCGGCAACAACCGCACCCATATGATCCGCGTGCCCGACGACAATCGGATCGAGGTGCGCCTCGCCGACGGTGCTGCAAACCCCTATCTGCTGCAGTCCGCCGTGATCGGCGCCGGGCTGCATGGCATCGCCAACAATACGGATCCGGGCGAGCGCTACGACATCGACATGTATGCGGAAGGCCACCTGGTCAAAGAAGCACCAAGGCTGCCTTTGAACATGGTGGATGCGCTCAGCCTGTTTGAGAAAAGCGCTGTTCTACCGACAATCCTCGGCGAGGAGCTCTGCCGTTCTTATGCCAAGCTGAAGCACCTGGAGTGGAACGACTTCACGCAGCATTTTTCTGAGTGGGAACACGCCAACGCCATCGATGCCTGACGACGTCGACGTCGTCTTATGGCAGCTGCGAGGTGGGGTGGCGGTCATCACGGGAGGCATCGATCGTGAGGCCTGTCGCCCCTTCGACCCACCCCGCCAGGGCGGAGACAAGGTAGAGCAACCACGTTGGCGTCCCGCTCGGGGATGGTTAAACCCCTCGTCTTTAGACGAAGCAAACTCGGATCGCAGGCTTGGGCAGCAAGCGTAGATCAGGGAACCAAAACTGTGGGCGAAGCCCACGCCGACAAATCTTTAGTCGGCTTCAGCCAATCAACGAATTCTTCGACTTGAAGTCGAAGGTCGCTCAGTTTCTCATCGACGGGTGTCTTCATGGCCGCGGACCTTCATGCCATGCGCCGACCGATAACCCTTTCTTAAGTCGTCCGTGTCATGGTCATGACCTGGTCCATGCGATCCTGGGAATCCGCCCGCCCGACAAGAGAGAGGGGCTGGGCTCGGGACTTCCAGGATCGCACGGACCAGGAACGAATATAGCCGACGGAGGTTAACATTCGGTCAAGGCTAAGGCCGAGAAAGGCAGAGCCTGACTGCTCACTCCAATAGGTGGAGATTCCCATTCTGTCGATATGAGATATCTCGAGCCGCCCTCGTTACCTGCTCGAATGCGTGAGGCGGCTTCTGCCGGTCAATGAACGTCTTCGGCGTCAAATCGATCGAGACATGATATGATCAAATTATTGACATTCGCTGAATATGGTTTTTTTTAGAGCTGTCGATTCCAGGTTGGATGTCGCGCCGATGGGCCTTACCGCATCGGGCGCGTCGTTAAATGGGTTTGAGGGATTTGGACGTTACCGTGCGAAAGTCGCCGGCCCATGAGGTCGTCTATCGTCGGATGCGCGAGATGATCCTGTTCGGGGAGCTCGCCCCCGGCCAGGCGGTCACCATCCAGGGGCTCGTATCGAGGCTGGAGAGCGGGACGACCCCTGTGCGCGAGGCTATTCGGCATCTCATTGCCGAGGGGGCTTTGACGTTCAAGGACAATCGCCGCATCGCTGTTCCCAAGCTTACGCTTTCTCAATTAGCGGAATTATCGTTTGCCCGCCTGCAGATTGAGCCTCACCTCGCCAGGCTGGCGACGTCGAGGATGGGGGGCGGCGACCTCAAGCGGCTCGAACAGACAGATGACCGGCTGGATAAGGCGATCATACGCGGCGATATCAGGGCGTATCTCGAGGAAAATTACGACTTTCATCATGCGCTCTATGCTCTGTCCGACGCACCGATTCTGATTTCGATCGCCAACGCCCTATGGCTGCGGGTCGGGCCGTCATTGCGGGTGGTATGCGGCCGCGTCGGCATGGACAATCTGCCCGACAAGCATGAAGAGGCGCTGGCGGCCATGCGCGCTGGCGATGGCGAAGCCGTAGCACTGGCGATCGAGGGTGATATTCGTCAGGGACATGAGCATATCAGGCAGTCGCTGCTGTCTTCGCAAATATGATCAAATTTATTGACAGTCAAAAATTTGATCATATTCTGATCGAAGAAGGCCATGGCAATATGCGCAAAAAGGCGGTGACATCATGATGTCGAAGCTGGGACAGGGCTGGGTGGAGACCTTGCCGCGCGCCTTTTTGGACTATCATCAATCCGGACGGCGTATCGAAGAAGTCGAGTG
>JBPCVQ010000502.1:0-2760 GCA_051010395.1 Geminicoccaceae bacterium | reverse complement strand
GCGGGAAGCAGCGTCCCTGCCGGGACGATGGCGGAGGTGAGATCGTGCGAGGTCTTGCAAAGCATCATCAAGCAAATGCGGTTGGCACATTGATCCGCCCACGTCAGTCGCCACCATCATGCGGAGGACAGACGACCTACCGCGGAGAGAACCATGGGTCCGGCGAGGACAAACTATCAGAGCTTGACAACAACGCCCGGAATTAGAGAACGACCTTGCCAAAGAGCTTACGGCAGAAAACCGCCTGAAAGCGTGAACGCCAAGCCAAATTTTGCGGAAGGCCGCTTTGGGGCGGATAGCCCGCACCCGGTGATAGTGCTCCAATGCAACGTTTTGACCCAAGCTTGCCATAAGGGCCAAGCGCGTCGGCGGAAAGAAAGTGCCCTTGAGCTGACCATTGCGGCTCCATGATGGATTAGAGACCGATTTGTCGGACCCGGCAGTGAGCTTCGGGACGACGCCAAAGCCTTATCGAAACGTCGCCGAAAACGTCAGTCCGTAAAAAACCAACACCTATTGGCTTAAGGGAGGTCCCTGCGCCTTTCGACCAACCACCCGTTTCAGCGAGTTTTCGGAAAAATGGCGGGCAAAGGGACGATGATGGCGATCAGAGAGCGAAACGGATGAGTGACAGTGACCTGACCCCCACCCCGGTTCTAATCGAATGGACGACCTCCACGAATTCAGGCTGTCGCGCTTCGCTGCTTAGCCCTTGAAGTCACGTCAGAACTTGATGCCAAGGCCCGCCCGCCAGCCGGAGACGTCCTCGCCGAACAGGACCGAACCACGCAGTCGGATACCTCGAACCAACAACGGGTTCCTGATTTCCAGCCCGGCGCCAACCTCGTGGATGAAGTCGTCTTTGCTGATCAAATCTTCAAACCCGTCAAGGAGGATATTCGTCCCGCCGAACCCAAGCGCATGCATGTCACGCGAGAAGAGCGAAAGCCCCATTGGGACGCTGGCTTCGAGCCTGCCGGTGACAACAATGAAGTCGTTGGTGCCTTCCAGTGCGTCGTCACTCGCTTCATAGACGCTGCTCACTAAATGATTATAGCGAAGATTGCCATCCAACTCGAAGTCGTTCGACAGGACTCGTTCATGCCGGAGTTCGACGGCTCCACCAACCAGGAGAGAATTGAGCTCGCTGTCGATCAAGCTTCCGTTCAGTATTTCGTTAAACTCATCGGCCAATTCCCCTTCGAAAGCACTGTCATTGTCAACGTAGGAGTAGCCGCCGAGCAGGATGGGGCGGAGGGCGGTCCTTTCAGTGATCTGAAAGGTCAAGCCGAAGCCAGCCAGTGCTGAAAGCGTAGTGATATCCAAGTCGAAGGCCTCCGGGCCCAACGACTCCAAATCGTCCTCTTCCAAGTTGATCACACCCTGGTCAGCCTTAAGATAGCTGAGATTGAGTTCCACATAAGGTCTCGCACAAAGAACGTCATCGGACCGAACCTTCGACAAAGGCTGTAATGCGTAGCCCGTATCTCGCTGATCCTCAGACGCAACGAAGCAGAATGTGCCGTCTTTCCAATCGCGCTTTATCGGAATTTTGAACGATCTGATCTCCAGGTCGGAATCACCATCATCGCCGTCAACTTCAAACTTGGCGCCACTTACACCTGGGGCTACCCCGATGATGCTGAATATCTGAAACGCTTCAGCAAGCTCACCATCTCCAAAATCCTCAAGCAACAGATCGGCTATGTCATCGTCGGCATCCTGAGAACGCGCATCCTGCCAGGGCATCACCAACAAACCGACCAACAGCAACAGAGTGCCAAAGCTATTGAGCATGCTTGGTATATCCGCTTCGCCAACAAGAACCGCCGCAGCAGGCCTCTAGGTAGATGGGAGCACGCTTGAGACTTGCCGGTCTCTACACGCAATTTCCGAGCATTATGTTGGAGGAGCCTGGATGAAGGAAGATGATGGCGGTCAGTTCGCCGTTCGCTTTGAGCGCTTGTCATCCGCACGGATCGCGGCTGCGAAAGGCGGCCCTCAGTAGCCCATCGTTGCCCCGCCCTTCCGCGGATCGGAGCCACTGGTCAGCACGCCCTCCTTCCAGTCGATACAGATTACCTGACTGCCGCCAATCGGCTTGGGCGGCGCCACCAGACGGTGGCCGCATCGCGTCAGCGCCTTACGGATGTCTGCGGGCACCGTGCTTCCCATTTCGGCGTCGCCGCTGAACGGATTGACCATGAAGCGCTGCCGGTCCAGTTTGAAGATGGGCGGCTCTTGGAAATCGACACGATAGCGGAAAAGTAGCCGGAATCCAGCACACCTCGCCCCATCAGCCCGAGGGCAGACATGCACTGAATGGCAGACTTGTAGGCATTTCAGCCGGATCAGCGTGTCCTTCTTGAGTCTCAAAGTGGCACAAAGCGTGAGCTAGCCGTCTGTCAGCTTTCGGGCAAACCATCACATAATTCCGAGGCCTCGACCTACCATTTGTCCGGATGGACAGCGTCATAGCCGCAGTCGACGTCGATCCGCAAGCGATCGTGATTGACCGCGTCAGGCCCTCGGCGTCAGCCGTATCCTGCCGCGCACGCTCTCGTGCTCACCGCCGGTGGTGGCGACGTAGTCGAGCCGGTAATAGAGATCCGTTCCTTCGATCGATGCAGTATCGGCCGGATCAATGGTGATGGTCGCCTGGAGTTCCCCGTCAGCACCGTCATTCAGCGCGATGCCGGACGCCGTGGTCTTCGTCAGCTCCACATCAGGTGAGGTAGTCTCGACCGGGCTGAGGGCCAG
>JBPCVQ010000501.1:0-11813 GCA_051010395.1 Geminicoccaceae bacterium | reverse complement strand
CGAGAAATCCGTGCGAAAGCCGAGACCGCAAATTGCGAGATCATGCTGCCGATCGATGGGGCTATCGCCAAGGAGTTCAAGGAAGGCGTCGATCCGGTTTCAGCGCCTGTCGAGATGATCCCCGATGACGGTATGATGCTCGACATTGGCCCGATCAGCGCCGAGATGTTCGAGGATCGCCTCGCGGATTGCAGGACGCTTCTTTGGAACGGCCCGCTCGGCGCCTTCGAGCTCGAGCCGTTCGACGGCGGCACCACCGAGCTCGCGATCGCGGCCGCCGAGATGACCAAGGAAGGCAGGCTGCTCTCCGTTGCAGGTGGCGGCGACACCGTGGCGGCCCTCGCCAATGCCGGCGTACTCGGTCAGTTCAGCTACATCTCGACGGCAGGCGGTGCTTTTCTGGAATGGCTCGAAGGCAAGGAACTACCAGGCGTGGCCGTCCTACGTCAGCACTAGTGGTGGCATGGCCACGCCGTTTGGTTTCTGCCGCTTCCGAAGAAGGCGCCAGGAAACGCGCGGGTATGCGGGCTCATGTCGGGATAGCTTCGGATAGTCTTGGTATCGAAACCCGACGGCCCGGTGGCCGCTTGATCGGCCTTGGGGGGCAACCTAACTAAAAAGGAAGAAACGGCTCGACAGTCGTGCGGATATCAAGGACGCGGCGGAGCTGACATCGGAGGCGACGCGTCATTGAAACGTCACTCATCGGGGCGCTGATCCTTGCTCTGTTTCTTTTCGAAGCCTATCTGGCGCTACCGCCGGGTATTCCGTTCGTCACCAGCTTCGGTCTGATCCCAATACGGCTCCGCCTGAGCAATTACGCCATTGTCGGTCTGGTTGCCTACGGCCTCTATGCCTTCGGATTCACTCTCTTGCAGAGCCTTGCGCTTGCCAGTATCTGGATGACACTCGGCGTCTATCTGGTGTTCGATTATCTCTATGACCTGCCGCTGGTGTGAGTGAACCACGATGACGTGGTTACACCATCAGCCTATCAGGCATCGGCCTTCGGCTGGTTCTTTGGCGCGCGATAGATGAAGTCGGTGGCGGCGCCGTCAGCTTCCTTTGCGGCGATCGATACGAGTTCGTCATGCAACGGCGAGAAGGTGCAGGCGGGGTCGACGGCTTCGGCGCGGCCGGCAAAGGCGAAGGCCTGGCAACGGCAGCCGCCGAAATCGGTGAGACGCCGATCGCAGCTTCTGCAAGGCTCCTCCATCCAGTCCGTGCCGCGAAACGCCTGGAAAGCGGCGCTTTCATGCCAGATTTTGGCGAGCGGCCTGTCCTTCACATTGTCGAAGGTGAGTGTTTCGATTGTTTCGGCGGCATGGCATGGCAGGACCTTGCCTGACGGCGTGACGTTCAGGTTCTGCTTGCCCCAGCCGCCCATGCAGGCTTTCGGATAGCGCGCGTAGTAGTCGGGAACGACATAGTCGATCACCAGGATGCCCTTTAAGCGCTCCTGGGCGGCCTTCACCATGTCGATCGCGCGGTCGGCCTGCTCGCGGGTCGGCATCAAGGCGCTTCGGTTCATCAGGGCCCAGCCGTAATACTGGACGTGAGCGACCTCCAGGCGTTTCGCCTTTTTTTCGATCGCGAGATCGATGATCTCGCCAAGATTGTCCAGGTTCTGACGGTGGACGACGGCGTTGATGGTAAGCGGCAGGCCGATCTCGGTGACCAGGTCGGCAATCACCATTTTCTTGGCGTGGCCTTCCTTGTAGCCGCCGATACGGTTGGCGCTGGCATCCCTACTGTCCTGGATGCTGAGCTGCAGGTGATCAAGGCCAGCATCGGCAAGCGTCTCGAGCTTCGAGCGATCGAGCAACACGCCTGCAGTAATCAGATTGGTGTATTGACCGATGCCTGCGGCATGGCGAATGAGGTCGGCCAGATCTTTGCGCAGGGTCGGCTCGCCGCCGGAGAAATGCGTTTGCAGCACGCCGAGGTCGTTGGCTTCATCGATGACCCTGCACCAGGTCTCAGTATCCAGCTCGCCGTTGATGCGCTCCAGCGCCAGCGGGTTCGAGCAATAGGGACATTGCAGCGGGCAGCGATGGGTAAGTTCGGCGAGCAGCGAAACGGGCGGCTGGAGAGGGCTGGTTGCACCGTTAGCAGAGGCATCCGTTCCATTGGAACCATCGCTCATCGGGCAAAGGCTCCTGCCTGACGCTGGAATTCACGTGGACCCAGCTGGTTGTTGTTGTTACAGCGCAAACTTTCCTGCCGATGACAGAAGATGTTGGCGGCGCGAACACGCCTGAGACCGGTGAAGGTAATGGCAGAACCGGCAGCCCGTGGCCAGACGTTGCCGTTGGCCGCGGGCCGCCGGGATCGTCAGATGAGCTTAGAGATCGGCCGGGAAGTAGGCGTTGATCTCGCAACCACAGGCGATCTCGACAATCTTAGGCGTATTCCACTGCATGGTTTTACCTCCCATTGCATTCCTACCAATTCAAACATGAGGTCCCATGGTCATCAAGGCAAATCGATTTTTCTTGAATGTGCGATAAGAAGTCTTGATCAACGCGGCTGCGTCCGCCTTTCTTGACCATCGCCGCATGGCAGGCAGACGCTCGAAAATGGATGGGAGCAGACGGCTTGAATCTGACGCTGAAGCAGCTTCGCTATTTCGCAGCTCTCTCGGAAACGCTGCATTTCGGGAAGGCTGCCAAGCTCTGCAACGTGTCGCAGCCGGCGCTCAGCATGCAGGTCAGAGATCTGGAAGCCAATCTCGGTGTAACGCTTGTGGAGCGCGGGGCAACTCGATTGCTGCTCACCCTGGAAGGCAGGGAAATCGCCAAGCGCGCCCGTGATATTTTGATGTCGGTGCAGGACTTGGCAGAACTTGCATCACACAGCCGCCATCCGCTCGCCGGGCGTCTGCGTCTCGGCGTCATTCCGTCGATCGGCCCCTATCTCCTGCCTAAACTGTTGCCGGAGGCACATCGTACCTATCCCGATCTCGAGCTCAGTCTTCGGGAGTCGCAGACCCAGACACTTCTGGACGATTTGCTCGCGGGCTATCTCGATCTCTTGATACTGGCGCTTCCGGTCGAGCCCGATGAGATCGATACGATGGCTCTGTTCGACGATCGTTTTTCCGTGGCGCTGCCGAGAGACCATGGCCTCACTTCACGCGCAATGGTGACCCAGGACGAACTGAGAGGCGAGCACCTGCTGCTGCTCGAAGAAGGTCATTGCCTGCGCGATCAAGCTCTCGCCATCTGCCAGACTGCCAAGACTGACGAGTTTCGCGCGAGCAGCCTTGCCACAGTGGTGCAGATGGTGGCGAACGGCTACGGCGTCACGATTTTACCGGCACTGGCGCTCTCGACCGAGGTCGACGATCCCGGGCCGATCGCCGTCGTGCCGTTTGCCGAACCGGCGCCGTTTCGCACCATCGGTCTCGCCTGGCGTCGTTCCAGCCCGCATGAAGAGGAGTTTGTCGAGCTCGGACATTTCATTCAAAAACGCATTGCGCCTGCTACCGAATGATATGACGACGCCATTTCCCATTTCGTCGGCGGAACGGGTTGATGATCGTCGATGTGGGCTTATGTTCTGGCCACTGGAAAATGAAATCGCGTCGGCCATCGACCCCGAGACTGTTCGGGTCACCACTAAGGCGCGTTTGCTGCGGGAGAGATCGATGCGATCTGTCGGAGGGCGATCAACTATTGGGACTTCTGGCGCGTTGACGGCGCTCTGGATGCTGGCTGGCGCCGGGGTCGTGTCCGGCGCCGTCGCTACGGCCTCATCCGAGGCAGCTGCTGCCGAGGCGGGGATCGAGCTTCTGGCCGAGGGGTTGACGGCGCCACTGACGCTCGCCGAATTTCCGGATGGCAGCGGCAGGCTGCTGGTGCTCGAGCAAGTCGGGCGGCTGCGCATCATCGATGCCGATGGCAAGCTCCTGGATGAACCGTTTCTCGACTTCCAGGACAGGCTCGATCCGACGATCGAGCCTGGCTTCGATGAGCGTGGTGCTCTCGGCTTCGCTTTCCATCCCGCCTATGCGGGGAATGGCAAGCTTTACGTCTACTACAGCGCACCGCTTCGTGAAGGGCACGGCCTTCAAAACGAGGAGTGGGGAACGCACACCAGCCACATCGCCGAGATCAAGGTGTCCGCGGACGATCGGAACAAAGCCGATCCTGACTATGAACGGCTGGTGCTGCAGGTCGATCAGCCGCAATTCGCCCACAATGCCGGAACGCTCGCATTCGGGCCGAAGGGCATGCTGCACATTGCGCTTGGTGATGGCGGCAGTGCGCCGGAAAACGGCGACTATCCGCGCGAAGGCACCAGCCAGGACCCGGCGGATCTGCTGGGCAAGATCCTCAGGATCGACGTGGATCAGGTGAACGGTGCCGCCTATGGCATTCCGGAAGACAACCCGTTTGCGGGCGAAGAGGGTTATCGCGGCGAGATCTATGCGATGGGCTTTCGCAATCCCTACAAGATCGCCTTCGATCCGGATGGCTCCGGGCGCCTTTTCGTGGGTGATGTCGGCCAAAACTCCTATGAGGAGATCGATTTGGTCGTGTCCGGGGGAAACTATGGCTGGGCGATCAAGGAGGCGACCCATTGCTTCGATTGGGACGACTTCGAGGGGCATTTCGAAGGCTGTGACGACGAGGGTTTGATCGACCCGATCATCGAATACAAGAACGGCGGCAAGCATCCTGACGAGAGCGAAGGGCGCTCGACGGTCGGCGGCGTGGTCTATCGTGGTGCTGCCATGCCGGACTTCGAGGGCAAACTGGTCTTCGGCGATTGGAGCATCGATGGCGGTGAAGCAACCGGTGCAATCTATTTGGCGACGCCGGCTGACCAGTCAGATCAGGCCTGGGATTATGAGCGCGTCGATATCGTCGGTGGCTTTCCCCATTTTCTCTTAGGGATAGCCCATGGTCTCGATAACGAGCTCTATCTTCTCGGCCATGATGTGCAAGGGCCGGAAGGCGAGGGCGGCAAGATTTTCAAGTTGGTGCCGTCCGGCTGAAGGCATTGCCGTTCGCCATGCTCGACTGCCAATGCCACGCTGAAGTTCGTGTGGCGATAGGTGAGTTCAAGCTTGTATATTATTTTGGTTGTATTTTTTGAAATTTTACCGTTAATGCACTGTGAGTTGGTGATATTCCTGGATGTTAGCGTTCGTGATGCTTCGATATCGTCCTGTTAGTTATGCAGGTTGTTGCTGATGTGACCAGAATGATCGCCGACTTTGGACCATCCTACTGCAAGGAGAATGACCATGGTCCTCCGATCGTTGGTTGCCTCCATAATCATGGCGGGACAGCTCTTCGTGAGCGGGGCATCAGCGCAGGTTCTTCTGTGCCCTGAAGCACCGTCGGCGGACATCGCCGCTGCTGACATTCCAATCGAAGCCGAGCGGCTCCTGACACGCCTCACCATTGCGCTCGATCTGCATGGCCTTCGAGGCTTCAGCGAAGGTGAGATCCTGCGAGCCCATGCCGGGACGCCGAGTGCGTTCTTGGCGGAGCTTACCGGCGTCTTGGATCGCTGTGAGAAAGCAAGTGGTGACCTTGAGGGCTTCTACGAAGCTTTGCCTGGTCTTCGAAAAGCATTTCTGACCGCCACCATTGCGGCCGACTCCTTCGCCGGTGCGGTCGATGCGGCGGTCGACCCAGGGGCCGATGAGACAGCATTCGAGTGGTCGGAAGCCGAGCATGTCGAGCAGTCGATCGATCTATCCGTGCGGGAACTTTGGAGAAAGCTTTGGTTCCGGTCAGCCGAACATGCGGATAAGGACGATGAGCGCTGGGCTGTCATTGTGGCTTCGCCCAATGATGTGGATAGCGGCTGGGATCTGCTCGGCGAACACCAGCGTCGCTGGGTGGACGCCTATTTTCAGCTTCACGAGCCCTATTACGAGAGCAACCCGCACCACGCCATCGTCGTGGGTCGGCGGTTGCCGGAAGACCAGGCGCGCAGGTTGCGCGACTATGTGATCGAGCTTGGCATGGCCGATGATGCCTTTATCTGGGCCTTACCGGAGGAAAGCGGAATCAGGATCAAAAGCGATATTGTCGAGGAAGCAACCGACATCGACAAGTCGGTGCTCGGCAAGCTGGATCTCAGTATGCCCTATCGCTCCTGGCAAGCTGTTAGGTAACGACGCGAAAGCGTATCGAACCGCGTAGTGTCTCTCCCGGTTCCAGAACTTGCAGGCCTGTCTCCTGATCGGCCGATGCCATCATGTTCACGGCGTTGGCGACATGGGTGACCGGCTCGACACAGACATAGTCCCGGTCCGGCGGTACGAAGACGACGATGTGGCGAAAGACCGGATCAGCATCAATGGCAAGACGAATGCTTCGCTCCGGCCAGTGCAGCAAGGCTTCCACATCACCTTCGGTGAAATCGTTGTCGAGATCAGTCAGTGGAGCAAGCTGCCTGGGCGCTGAAAAATTCCAGCGGTCGGGGACCAGAACCCGTTCGACAGGTAGTTTCCGATCATCCGGCATCCAAACCTCGGCGAGTGGCATCTCCAGGGTGAGGTCGTCGGTACGCGGGAAATAGGGATGATGGCCGAAGCCCACCGGAATGCGCCGCTTACCGGTATTGGTGATTTCGAGCGATGCCGTCAGGCCATCATCGGCAAGTTCGAAGATCTGTCGACTGTGATAAGGAAAAGGACCGCCAGACGGTTCGTGGACTAGAACCGCCCGTGCCGGCTCGGCACTCTCGACCTTCCAGGCTGACGTCCAGCCGTCACCGTGGATCGAGTGCGGCTCGGGCGGCATGTTGATCGGAAAGCTGTAAGGTTCGCCCTCGAAGATGGTGCGGCCATCCGCGATGCGATTGGAAAACGGCACCAGCGGAAACGACCCCGATGCGCGGGGTTCATAGGTTTGCCAGTACTCTTCCGTGGCGGGGCGGAACAGGTCCGCGTCACCATAGCGGAAAGCGGTCATGCAGCCGCCGCCTTTGGGGCAGAGTTCAAGCTGATAGGAGCCGTGCTCGATCGTCATGATTTCATGGCGCGCCGTCATCCGAACCTCCGTTCGCGGTTGACCGTACCATAAACGAAAACCACCCCAGGGCGAGACCCTGAGGCGGTTTCCTAAATCACGAACGTCACATGCCGAACGCCGGCAAGTAACCCGGTCGCTGGTAGCGACTAGCCGCCGATGCAGCTGTCGGCATTGTCGGGGGTGCAGACGTCGAGACCGGTGTAGGTGGGATCTTCCGGCGCCGTGTCCTCGGTGACCATCTTGTAGAGGGCGTGCATGACGGTGTAGCCCATCTCGAAGGGCCGCTGGCCGACCTGGCCGAGCGAGAGGCCTTCGGCCATCAGCTCCATCTGGACGGGCAGCGTGTCGGCGACCACGAGGGCGAGCGACTTGTCGTCGATCTTGGCCTTGTGGGGCGTGACGGCGCTGCGATAGGCGTCCGGGATGAACTGCGGGAAGCCGCCGGTCGGCACGAAGGCGTCGAGATCGGAGAGTTTCGCCAGCGTGTCTTCAAGCTGCTGCACCGAGCGCGGGAAGTCGTCGTCCGTGTAGAGCGGGCAGCCCTCGGCCTCGGTCCAGCCATTGGCGCCTTCGAGACGGTTGCCAGGGCTTTCGGTGCCGCTTTCGCCGGCGAGCGTATCCCGAATACCTTGCATGCGCTCATTGTGGTTGGCGGCGGCCGCACCACCGGACTGGATGCAGATCGAGCCGCCGTCCGGCTTCACTTCCTGCACGATTTTCGCGAGGTTGACGCCGATATCGTAGTTCTTGGTGCCGATATAGGCGGTCCGCAGATCGGCGTTCTCAGGCAAGAGATCGCTGTCCCAGGTGAGCACGGGAATGCCAGCGTCCTTCGCCGCTTGAAGGGCCGATGCCATGGCAGCCGCGTTCGACGGGGCGACTGCGATGCCGTCGACACCTTTCACGACGAGGTCATTGACCATCTGCAGCTGCTCTTCACCGCCGCCATGCTCGCCCGGCCCGATGTAAAGGCACTCGATCTTGCCATCGAGTTCACCCTCGGCCTTCTTGCAGCCGTCACGCGCCTGATCGAAGAACGGGTTGTTCACGTTCTTCGGCACGAGCGCAAAGGTATAGTCGGCAGCATTCGCCGCCCCGGTGAGGGCGAAGGTCGCCGCACCCGCCATCAAGATTGCTAGTTTCTTCATAGTGTTCGTAACCTCCCAGTCATGGATTCAGGCAAGTCAAGGCCAGGGCGCCTCGCCCTAGCCGCCTTTCTTTCCGCGGATGCGTTCGAGCAGGACCGCGAAAATGATGAACAGCCCGACGAACAGGTCGTACCAGTTGGCATCGACGCCGAACATGATCAGGCTGTTGCGTATCAAGAAGATGAGGGCGGCGCCGATGAAGGCGCCGTAAGCGCTGCCATGGCCGCCCATGAGGTTGGCGCCGCCGATCACGGTCGCGGCGATGACGTAGAGCTCGAAGCCCTTGCCCATGCCGTTGGAGGCGGATCCCTGCCAGCCGGTCATCATGACGGCGGCGATGGCGGCGGTCAGGCCGGCGATCAGATAGGCCTGGAACTTGATGCGGTCGACCGGCACACCGGTCAGCCGGGTGGCGTTCTCGTTGCCGCCCATCGCGAACAGATAGCGGCCCCAGGCGGTGAAGTTCAAGATGAAGGCAGTGAAGATGGTGGCGACTACCAGGATCACGAACATGTTGGAGAAGTCGAGCGTGCCGCCGTCGATCCAGGGGATCGAGAGCTTGCCGCCGCCGATCGCCTTGAAGGTCGCGGCGTCCTCGCCGAACTTGTAGATCACCCGATTTTCCGAGAGCACCACCGCCATCGATCGGGCGATCGACAGCATGCCCAAGGTCACGACGAAGGGGGGGAGCTTCACATAGGCGATCAGCCAGCCATTGATGGCGCCTGCCAACATGCCCAGCGACAAGCCGGCGCCGACGGCCATGTACCAGGGAAAATCCAGCTCCAGCATTCTCGCGGCGCCGATCGCCGAAAGCGCCATGACCGAGCCGACCGAGAGGTCGATGCCGCCGGTCAGGATCACCGCGGTCATGCCCATGGCCATGATGCCGATGGCGGCGAAGTTCCGGGTGATGTTGAAAAAGTTCGCCTTGGTCGCAAAATTCGGCTGCTCGATCGCCGTCGCGATGCAGATCAGGATCACCGTGATCGTCACCCAGAAGGCCTGATTGGCGATCAGGTGCTGGAAAAAGGTCCGTTCCTTGATTCCGGTTACGTCTTCGATGGCGACGCTTGCCGAAGCGGGGGTGTTGGGCTGGGCGGTTGACATGATGGTTCGATGTCGCTCCTCAGGCCGTGGCGATCGCGCCGGTGATCAGGCCGGTGATTTCTTCCGGCGAGGTATCGGCAATCGCCTTCTCCGCGACCTTCTCGCCACGACGCAGCACGGCGATCCGATCGCAGACGGCGAAGACATCGGGCATGCGGTGGCTGATCAGGATGACCGCGATGTTCTGGTCTTTCAGCCGCCGGATCAGATCCAGGACCTCGGCAACCTGGCGGACGCTGATGGCGGCTGTCGGTTCGTCCATCAAGACGATCTTCGGATCGGAAAGCCGGGTGCGGGCGATCGCGACGGCCTGGCGCTGGCCGCCGGACATTTGGCGAACAAGATCACGCGGGCGGGTTTCCGACTTCAGCTCGGCGAACAGCTCGGCGGCGCGCTCGAACATCTTCGCATAGTCCAGAACCCGGAACGGTCCGACGCCCTTCTTCTCCTCGCGCCCGAGATAGACGTTGGCGGCGGCGGTCAGGTTGTCGCAAAGGGCAAGGTCCTGGTAGACGACCTCGATGCCGCTGGTGCGCGCGTCGATCGGCTTGGTGAAATGGCAATGGCTGCCATCGAGGCCCATCGTGCCTTCGGACGGCGGAAAATTACCGGCGATGATCTTGACGAGCGTCGACTTGCCGGCGCCGTTATCGCCCATCAGCCCCAAAACCTCACCCGGCTCCAGATCGAGATCGACGCCCTTCAAGGCTTCAATCGCGCCGAAATGCTTGGCAATGTCCCTGAGTTCCAGCAGGGCCATTCACGTTTCTCCCCGATGCTCCGCCTGCTTGTCACCTGGAAGGAGATTGCGACCCCTTCTCGCTGTTAAAATGTACTATGGCTTGATCGCTGGAACTTGGCTAGAGTTCGGCCGGTATTTGTCGGACGTGCGGCCTACCATGGTGCCGTTTATCAAAGCCTTTCCGGCAGATGCCGACATAGCGTTGGTTCTTTATGGATTTTTTTGAGAGTGCGGGCTGTTTCCTGAATAACAGGTTCAGTTCCGGTTCAGGCTCGTTTGGTTAAATCGATAGCATGACGTAAAGGTTCGGGAGGTCAGCCATGACCATCATCAGGACAAGTTTGATTGCAGCGTTCGGCCTGCTGGCCGCTGGTTGGATAGCACCAGCATCAGCGGGCATGACAGCAGCCGCCAAGCAGCCCAGCATCGCCCTAAGCGAGATGGCCGGGCTGCATCTGGCCACGGATAGAGGCAGCTGGGTCGAGCCCAAGACACGCTGGAAGCACGACTACAAGAACCATCGCCGCTATGATCGCTATGACGATCGCCGTCATCATCGCAAGCACTACAAGAAAAAGAAGCGCAAGAAGTTTTACAAGCGCGGCTTCCGACGCGGTTACGATCGCGGCTATGACGAGGGTTACTACGAGGGGCGGCGTCGGTCCTATGATCGCCGCCATCACCAGCACCGTCGTCATCGCGACTATGGTTTCCGCGGCAACTTCTACTTCGGCGACGGCTTCCGCTTCCGCTATTGATGGCAGCGCCATCAGGCTGAACTTGGCGGCGATGTCTGCCGGAAGCTAAGGCATGAGAAATGAGGCTTCGGCGGTGGTCGGGGCCTCTTTTCTTATGCCGGAAGGAAGCCGAGTTCCTTCTGCTTTTTCTTGGTGAGGCCTGATGCGACGATGCGGTGGGATTCTTTGATGTAAGCCTTCAACTCGCCGTCTTCGAGGCCTGGCTGGTCGTAGTGCTGGATCCACTTCATGCCGCGCGGCGCCAGATAGGGAGCGGGCCGGAGACCCGGTTGCTCCTGCAACATCTCAAAGGCGATCGGCGAGACTTTAAAGGTGATGTGCGGCTCGTCCCCGTCATCCCAGCCGGCGATCGCAAAGACCTTGCCGCCGACCTTCCAGACATGAGCACCACCCCACTGAACGACGTGGGTCGTGGCTGGCAGGGACTCGCAATAGGCATTGTACTCATCATAAGTCATGGCTGACCTGATCAGCATGTTCCATCCGACCGGTCAAGCTCCAGCTTCCCCCCGACACCGAGCAACAACGGGGACCCCACCGCCACTTCCCCCGTCACACCACAGCTCCGAAGTTCAGCTTCCAAGCGCCGCTTGGATTTTTTTGGGGGGAGGCGTAAACTTTTCCTGACGTCAAAATCAATCAGGGAGAGAATTATGCCTAAACATGCCGGAGGATGTGACCACGTTCATACGCATTCCGATGCCGACCCGCTCGACAAGCACACTTGCCACTGTTCCGTCTGCAAGGGCGTGACCGGGCAGGACACGACGCACGTGGTGTTCTTCAACAAGGGCGATATGGCCGTTGATAATCCGGACGGGATGAACCGCCAGCCGTTCAATGCCGCCAATCCGGACGGGCCGCTCGAATTGTGCACCTGCGCGACCTGCGGCACGCCGATCATGCTGGACGACAAACAGGGTCGCATCCGCGCGATCGTCCCCAACCTCATGGGGCACGACGCCGACAGCATGCCGGCAACCTATCACGCCTTCTACGACCCCGCCACGGGCGCGCCGAGGCCCGACGACGGCCGCCCGGTCTACGAAGGGCTTCG
>JBPCVQ010000500.1:0-8136 GCA_051010395.1 Geminicoccaceae bacterium | reverse complement strand
AGGGAAGAAAAAGGAGGGAGGAGAGGAGGGAGAAAGAAGAGAAAAAAGAAGGGAGGGGAGAGAGGGAAGGGGGGAAGCGGAAACGGCACCGGCAAGAGGGATATGTGCTTCGGCCAGGATGACGAGGCTGATCTCTGCACGGCGCTTAGGGCATCCGAGGGCAATGATCTGGTGAAGCAGGCGATCCTCGAAGGCATCTCCAGAAAACCCAAGGGTCACGATTTCGTCATCGACCGCGATCATAACGATCCCGCCGTCAGCCGCCACATGAGTGTCACCGGCGGCTAGTCGCACGGCGGTCGCGCGGCGACCTCGTTGGCTTGGCAGGGCCGGGGGCGGGCTTTTAGTATGGTTTCCACCAACAGCGTTTGCTGCGGACGGTAATCGATGGGCTCTTGGCATTCATCTCGACGTCTCTTACTCCTCGATCTTTTGCAAAGACGCGATTTCACTCTCCAGTAACGGTTGTAGTGCCCTTTTTCGGTTCTTATATGTCGAACCGGAACATGATGACGGAGCGGCGCCGCGGCCTCATCGGCGCGAATAGCAGCCCCTCCTGATCAAACAACCTCAGATCAAGCGACGAAGTCTCAGGCGTGGAAGTGTGGCATGAGCAATAAAATTATCGGTATCGATCTTGGAACGACCAACAGCTGCGTTGCGGTCATGGAGGGCAAGAACGCCCGTGTGATCGAGAACGAAGAGGGCATGCGGACGACACCGTCGATGGTGGCGTTCACCGAGGACGGCGAGACCCTGGTGGGCATGCCGGCCAAGCGTCAGGCAGTGACCAACCCGACCAACACTGTCTTTGCGGTGAAGCGGCTGATCGGCCGCCGGTTCGATGATCCCGTCGTCAAAAAAGACGTCGATATGGTGCCGTACGACATCGTCAAGGCTGATAATGGCGATGCCTGGGTCGAGGCCCAGGGAGAAAAGCGTGCGCCTAGCCAGATTAGCGCCGCCATCTTGAAGAAGATGAAGGAGACGGCCGAGCGTCACCTTGGTGAAACCGTCGAAAAGGCCGTTATCACCGTCCCTGCCTACTTCAACGACAGCCAGCGTCAGGCGACCAAAGATGCGGGCAAGATCGCCGGCCTCGAAGTGTTGAGAATCATCAACGAGCCGACGGCGGCAGCCCTTGCCTATGGCCTGGACAAGTCTAACTCCCAGACCATTGCGGTTTACGACCTCGGCGGCGGTACCTTCGATGTGTCGATCCTTGAGATCGGCGATGGTGTCTTCGAGGTGAAGGCCACCAATGGTGACACCTTCCTCGGCGGCGAGGACTTCGACCTCCGCCTGATCGACTACATGGCCGATGAGTTCAAGAAGGACCAGGGTATCGATCTCAGAGGCGACAAGCTCGCCTTGCAGCGCCTGAAGGAAGCCGCCGAGAAGGCCAAGATCGAGCTTTCCTCGACCGCGCAGACCGAGATCAACCTGCCCTTTATCACGGCGGATGCATCAGGCCCGAAGCATCTGACCTTGAAAATCAGCCGCGCCAAGCTGGAAATGCTGGTGGGCGATCTGATCGATCGCACCGTCGATCCCTGCAAGAAGGCGCTTAAGGACGCAGGTCTCAGCCCCGGCGATGTCGATGAGGTCATCCTTGTCGGTGGCATGACGCGCATGCCGAAGGTCGTGGAGACGGTCAAGAATTTCTTCGGCAAGGATCCCCATAAGGGGGTGAACCCGGACGAAGTTGTGGCGATCGGCGCCGCCATTCAAGCGGCTGTGCTTTCCGGTGAAGTGAAGGATGTTCTTCTTCTCGATGTGACCCCGCTTTCGCTCGGTATCGAGACGCTTGGCGGCGTGTTCACGCGGATCATCGATCGGAATACCACGATCCCGACCAAGAAGAGCCAGGTATTCTCGACCGCTGACGACAATCAGAATGCGGTGACCATCCGGGTCTCCCAGGGCGAGCGCGAGATGGCGGCCGACAACAAAGTGCTCGGCCAGTTCGATCTCGTGGGCATTCCGCCGGCCCCGCGTGGCATGCCGCAGATCGAGGTCACCTTCGACATCGACGCGAATGGCATCGTCAACGTCTCGGCCAAGGACAAGGCGACCGGCAAGGAGCAGCAGATCCGCATCCAGGCCTCCGGTGGTCTCGATGAGAAAGAGATCGAGCGCATGGTCCAGGAGGCGGAGGAGAACGCCGAAGAGGACAAGAAGCGCAAGGAGTTGATCGAGGCGCGCAACCAGGCGGATAGCCTGATCTACTCGACCGAAAAGTCGCTCGGTGAGTTCGGCGAGAAGATCGATGCTGGCGAGAAGGCCTCGATCGAACAGGCTGTGACCGATTTGCGCGGCGTGCTTGATGGCGAGGATCTCGAGGATCTGAAAGCCAAGACCGATGCACTCGCCCAGGCTTCCATGAAGCTTGGTGAGGCGATGTATAAGGAGCAGGCGGAAACCGAAGCTGCGGCGGGTGATGCCGATGGCGGGTCGCCCAGCGACGATGGTGCGGCAAGCAGTTCGGCGGAGGATGTCGTCGATGCCGACTTCGAAGAAGTTGACGACGACAAGAAGAAGTCCGCCTGAATGGATCGAATCGGCCAGTATGTGCTTGGGCCCGGATGCTTGAGACAGTGTTCGGGCCTCGCCATGTTTTCATTGTGATCTGCCAGAGCGTTCGATAGACAGCATCCATGTCGAAACAGGACTACTATGAGACCTTGGGTGTTGGCCGCCAGGCTTCGGCGGGTGACATCAAATCGGCCTTTCGCAAGCTGGCGATGAAGCATCACCCCGATCGCAATCCCGGTGACAAGGCGGCTGAGCAGCGTTTCAAGGAACTGAATGAAGCCCATGAAGTTCTGAAGGACGAACAGAAACGCGCTGCCTATGACCAATACGGCCATGCCGCCTTTCAAAATGGCAGTGGTGGCGGCAGGTCCGGTGCCAGCGGCTTCGGTGATTTCGGCAGCTTTGCCGACGTGTTTGACGATCTGTTCGGCGATTTCATGGGCGGGTCGCGCGGGCGCGGATCGCAGAACCGAGGCGCCGACCTTCGTTACAATATGGAGATCTCGCTCGAAGAAGCGTTCGCAGGCAAGCAGGCGCAGATCAAGGTGCCGACCACGGTGCGTTGTGATACCTGTGATGCCACCGGCAGCGCCGAAGGCTCCGCACCCGGCGCCTGTCCGGGCTGCCGAGGTGCTGGTCGTGTACGTGCGCAACAGGGCTTTTTCACCGTCGAACGCACCTGTCCGACCTGTGGCGGCCACGGCCGGGTGATCACCGATCCCTGCTCCGCCTGCAGTGGCAGCGGCAGGGTGCATCGCGAAAAGACGCTGTCGGTCAAGGTCCCCAATGGCGTCGAGGACGGCACACGCATCCGCCTTTCCGGCGAAGGCGAGGCCGGCACCCGCGGCGGCACACCTGGCGACCTCTACATTTTCGTCAGTGTCGCTCCCCATCGCATGTTCGAGCGCGATGGCGCCAATATCCAATGCCGCGTACCGATCCCGCTCTCGACCGCAGCGCTCGGCGGTCAGATCGAAGTGCCGACCATCGACGGCAATCGCGCCCGCCTGCAGGTCCCGGAAGGCACCCAGACCGGCCATCGTTTTCGCCTGCGCGGCAAGGGCATGACCGAACTGAATGGCAGTGGCCGCGGCGATATGTTCGCGGAACTCACCGTCGAAACGCCGGTCAACCTCACCAAGCGCCAAAAAGACCTGCTGCGTGAGTTCGAAGAGGAAGGCGGCGGCAGTGCCACTCATCCGGAATCCGAAGGCTTCTTCGCCAAAGTCAAAGACCTCTTCGGCGACCTCCGCGATTAGCCGCGAGCCGCGGCGGGCTGAACTTGCCTCTGCCCTTCACCGGTGACGGCGGCGTTCATCCAAGTCGGCGCTTAGCCGCCCTTTGACGCTGTTTCTCACGTAAGCGGCCCCTGCTGAGACGATAGCCGACAACGATCATGTGCGTGGCCCGGCAGTGCCCTTCGGCCTCGGCTGCAACGTGATGCAACCACTCGATAACTTTCGAAAGAGGCTCTGAGACCGGGCCTCGGTTTGATGGCATCTGCTGCAGCCGTCCTCCTGGTTTTCATCCCTTTCTGATTGACACAGCTGTTTTCATGTTCGTTGATATGATCGTATTTTCGGACATTGTCTTGCGTGCCCGGCCAGTCCGGCGGTCGGATTTCTTCGCTAACGGAATAGCTCTGCCATGGCCACATCGGTCTCACACACCGTGCCGCGTTCGCCGTGGCTCGACGAGGCAACAAGGCTGACCGCGCTCAGCGGCCCGATCGTGCTGACCAATGTCGGCAGCATCGTTATCCAGACGACCGATGTGGTAATGATCGGCTGGCTGGGCTCGAGCGAGCTTGCGGCGAGCGCGCTCGCGACCAATGTGCGCTTCGTTCTCTTCCTGTTTTCGGTCGGCCTGATTGCGGCGATAGCACCGATGATCGCGCAGGTTCGGGGCCGCCGCCCTTATGCCGTCCGCGATGTCAGGCGGACCGTGCGTCAGGGTTTTTGGGCGGCCATCCTCATCGGCCTGCCGGCCTCCTACCTCCTTTGGCAAATCGACCTGATCCTGGATGCGCTTCGCCAGTCCCCCGATCTCATTGTGCTCGCTCTTCCCTATGCGCAGGCCGCGATGTTCGGCTTTCTGCCAGCGCTTGGCTTCATTGTGCTCAGGAATTTCATCGCAGCCCTAGAGAGGCCGAATGCCGCGATGGTAATCAGCATCATCGGCATCCTGTTCAACGGGCTCGCCGATTATGCATTGATCTTCGGCGCTTTCGGTCTGCCGGCGCTCGGTCTGCTGGGGGCCGGGATCGCCACCGCGCTCACCGAAATTTTCCTGTTCGTTGCTCTGCTCGTCGTCATCCTTTTGAACCGGCGTTTTCGTCGCTATCGCCTGTTCGGGCGTTTCTGGCGGCCGGATTGGGAACGCTTCGTCGAGATCTGGCGCCTCGGGCTGCCGATCGGGATTACGCTGGTGATGGAGATCACCCTGTTTGCGGGCGCCGGCTTCCTGATGGGCTGGATTGGCACGACGGAACTCGCCGCCCATCAAATCGCGCTGCAGTGCGCCGCCGTCACCTTCATGGTGCCGCTCGGTTTCAGCCAGGCCGCCACCGTGCGTGTCGGCCTTGCGGCGGGGCGGCAGGATCCAGCGGGCGTCTACCGCGCAGGCGTAGCAGCCCTCGGTCTCGGCATCCTGTTCATGGCGGCCATGGCCGTGATCATGCTGACCTTTCCCGAACCGATCGTCTCCTTTTTTCTGGACGCGTCAGCGCCAACCAGCGCCGCCGTTATCGGCTTTGCTGTGACCTTCCTGACCTTTGCAGCATTCTTCCAAGTGTTCGATGCCGGTCAGGTGATCGCCATGGGCATCCTGCGTGGTCTGAAGGATACGAAAGTGCCGATGGTTGCAGCAGCGGTTGCCTACTGGCTGGTCGGCCTTTCAGCCAGCGCTGGCTTCGCCTTCGGTGTCGGCCTCGGCGGTCCTGGCATATGGATCGGATTGATCATCGCACTTGCGGTTGCTGCCGGCCTGCTGATCATCCGATTCTTCAGGCTCCATCGACGCTTTAGCGAAACGCAGGTCTGAGCCGGATGAATACCGTCCGCACGACGTTGTCATCGGTGGGATGTCTTGATCGCCACGATCCAGAACGCCCTGCGCAGTCAGTAGCTCTTTTTTAGGTCGCCCATGTCATGGTGATGACCGGGGCCATGTGATCCTGGGAATCCGCCTTCCCGCCGGAAAGCAAGAGCTGGGCTCAACTGTCATGTATGGATGTATATGGCCCCTGCCGGATTGCAACGCCTGCGGCAACTACCGCAAGCCCCTCCGGCTCCATGGCATCAACGTCTCAATGAGTAGAAAGGGTAATTGCCCGAACATTGCCCCATGGAGAGCTTCTTCAGCTCGCTCACAACCGAACTCGAGCATCGGCTACCGGACACCAGCGCAGGCAAGAATGGACAATCACCGTGGCAAAGGCTGCATAGATCAAAACGATTTGGTTCGGGTTCAGGGAGAAACGTCACGCCACATGCTCGACCTTAATATCGGACCGAAAGATCATGGGATGCTGGCTGAGATCGGTGCAAGGCATTGTCGGCGATCAGCTGGGCTCATAGGAGTGGATGTTTGCTGATCACTAGAGACGCCTTCAGGAGCGTGACACCAAGGATCGTAATCAGAAAACCACCGATGAAGGCAGCGATGTGCAGCAGGCTGGTCAGCCGTCGATCCGTCATCGAGAAGAAGCTGGCGAGCGCCAGAGCCGATTTTCGTGCGTAGACCGAAAGTGTGGCGAGGGCGGCGACGGCGAGGCCGGTGCCTAGCGACATCGCCGCCACGGCCGCGATGCCTGCCCAGATCAGCCCGGTCGCGAAGGCCAGGATCAAGACGATGATGGCGCCGCTACAGGGGCGGATGCCGACGGAGAGAATCATCAAGGCGATCTCTCGAAGGGTCAGAGGCTTTGAGAGATCCGCGGCGCTTGGACCGTGGCAGTGGTGGCAGTCGTCGTGACCAACCTCGTGATCGTGCGACACTCGTCGATTGCGGAAAAGGTGACCGGCGCTTCGCCACATCAGGAACAGACCGATCATGCTGACGAGACCGTAGCTCACGGTCTCGAGGGCAATGCCGGTCGTCTGCGAAGAGCGAAGGGAGCGTTCGAGCAGAAAGGCGGTCACGCCGACCACGATGATCGCGGTCAGGCCCTGCAGCAGCGACGAGAGGAAGGAGAGAAGGAGCCCCTGGGCGAGGCGGCTCTCGTTGGTCGCGAGATAGGTCGAGATCACCACCTTGCCGTGGCCGGGGCCAATGGCGTGGAAGAGACCGTAAAGAAAGCCCAGGCTCACCAGCCCCCAATGCGCCGCCGGACCCGACGTCTCGACGGCGCGCATCGCGGCCGCAAGATCCTTGTGCAGATCGCGCTGCATCTGGATCGCAAAGATCACCGTCTTTTGCCAGACCGTGGGCAGATCGATGAGGATGATCGCCATCACCAGACCGGCCAAGGTTACGAATGCCAGCGTGGCAGCTAGCGGGTGTCTGATGAGAGCGGCGGTCATCTCATGGTCCGTTCGGTAGGATTCCACGGATAACACCGAAAAGAGACCGTAAACCTTGGGGTTTCCTGGCTTGTTCTTCGAAGGCGTCGGGAACCCGATGATGGGGGCATACCCCATGAAGTGGTCATATTACTCGGAACAGCGAAGCACGACCGTCTCGGCAAACAGCTCGCCTAGTCCATCGCTGGCTTGTTCGTTCTTGTCCAGCGCGGATGCAAGCGACACTTGCTCAAGGGTCGGATTGGGCTGGACGATCTCGCCGGTGCATCGGTCACTGCCTTCACCGTCAAACGTGATGGCCCGACCTTCAATATGGACGATCTCGATGTAGTAGGTGGGATCGTAGACGGAGAAGGTGACGGCTTTCGATGTCGGATCGAGCGGCTCCAGGATCGGCACTTCGAAGCGCATCCACATGCGCCCGTCACGAAGCCCGCCTTTATAGATTTGCACCTCACCGAGTTCGACGGCGACGCCATCGGCCTTGACCTCGGTAAAATAATCATACTCGGCAAGATTGGAGAGGTTCTTCTCGGTGATCCCTGTCCACACATCATCCGGAATCTGACTGCCGATATCGACCTCATCGGCGATCGCCACCGTGTAGTAGTCGTCGAAGAACCAATCGAGCTCCAGCGCACGGACCTTGCCACGATCATCGAGGAGCACTTTGCTCTTGAGGTCGATCCAGGCATGGGGATGCGCCTCTGCTTGGGCAGTGCCCAAAACGACGAAGCTCGCCAGTCCGAGAAATCTCCAGATCATGGGTCGGTCCCCAAAGAGCGATCAGCGATCGGATGTGGGATGACAGCCAGGGGCTTTTATCCGCTGGCCTATTGGCCGTGATCTTGGAACAAGACCGGGCATGCGCTCCTTTCATAACCAAAGAACACCATGGTCGACAATCATCAACCTGTTCTCGCGATCGACAAACTGATCCAGCGTTTCGGCGATCGCACCGTGCTTGACCTCGCAACATGGTCGGTGCCGCACGCACGGCATAGTCTCGTTCTCGGCACATCCGGGCCTGGCAAGAGCACGCTGCTGCATCTGATCGCGGGCCTGCAGGGTCTAAGCG
>JBPCVQ010000499.1:0-3633 GCA_051010395.1 Geminicoccaceae bacterium | reverse complement strand
CACCATGACCACAATGGATGCGATCCGGCATTTTGGCGGTGCTCCCGCGAACTTTTTGGAGATCGGCGGCGATGCCTATACCAAGGGCAAGCCGGCGCTGGAGATCGTTCTCGCCAATCCCAAGGTGAAGAGCCTGCTCATCAATTTTTGCGGCGCCTTTGCCCGCACCGACGTCATGGTCGAGGGCCTGTTGGAAGCCTGGACGGAGGTGAAGCCGGAGCTTCCCGTGTTTTTCTCCATCCATGGGACGGGAGAAGATGAAGCCATAGCCATGGTACGGGAAAAGCTCGGCATCGAACCTTACGATCTCATGGATCACGCGGTCGAAGCGGCGGTCGAAGCGGCTGGGGAGGCGGCGAAATGATCGTCCGCAAGAACGAACGTGTGCTGATCCAGGGCATCACCGGCAGACAAGGCACGTTCTGGGCCGAACAGATGCGGGACTACGGCACGACCCTGGTCGGCGGCGTCAACCCGAAGAAAGCGGGTGAGACCCATCTCACCCTTCCCGTCTGGGGCTCCGCCGTTGAAGCGGCCAGCGACTTGAAGGACATGGATGACCAGATCGACGTGTCGGTCCTCTTCATCCCGCCGATGGGCGTGAAGGCCGCCGGCCTCGATGCGATCGAGGCCGGCATCAAGAAGCTGGTGATCCTGACCGAGCATGTGCCGGTGCAGGATACCATGTATGTGCTCGCCGCCGCCGAGGATTGCGGGGCTCAGGTGCTCGGCCCCAACACGGCGGGCGCCGTCACGCCGGGTGCTTGTTTTACCGGGTTCATGCCCGCCTTCAACGAGCGCGTGTTCAAGCCCGGCAAGATCGGCGTGATCTCGCGCTCCGGTTCGCTCGGTACGCTCGTCTGCCTCAATCTGGTGCAGACCGGCCTCGGCATTTCCGCCTTCATCGGCATCGGCGGTGATCCGATCATCGGCACGACCACCGGCGATGCCCTTCGCCTGCTCGATCAGGACGAAGGCACCGAGGCGATCGCCCTGGTCGGCGAGATCGGCGGCACCATGGAAGAGGACGCCGCCGGCTATGCCGCCACGATGAAGAAACCGATCGCCGCTTTCATCGCCGGCGCCGCCTCACCTCCCGGCAAGAAGATGGGCCACGCCGGTGCCATCGTGATGGGCGACCGCGGCAGCTACGCCAGCAAGAAATCCGCGCTCGAAGCCGCCGGTGTCGCCGTCATGCCGACGCCAGCAGGCATAGCCCGAACGTTCGCAAACGAACTCAGTTAGGTCGACGCTGGCGCGCGCAGCACCTAATCCATCTTGGGAATGTCGAGGAAATTGAGCTGCGCCACCACCTGATGCTCGACCATCGGGCGACCGCCGACCACAATGCCGAGACCGGCGGCCCGCGCCGCCTCCATCAGCTCGGTGTCACGCGGCGCGATGATGTCGAAAAAGCGCATATCAGGCGTGAGCGTGGAAGGATCCATCGGTGTCGGATCGCCGGGTTTGAGCCCGAGGGATGTACAGTTCACGATAAGGTCGTGGCCGGCTGCATCGGCGGGGCCGGCTTTGACCTCGACGTCTTCGAAAACCGCCTGAACGACCGCGGCGAGATCTTTCGCCCGGCTCTCCGTTCGATTGGTGATGGTGATCGCTTCAGCACCTTCGTCCGCGAGCGAAATCGCGATCGCGCGGGCGGCACCACCGGCGCCGAGGATTAAAACCCGCGAGCCCTTGGGCTCGATGCCATGAGCGCGCGCTGCATTGACGAAGCCGACGCCGTCGAAATGGTCGCCGACCAGACGCCCGTCCGGCTCGAAGCGGACGGTGTTCACGGCATCCGCAAGATGGCCGTTCGGCCCCATCTCGTCGCAAAGCTTCGCCATCGCCTCCTTATGCGGGATGGTGATCACCAGGCCCTTGAGATTGCCGATCTTCTGCAGGACAGGCACCATCGAGGGCAGGTCCTTTGGCAGGACATGCAGCGGCACCAGGAAGGCGTCGCGCTTTTCCGCCTGGATGATCGGCGCGAAGAATTCGGACGCGCGCACATGGCCGACCGGATGGGCGAGGATGGCGAGAAGATGGGTCTTGCCGCTCGGATGATGCATGAAGGCATGGCCTTATCAGGGTGAAGTGCCGATCTCACGGGGAATGGTATAGGGCGTGAGCTGCTCGAACAATGTCTGGCGCTCGGCAACACCACTGAGGACCCGGTCCATGAAGGCGTGGAAGGGCCTTGCCGGCTCGAGAAGATCGGCAGCGTGGCGAAGTGTCGAGCGATGCGATCGGGCGACGAGGCTGTTGTTGGTAGTCGTGACTTCGGCAAAGCGGACCGCTTCGCCCGCGGGTGCGAGCATGCGCCTGGAAAGATAGGCGCCGGCTTGGTCGATGGGTTCCATGCGTTCCGGTCGAAGGTCGATGCCGACGAGTTCGACGAAGTCGTAGCGCTGCATGGCCTCACGGCAACCGATCACGCCTTCGCTTCGATGCATGATGCTGAGCTGATCCGGCGTGAGCCAGGTGATCCAGACGTCGGAGACGGCGCCCGGGTGCGGACAGAGCGTCGCCGGGATCGCGCCATAGGCGGTGAAGTGACCGGCGAACACCACGGTGAAATGCCGAAGCTCGGCGCGCGTTACCGGTATCTCTTCGCCGTCGCCAAACTTGGCGGCAAGGCGTGTTGGCGAGGCATTGGAGCCGGATGCGATGATGGGAAAGCGGTCCTCGGTTGCGCCCGAAGGTAACGGAAACATCATCTGGCCTCGAAACAGATAGGAACAGGCGGGCCGGGCGAACGGGTAGCTTTCGGCGTGAAGGATGCGTCTGGCGAGGTCGGTCATGGCGGGAAGCATGCCAGATTGACACTGCCGCTTGCAATCATGGGCGTACCGACGTTCCATGGAGGGAGCAGGCCATCGGGGAGAAACAGAATGAAGACAGGCGAGGCGATCGTCGAAATCCTGAAGCGCGAAGGCGTCGAAATCATCTTCGGCTATCCCGTGAACCATCTTCTGGAAGAAGCGGCCAAGGTCGGCATTCGGCCGGTGATCTGCCGTCAGGAGCGGATCGGCCTGCATATGGCGGATGCCTATTCGCGCCTGTCCTCAGGCGACAAGATCGGTGTTTTCGTGATGCAACACGGGCCGGGAGCGGAAAATGCGTTTGGTGGGGTTGCCCAGGCCTTCGGCGAAAGTGTGCCGATCCTGGTGATGCCGATGGGCTATGCGCGCAAACTGGCGCATGTGCAGCCGAATTTCAGCTCCATCCTGAATATGAAGCACATCACCAAGTCGGCGGAGCCGATCACGTCGGCGGCCGAGATCCCAGATGTCATGCGCCGTGCGTTTACGGCCCTCCGCCACGGCCGCGGCGGCCCCGTCCTTGTCGAAATCCCGACAGACATGTTCGCCGAGGAGCTGCCAGCTCCACCGGTTTACAAAGCAGTGGCCAGTCACCGAGCGGGCCCTGATCCAGAAGCGATCGAGGCGGTAGCGAAACGCCTGGCAAGCACGCAAAAGTTGGTAATTTATGCGGGGCAAGGAGTGCATTATGCGAAGGCGTGGGACGAGCTGAAGACGCTGGCCGAATTGCTGGCGGCGCCGGTCTGCACCAGCCTCCAGGGCAAAAGCGCTTTTCCGGAGGACCATCCGCTGGCGCTTGGTGCTGGCG
>JBPCVQ010000498.1:0-4207 GCA_051010395.1 Geminicoccaceae bacterium | reverse complement strand
CCTATGCCGGGAAGCTGACACACAACTATGTCGCGTTTGCTTTCATGCTTGGACTGGTGATCTGCTTCGTCAATTGGGTGCGCCACAACGTTCCGCACCCGAGAGACCTGATATGGCTCGCGAAGGGCGGCGGCTTGCTCGTCAAGGGTGTGCACCCGTCCTCCAAAAAGTTCAATGCCGGTCAGAAGATCCTTTTCTGGCTGGTCATTATTGGCGGTGGGTCGCTCAGTCTTTCCGGCCTCGCTTTGCTGTTTCCCTTTCAGCTTCCGCCTATGTTTGCCGGCACCTTTGCGCAGGTGAACGAGTGGTTCGGTACAGCTTTGCCGACCGTGCTGACGCCGATCCAGGAGCAGCAATATGCGCAGCTCTGGCATGCGGTCGTCGGCATCATCATGACCGCCGTGATCTTCGGCCATATCTATATCGGCACGATCGGCATGGAAGGCGCATTCGACGCCATGGGCGAGGGGGAGGTCGACTACAATTGGGCACGCGAGCACCACGGGCTCTGGGTCCGTGACCTTGAGGAGAAGGGCCAGTCCCTCGCAGCGAAAAGCCGGCAATGATTAGTGGTGCGATCACATTAGGAGAGAGATTTGGCGAGGAACGGGGCGCTTTAAATCCAGGGCCGATTGTACAGCCTGCATGGTTAAGACGATGGGGCCTTACCACTAGATCTCTTCGGAACAAGCCAACTTTGCCTTCGCTTCAGCGTGGATGTGTGAATCTTGCCACATTTTGCACGTTTTGAATGAAAATTGACGCCATTAATCAGTGGCGTGTATAATTCAGCTTCGTCGACCGATTGCGTATCTGAATTTTTTTACATTTAAGGCGTTAACCCTTTGCCACTGAATTGAGGGAGCCTTTCGAGCGGCTCGAATGTTGGACAGAATGACGAGCAGCTGCCATCAGGGCTGTCGCCGGTGAGCGGTGGCCATAATCGTCGTTTTCCGCGAACAGCGCGGGCGATGCCTGAGGCTCGCCCGAAGATCGAGCGTGAGAAGATCCGGCACCGTCGTCCGAACGATTTAAGGTTCGACGATGACGAAGGACCTGTTTCCCGGCAAACGCAACGGGCCGAAGAGGTCGATCACGACACCCATGTCGACGACCCACGATTTCAGGATGCCGAAGACGACTGGACCGCCGAAGAAGAGGGCGGACAGGAAGCATCGGCTTGGGATGAGGAGCCCGAAGACGACTGGGTTCTGGACGGCGATGATGACGGACATCATGACGAAGGCGTCGAAGTCGAAGAAGGCGCTCACGGCGATTTCGAGGAAGATGGCGGTGTCGTTTGGGAAGAGGACGCCTATGCCGCCGAGCCCTTCGACGACAGCCCCGATGAAATGTCGTTCGGGCCTCAAGTCGAGAGTTCCGGTTTTGACCCGGAGGTCGAGCTTGCCGCACGGCGTGACGTGCGTCCAAAGGCGCCGAGACCGGCACCGGGGCCCCGTACGAGAGCTCCTGACCAGTCGCAGCGGCGTCCACAGGGGCGCCAGCCTCGTTCCGACTGGGATGACGCCACCGCCGAGTTGGTCGCCCAACAGCCATCCTCGCGGAAACCGGTATCCGAGCATCGTCAGCGCCCGACGGGACCTGTGCATGCCGACGGCAAACGATTTTCCAGGACCCGTGCGACCCTCGGGACACCAGCAGCCATAGCCGGTATACCAGATGAAGAGGTGTTGGAGCAGCCCAGATTTAGCCCGCCGCAGAGACGCCGGCAGGCACAGCAGCCAGCCCCGGCCTCGTTGAGAGCAGGCCGGCGCGCCACCAACCGTCATGCCAAGGGACGTGGCAAGCGATTGATGACGATCGCCCTCCTGGTGCTGTTTGCAGGCGGTGGCTGGTTTGCTTATCAGTCCGCCGGCCCGGATGGCGCTCAATCATTATTGGATCGCCTTTCGGCTCTAGTTCCCTTTTCCGGCTCGTCGCGCACCGCGGCCGATTCATCCTTCGGAAATCTGGACGCGAACGAAACCGGGCTCTCCTCGGCGGAACAGGCGCTTTCCAACCTCGAACAGCGCATTCGACAGCAAGATGACGGGCAGGCGGCCGCACCGACAACCAATCCGGATGGACCGCCTATACCGCAGTTCAAGCCACTGCCCGGTGCCACGCGCTCGCTCTCGGTGGAAACGTCGGCCGGTGCGATCGATGATGCTCAGGTCGTGGCAAGCGAAGATGCTATCTCCGACAGTGAGCAAGCAAACGGCCTGTCGATTTTCAAGCAGCTATGGCGCTATCTCAGCCCAGGTTGAGCCCTCCGGGCCAAGCTGTGCTATGATCACCCGAAAGGCCTCGCGAGCAGCGGGCCGTGGGCCAAGAGCATCGGTGATCGCAAATGCTCCAAGAGATGGGTCAACCACGAGAGAGAAAGATTGCCCTCGCCGCCAGCCTGATACTGGCGATCATCTTTTCGAATTCATTCGCCCTGAACCCCGCCCGAGCGGCCTTCGAAGCCCATGGTGGCCCGGTAAAGAGCGTGGCGGTATCAGCTGATGGCAGCCGGGCGCTTACTGCAAGCTTCGACTACAGCATTATCCTTTGGGATCTCGAGGCCCAATCCGTGCTCATCGAACTCGAAGGTCATGACGCCGCGGTAAACGCGGTGGTTTTTCTCCCAGGAGATCGCAGGGCATTGTCGGCAAGCGACGACGGCACGATCGCCCTCTGGGATCTCGAGGACGGCGAGACACTTTCGCGATTCAGGGGCCATAGCGGCAAGGTGGTGGCAATAGCAGTGTCGCCTGACGGCAGGCTCGCCGCATCCGCCGGTTGGGATCGCACCATACGGCTCTGGGATCTGGAAAACTTCGCGCCAATGCGGGTCCTCTCCTGGAGGGACAACATAAATGCCGTGCGTTTTTCCGTCGATGGCGAGGCGGTCATCGCCGGTACCTCGGATGGCGCGCTTACTATCTGGCGCGCGAACGATGGCATCCGTCTTGCAGCGATCAGCAGCCATGACTTCGCAGTGACCGACCTCGACCAAACGGCTGATGATGGTGTGGTCGCGACCTCTTCGATCGACGAGACGGTCCGGCTCTGGGACCTCGGAACGGAAGGTGACGAGGCATCAAGGCAGCCGATCACTACCCTTTTCGGCCATGTCGGGCCTGTTCTCTCCGTCGATCTCTCGGAAGATGGCGAGCTGGTGGCTTCCGGTGGGGTGGACGGCACGGTGCGCGTCTGGCGTCGAGGCGACGGCGATCGGCTGAAAGTGTTCGCCAGGCATCAGGGCCCTGTATGGTCCGTGGTGTTCACACCCGATGGCGAAATGCTTCTCTCCGGCGGCGCCGACGGCCTGGTGCTCACCTATGATCTCGCAGATCCCGCGAATCTTGCTGCGGCCGCTGCAAGGGGCGACGAAGGGGTTGAGGAGGCCAATGCCGCCGCTGTCAACGGACAGATCGACAATTCCACCGGTGCTGGTGGCGCTCCCAGCCGGGGTGAGAAACTCTTCAGGACCTGTAGTGCCTGCCACACCACTACCCCGGACGACGGTCACCGCGCCGGCCCAACACTCTATGGCCTATTCGGGCGAATTGCCGGCAGCCATCCCGACTACAGCTATTCGGAAGCGCTCCTGAAGAGCGACCTCGTCTGGAGTGAAGAGACCATCGACGAACTGTTCGCCATCGGGCCGGATCACCTCCTTCCTGGCACCAAGATGCCGCTGCAGCGCATGCCCGACAGCCAGGACCGCGCCGACCTCATCGCCTTCTTGAAACGGGTGACAACCCCTTGACGACAAACGCCCGAAGACCCGATACAACGATCGATGTCGGCAGGATGGACATCATTGCCGGCGCCATGTCCTGTTCGAGGAGCGAGTTCAGATGAAGGCTTTCATTACCGGCGTCGTCGCCGCCATCGTCATCGCGATCGTCGCGGGCCTGGTCCTGTCCTGCCTGCCGCATGATGCCGGAAGCGCCCACCAGACGACGACAGGCAACGTCCGCCTCGAGGCAGGCGGGCGGGCGGGCGGCGCCCGCGGGCTGGACAAGAAGGCCTGACCTGCAAGTAACGACATTCGGGAGGGGATGAGATGCTGCACGGCATGATGATGGACCGGCCGCTCCTGATTTCTTCCCTGATCGACTATGCGGTCGACTATTTCGGCGGTCGTGAAATCGTTTCGGTCACCGCCGACGATCCCGCACACCGCACCGACTATCGGACGATCGGCGGGCGCGCC
>JBPCVQ010000497.1:0-15271 GCA_051010395.1 Geminicoccaceae bacterium | reverse complement strand
TGGATCCAGCTGCTCGCCTGCTACCGCCCCTGGCGCTGGCGACCAAAGCCGAAACTCGTCGGAAGACAGCATCTCGACGATGCGCTCGAACGCGGTCGAGGCGTCATCCTGCTAACCGCCAATTTCGTCTACACGGACCTCATGACCAAGGCTGCTCTTGCCGAGGCCGGCCATTGGGCAAGCCATCTGGTGCGGGATAGTCATGGTTTCGCCGAGAGTCGAATAGGCAAAGCGATGCTGAACCCGATCTACGCCGGCATCGAGCGTCTTTTCCTGCGGGAACGGCTGGTTTTCAGCGGCAGCGACACCAAAGAGGTCAACAAGCTTATCCGCAAGCGGCTTCAGGAAAACCGGCCGATCCTGGTGACGGTCACCCCGCTCGGCCGCCGGATCAATGCCCTGCCCTTCCTGCATGGCCGCATCAAAATCGCCACAGGCGCCTTGAATTTCGCCTGCGAGGCCGGGGCGGAGGTCCTGCCGATCTTCGCCATTCAAAAGCCCGACGGCAGCATCGAAACGATCATCGAACACCCGCTCGATAGGCCGGCACAAGCGACGCGTAGCGAGACGATCGATGCCATGCTCGACGACTATGTGCCGAGACTGGAAACCTATGTCGCCCAGTATCCGGATCAGTTCGCGTTTCCGACCTCAGACCGCCACGGACGCGCCCTGATCGAACCCTGGACGCCGCCTATGCGCAGCCCGGAAAAACGAGCAGCCCGGACTCAAGAAGCCATCCCTGAAGTGGTCTGACCACCTCATTTGGTTTTCAATGCCGTGCAGAAGGAGCCAAGGCCTCCGCGAGTAGGCGATCTCTCATTCGACAAGGTGGCGGGGATCATTCGCAGCAAATGCTGAACTGTCTGGCCGCGGCCACGCTCGCGGTCAATCCAGCTCGAAGGCTTCCTTGTAGTCGAGCTTGAGGTTCGGGTCCTGGTCCGCCTTGTCGAGGACGGTGTTGCCGACCACCAGCATTTCGATATCCGTGCCCATGAAGCAGCGAAACGCATCTTCGGGTGTGCAGACAATCGGCTCGCCGCGCACGTTGAAGCTGGTGTTGACCAGGATCGGGCAGCCGGTCTCGCCGTGGAACGCCTTTAGGAGCTTGTGATAGGCGGGATTGGTTTCTTCGTGCACGGTCTGGATGCGCGCGGAGTAGTCGACATGGGTGACGGCCGGAATTTCCGAGCGAGCGACGTTCAGCTTGTCGATGCCGAAGAGGCCTTCCTCGCTCTCGTTCATCCGCCGGCGCTTGTCCTCGACCACATCCGCGACGATCAGCATATAGGGGCTGTCGCCTTCATGCTCGAACCACTCGTCGACATGCTCGGCAAGCACTGACGGCGCGAACGGCCGAAAGCTCTCCCGGTACTTCACCTTCAGGTTCAAAGTGCGCTGCATGGAGGGCGAACGGGCATCACCAAGAATGGAACGCCCTCCCAGGGCGCGCGGCCCGAACTCCATCCGTCCCTGGAACCAGCCAACGGCCTTGCCGTCCGCCAGCGCCTTGGTCGTGGTCTTGATCATGTCGGCCTCGGACAGTGTCTTGTAGACGGCGCCGGCCTTGGTCAGGCCGGCCTCGATCTCGCCCTGATCGTAGACCGGGCCGAGATAGGAGCCTTTCATGCCATCCATCGCACCGTTCAGCTTCCTCGGCTTTCGCGCGAACCCGTGATAGCCGGCAAGGGCGGCGCCAAGGGCCCCGCCGGCATCGCCGGAGGCAGGCTGGATCCAGATATTCTCGAACGCCCCATCACGAAGCACCTTGCCGTTGGCGACGCAGTTCAAGGCGACGCCGCCTGCGAGGCACAGGTTCTTCAGCCCCGTCTCTTTGCGGATCGAACGGGCAAGCCTGATCATCACCTCTTCGGTCACCACCTGCACCGAGGCTGCGAGATCCATCTCCCGCTGGGTCACCAGTTCTTCGGACACTCTGGGCGGACCGCCGAACAGGTCGTCGAAGCGCTGGTTGGTCATGGTCAGGCCGGTGCAGTAGTCGAAATAGCTCTGATCCAGCCGGAAGGTGCCGTCTTCCTTGAGGTCGATCAGATGATCGAAGATCAAGCCTGCATATTTCGGATCGCCGTAGGGGGCGAGGCCCATGATCTTGTATTCGCCGGAATTGACCTTGAAGCCGGTATAATAGGTGAAGGCGGAATAGAGCAGGCCGAGGGAGTGGGGGAAGTGGATCTCCTTCAGCATGTTGAGGTCATGCCCCTTGCCGATGCCGAGCGAGGTGGTCGCCCACTCACCGACGCCATCGATGGTCAGCACGGCCGCTTCCTCGAAAGGAGAAGGGAAGAACGCGCTGGCAGCATGGCTCTGGTGATGCTCGGTGAACAGCAGCTTGCTCTCGAACCCCTTGACCTCTACCTCGGGGTCGGCGGCCCTCGCCGTCTTCTCGAGTTCCTTGCGGAGCATGGTCTTTTGGAAGAGCTTTTCCTTCATCCAGACCGGCATGGCCTTGCGGAAAGACTTGAAGCCCCTCGGCGCGAAGGTGAGATAGGTCTCTAGGAGACGTTCGAACTTCAAAAACGGCTTGTCGTAGAAGGCGACATGGTCGACATCGCCAAGGGTAATGCCACCCTCGGCGAGGCAATAGCGAACGGCTTCCGCCGGAAAGCCGCTGTCATGCTTCTTTCGGGTGAAGCGCTCCTCCTGCGCCGCCGCGATGATCTTGCCGTCCACCACCAGAGCGGCCGCACTGTCATGATAGAAGGCCGACACACCGAGAATGCGCATGGTCTCTTCCCGTTTTTGATTTCTGATTTCAATAAGAAGGGCGCAGGCCACCCCCTACCGGCGGCCATGCGCTTTGCATCCGAGGCGTCTGTCGCCTCAAAAAACCGTATAGATAAAGGGCGCTACCGCCGTGCCCTGGGTCAGGACGATCAAGCCGCCAAACAGCGCCATCATCATGATGATCGGCAGCAGCCAATATTTCTTGCGCGCCCGCATGAACTGCCAGAGTTCAGCAAAAATCGACATTTTCCTACCTCGTCATTCCTTGGGGACACGCCCCCGCTTAGGTTCCAACATCGCCAAGAACCTCACCGCCCGCCTTGGCCATGACACTCGTCAACGGTGAAGGCCGCGCCTTCAGAATTGTTGGGGCATGCTCTCGGGGGAGGGACCTGGCGGCTCGCGTTCGATCCAATAACTCTTGGCATCAGGCTCGAAGCGCAGCCGAAGCGGGTCCTTGCCGAACGCACGCAGCGCCAGACCGATCGGCACGACGGTCACCAGAAAGATCAGCGCCAGCACGATCGGATTGACGATGGTGAACAAAAGCAGCCCGAGCTTCATCCAGCCCCGGTTCAATGGCGCAAGCAGAGATGGCGCCACCAGCCCCATCACCAGAAGAACGATTCCGATACCGCCCAAAGTAAGCTCGAACCAGCCGAGCGTCACCGCTCCGGATCGCCACAACTGAAATCCGAGGCGAACCAGCACGATCGCCAGAAGAATACCGCCAACCGTCAGCCCGAAGCTGCGATCTGAGCTTCCTTCGATCGCCTCGTCGCGAGAATAATCCTCATGCGTCGACATGAAAACCGCATCCACTGGTGGAAGACCATGCCATCAAAATCAGCTGAACTCCGTGATCCGCCATGACGAAACCGGGCAAGCAGGATGGCAAATTTCCGATGAGGAACATGCCTTAGAAGCTTTCTCAGGGGCAATCAATAGAATTTCACGCTAATTTGCGTAGGATGTTTCCGAGTATGCATACGCTTATCGCTTCCTCATGACCGTGGCGAGCAGGGGTTGGATGCAAGCCCCCGGATATCCCGGCCATCGGCATGGCATGATGCTCGTTTTTGTGCCAAGAGTTCAGTTTATTCAGCAAAAGTCTGGCACTTTTAGCGCGATTCTTTAAAAAGCCGTACTGACATGCTGATCCGAGGAATTGCGGTCATCGTCCCCTTGATTTCTGCTATCGATAAACGACTGCCGTCGAGATGGTGGCGATCAAGTGGATTTGCCTCCTTTCGGGCATTGGTGATTGCAGGGTCCTGGCGATCGTTTCGGCGTTGGTTCCGGTGACTTGGACACAGGTGGCACTCTCTCGGACCCGTGGGTGAGGAAAAGGCTGATATCATGCGGATTTTCGGTATTCTTCTCTGTCTCGTGGCCCTCGGGCTCACCGGCTTTTCCGCGCTGACCTACAAGGCGCCCGGAATCGAGGCGGATATAAGAGGACGAGCGATACAAGCACTTTCGCCACCATTGGCCAACGACGTCGATGTGCGGGTGGATGGTCGGCACGTCACGCTCGATGGACAGGTCGTCAACAGCGAACAGCGGCTGGCGATCTTGACCGCCGCTGCCTCTGTGCCCGGCGCACTCGGCCCGACCGATAATCTGGTAATGGCGGCAGTTGCCTCGCCCTACCGTTTTAGCGCGGTGAAGGATGAAAACGGCAACATCGTGGTTGAGGGTCACGCCCCGACCACTGACGTGAAAACCTCGATCGAAACCGATGCCAAGGCGCTTTTCGGTGATGAAACAAGCGTGCGGATCGACGTTTCGGAAGGCGTGCCTTCCGGCGACTGGCATGCCGCGGCCACGACCGGCCTGGATGCGCTGGCGACGATGCGCCGGGGTAAGCTCTCCATCACCGATGGGAATGTCGTGCTCGAAGGCGAGGTTGCCAGCAAGGCCGATATCGAGGCCATCGATATCTTTGCGACGACGATGCCGGATGGCTACAACTGGGCGCATGACGTCGACATTCGCAAGGAGACTGTCGAACCCTTCACCTTTTCTGTCGTCAAGAGCCAGGACGGCAGCCTGAGCCTCTCGGGCTTTGCACCGGACGAGGCAACCCGCACGGCGCTGATCGAGGAGGGCACGGCGGTCGGCAGCGAAAAGCCGGTGATCGCTGACATCCAGATCGCAGATGGCATGCCCGATCAGGAGTGGCCAGCTTTGGTGAAGGCTGGCATCAGCGCGATGAAAGACATGGAGACCGGCCGTTTCGACGTTACCGACAACGACGTGTCCTTCGCAAGCAATCCGGAAGCCCTCACCAGCAGCGCCGCCACGCTTGCAGATGAAGACAGGGCTAATGATCAGCCGGCGACAGAAGTGGTGCAGCTCGAAGAGCCCCCCTCGCCTGCCGCCGATACGGCGCTCGACGCCGCTTTGGCGCCCGAGAAGGGCCAAGCCGAGACGCCCGTCCCCTCTCTCACGATTGACAAGGTGGAAGAGGGTATCTGGGCGATGCACGGTATCGTGCCCGACCAGCAGTCGGAGGAAGCCCTGGTTTCCGTGATCAAAGCCCGGGCCGACGTGAAGGATGTCGAGGTCGAACTGGAGTTGGCGGGCGATGGATCTGACGAAAACTGGCTAAGCTTTGCCGCTGATCATGTCCGGTCATTGGACGAAGTGCGCGCCGGCCGGCTAAGCCTCGAAGCCTATCAGGCCCATCTGATCGGCGTCGTCGAGACATCGGACGACATCGAGCCGGTCGAGACGGCGCTTGCCGCGATCGATCCGGCTATGACGATCGATCTTCAGCCGATCGACCCGCGCCCCACCGCGTCTCTCGATCTGAAATTGTCGCCGGCTGACGGCATCGTTCTAACCGGAACCCTACCCGACGGCCTCAGCGAGGGGGAGGCGCTGCTGACGCTCGGCGTTCGGCGGTATGACGGCAAGCTCGACGAGAAAGGCCGGGGTCCCACCGAAGTGTGGCGTCAAAATCTATCCGATATCGGCGTACTTCTCCCGGCCTTCGAAGAACTCGAGCTATCGCTTGGCGGCGAACGGCCGAGGGTCAAGGGCCGAATAAATGCCCATGGCGATGCCGACAGAATTGCCCGAGAGTTCTCGATTGCGCTCGGCGATGAGCGTCAGCCGCTGGTCGATGTGGAGAACACGACGATCGCCCGCGACGATGGCGAACTGCGCACCAATCCCCTGACCGGGGACAAAGAAGCCTATCGGCAGGGCTACTGGATGCCATTGATCGAGATCGCCGCAGGCGAGGACGTGTGCCGCGAGCGCTCTTCGGCCCTGCTGACATCGGACAAGATCACCTTTCTCCGTGGCGAGGACAATCTGGACGATCGTGCCGAGATGACACTGAATGCCCTTGCCAGCCTGGCGATCGCCTGTCTGGATGATGCCAACCTCGTGCTCGAAATTGGCGGACACACGGATTCGCGCGGTGCTGCTAATATGAATCAGGAGCTAAGCCAAGCCCGCGCCGAAGTCGTTCGGGAAGCGCTGGCCGCACGCGGCGTCGACATCAAGGCGCTGATAGCCATCGGCTATGGCGATAAGAACCCGGTTGCCGACAACGCTACCGATGAAGGACGCGCGGCGAACCGCCGAATCACGTTTGAATGGAAGGCATCCGAGGATGCTCGGAGCTCCGATGCCAAAGGCTGAGCTCTAGATAACGAAAGGGATGTGTCGTGACCTACCTTGCGACGGAAATGCTCCTCTATCTGCTGTCGACCGCGGCCATCAGCCTCGCCCTTGGCTGGCTGATCTGGGGAGCTGGCCGACGTCGGCAACTCGATGCCTTACGCAGCGATCTGACTGCGGTGATCGAGCAGGAAAAAGTAGCTCATCACCAAACCAGGCTCTCACTGGACGAGGTTGAAACCAAATCGCGAAAGGCGATCGAAGCTGCAAAGGCCGATGCTGGCCAGTCGCTTGCAAAACTCAGCGAGGACATCGATGCCGAACGCCGCTCGGCCGAAGAAGTGCGGGCAGAACTGGAACAGGTACGCGCCGGCATAGAGGAGACCATTCAAGAGGGGCGGGAGTCTGTCCAGGCAACGATCGATCAGGCGATGGAGACCGCAAACGCCGAAAGGGCCGCCGCTTCTGGAGCGATGGCCAGGGAGGCCCAGTCACGCGCCCAGATCGAGGAGCTGCGTCTCCTGATAGGTGCGGAAAAACTTGCGGCGGAAAGCGCGCGCACCGAACTGGAACAAACGAGGGAAAGAATGCAGGCCGAGCTCGTAGCGGAACGTGCTGCTCACGAACAGGCGAAAAATGCCCTCAACGACATTCGATCCACGCTTACGAGAACTCTGGGTTCCGCCGCTCTCGATCTCCCCGGCGACAACTCGTCGGATGCTGCTATCGCAGCGCCATCCACAAGCGATTTCGCACGAGCAAATGGTATGATCAGCCCATCTGCCGGTACGAACACGACGACACCGTTCAGCATGATGACGGATATGGCGGCTGCCGGCGACGCCTTGAACAATCCGGATCTGGATGAAGCCGATATCGAGGATCAGGAAGGCGTCGGCCTGGATCTCTCGGCGACGATCGCGAAGAACTCGATGACTGACAGCATCGAAGTTCCCCCCCCAACATCGGATCCGATCGAGCGCAAACGGCCGGCAATATTCCAGGGTCAACGCCCTGACGACGGCGACGATCTCCAGGCGATTGACGGTATCGGCCCTGAAACCGAACGCAGCCTGCATGACAGCGGCTGCTATCACTATAGCCAGCTCGCAGACCTCGCATCAGAGGATATCGCATGGCTGGCGGAGGAGATCGGCCTCAGCAGCGACCAGATCGCCGCTGATCGCTGGGTCGAACAGGCGAAATCACTGCGGTCAGAGGTCGAGGCTGCGCTCATCACATCAGATGATCGGCAAAACGCCACGGGTTAGTCGAGGTGCAGCGGCCAACTCTGCGCAGGTATCATGATGGTGGGCTTCTGCGCATCAGCTTCTTGATCTCCTGAATATCAAACACCTTGAGCCACTGGGCAGCGGCGAAAAAGACAATGATGCCAAAGGCGATCGTCAGGGCGAGGGCCAGCCATTCCGGCAGGACGATCCTGGAATACGCCATGGCCAACCAAACCGTAACCGCCATGGCCAGTCCCGCAAGCACGATGCGCGGCAAGCGTCGGACCAAACGCCGATCAAGGTGAAACAGCCCGCGCCGATGCAGCAGGACGCCGAGCAAGAGGGCGTTCAGCCAGGAAGACAGCACGGTGGCGAGCGCGATGCCGACATGCTTGAGCGGCCCGATCAGCAGCAGGACGAAGATGACGTTGGCGACAAGGCAGACGACCGCAATCTGAACAGGCGTCTTCGTGTCCTCGCGGGCGAAAAATCCGGGTGCGAGCACCTTGATCAGAACATAGGCCGGCAGACCAAGCGCGTAGGCCGAAAGTGCTGCACTCGTGGCAAGGCTCTCGAACCTCCCGAATTCGCCGCGCTCGAACAGAACGGTGACGATCGGCAGGCTGAGAACGGCAATGCCGATCGCCGCCGGAATGGTGAGCAAAAGCGCCAGCTCGATCCCGCGATTCTGACTGTGAACGGCAGCCTCGGTCTCGCCGGCCCGAAGCTGCCTCGACATCAAGGGAAGAAGCGCCGTTCCCACCGCGACGCCAATGACGCCGAGCGGCAGCTGCCCGACCCGGTCGGCGTAGTAGAGATAGGAAACCGAACCGCCTGCCAGAAAGGAGGCGAAGATCACATCGGCAAAGAGACTGATCTGCGCGACACCGGCGCCGAACACGCCTGGCAGAATGAGCGCAAACAGGCGCTTGACCTCCGGACTGAGCTTCGGGCGCTGCAAGGGCGGCACCATGCCCAGGCGATTGACGGCGGCGCGCACCCAGAGGAACTGACCGAGACCGGCAAATGCGAGCCCCCATGCCAGCGATGCCGCGGGCGCTTCGAACCAGAGAAAACTCGTGATCATGCCGGCGATCAGACAGAGATTGAGAATGATAGGCGCCGCCGCCGGTACCGCGAAATGTCCGAGCGAGTTCAAGATGCCGCCATAGAGCGCCACCAGCGAGATGAAGATGATGTAGCAAAAGGTAATCCTGGAGAGACTGACCGCCGCCTCATAGCGCTCGCCGCCGACCTCGAAGCCTGCCGCCATGAGCCCGATGATCCAGGGCATGAAGATGATCCCGAGGATCACCAGCGGCACCAGGACGGCCAGCAGCACGGCTTGAGCCTGGGCCGCAAAGTCGCGCGCAACAACCTTGCCCTCCCCTTCGAGCGTGCGGGCGAATAGCGGCACGAAGCCGGCGTTGAAAGCGCCTTCCGCAAACAGGCGGCGAAGAAAGTTCGGCAGCTTGAAGGCAACGAAGAAAGCATCGGCGATCGGTCCGGCGCCGAGCAGTGCAGCCATCATCATGTCGCGCAGAAAGCCGAGCACCCGCGATATCATGGTGAAAGAGCTGACGGTGGCGACCGAGGCGATCAGGCCAGATTTTCGACCCTTTTTGCTAGGCGTAGGGTCGTCTGCAGCATGCTCGGCGGTCATCTATTCTCACCAGTCCGGCGCTTGGTCGCCGCCGCGTCATCTTTCACGCCCCTTTCGCCCTCGGTCAGCGCCCTCACCAGGTGCCGCTGGACCTGCGCCATCTTCGAGGGCTGACTTATCTTGAGGCCGAACACGTCCTTGACATAGAAGACATCCACCACGCGCTCGCCATAGGTGGCGATGTGAGCGCTGGAAATCACCAACCCGAGATCCTTGAGCGCCTTGGTGACGTCGTAAAGCAATCCCGGGCGGTCGCGGCCGTTGACCTCGAGGACGGTGTGGGTCCGGCTCGCCTGGTTGTTGATCAGGGCTCTCGGCTCGACAGCGAACACTTCGGTGCGGGTCGGTAGCGATTTGCGCTTGGACAGAAGGCGCTCCGGCCAGACCTCGCCGGCCATCGCCTTTCGAACCTGCTGACGAATGCGGGCAAGCCTGGACTTGTCGTCAACAGCAGTCCGCTCCTCGGCATTCTGGATGCCGAAGCTATCCAGCGCCATGCCATCCGCCGTCGTGAAAATGCGGGCATCGACGATGCTGGCGCCTGCAAGGGCGAGCGCACCTGCAATTTTCATGAACAGGCCCGGATGGTCGGCTGCGTAGATCACCAGCTCGGTGCGCGCCCGGAACCGGTCGATATAGAAGTCCAGCCCGAAAGGCGGATCCCCGCGCTCGGCCGCCGTCACGATCTTGGCGTGTCGAAGATGGGCCGGTGTATCGAAGCCAGTCCAATAGCGGGGATCATGGCGATCAAGATAGACGGCCAGGTCATCTGCCGACCATTCCGGGCATTCCCGGCTGAACTGATCCCTCGCCACCTCCACCCGGGCCTGACGATGGCTGCCGATCTCCGCACCTTCGAGCGCTGCGAGCGTCTCCTGATAGAGCGTACGCAGCAGCTGCCCTTTCCAGCCGTTCCAGACATTCGGCCCAACTGCGCGAATGTCTGCCGCCGTCAGCAGCAGCAGCAAGCGAAGGCGCTCGGGCGATTGGATCACGCCGGCAAAGTCGGCAATGGTCTTGGCATCATCGAGATCGCGGCGGAAAGCCGTGGTGCTGAAGAGGAGATGATGACGTACCAGCCAGGCGATCGTCTCGATCTGATCCTCTCGAAGCCCGAGCCTGGGGCCGGCCTGAACCACCAGCTCGGCACCGACTTCGCTGTGATGTCCTTCCCGCCCCTTGCCGAGGTCATGAAAAAAGACGGCAAGGTAGAGCTCCGTGCGCGAGAGGACGTGAGGAATGAGCCCGGTGGACAGCGGCAGCTCGTCGCCAAGTTCCCCCGCCTCGATCTGATGAAGAATGCCGATCGCCCGGATAGTGTGCTCATCGACCGTGTAGGTGTGATAGAGGCTGTGTTCCATTAACGCGGTAACGCGGCCGAATTCGGGAATGAAGCGTCCGAGCAAGCCCGCTTCATTCATCCGCCGAAGGGCTTTCGCAGGGTCGTTTGCGCTGGTCAGGATCGCCAGGAACAACTGGTTGGCCTCCGCATTGCCGCGCACCTCCCGGCCGATACGGTGCAGGTTCTGTGTAACGGCCCGCAGCGCTTCGGGGTGAATGTTCACCTGACGCTCCTGGGCGACATGGAAGAGGCGCAGCATGGCGACGGGATCATGCTCGAACAGATCATCCGCAGCCGGCGAGATCCGACCGCTCTGGATGACCATGTCGTCCACCCGCCGACGTCCGAAACCGAAGCGACCCAGCCGAAATCGAAAGCGCTGACGGTGCTTTTCCTCGAGGGCCGCGCAGAAGATCAAAGTGAGAGCGCCGACCTCCTTGGCGTAGAGGTAATAGTGTTTCATGAAGCGCTCGACCGCGCGCGTCGATTTGCGATCGCGATAGCCCATGCGCTCAGCGATTTCCGGCTGCAGATCGTAGGTCAGCCGTTCCTCTGGCCGTCCAGTCAGATAGTGGAGATGACAGCGCACCCTCCAGAGGAAACGCTGGGCGCGCAGAAACTTCCCGAGCGCCTTGTCGGTCAGCACCTCGTGGCGGACGAAGTCGTCGACGCTATCGATCCGGTAGAGAAAACGGCCAAGCCAGAAAAGCGTGTGAAGATCGCGCAGCCCGCCCTTACCTTCCTTGACATTCGGCTCGAGCATATAGCGGCTGTCGCCGGTGCGTTGATGGCGAACGTCCCGCTCTTTGAGTTTCGCCTCGACGAAACCACCACTCTTGCTGCCCCGGACCTCGCGGTCGAAGCGTTCACCGAGTTCGGCCATCAGCTCCCGGCTACCGAAGAGAAACCTTGCCTCCAACAAGCTCGTGAGCACCGCACTGTCTTCCTTGGCGAGGCGTATGCATTCATCGATCGAACGGGTTGCCTGGCCGACCTTCAAACCAAGGTCCCAAAGCTTGTAGAGCAAAAACTCCACCACCTTTTCGGTGTGCGGCGTGACCTTATAGGGGTGAAGGAAAAGGAGATCCACATCCGAATGGGGAGCGAGTTCCGCCCGGCCATAGCCGCCGACGGCGAGAAGGGCGAGGCGCTCGCCTACCGTTGGGTTCGGCAAACGGAAAAGCTTCTTTGTCGCCAGATCCAACAGCCCGGTAATCAGCGCATCGATTAGTCGGCAGCGATCATAAACGACGGCTTCGCCGTTGTTGGACAAGAGGAAACGCTGTTCGAGCGCTTGTTGATGCTCTTCCAGCCAGATGCGGAGCGCCTTCAAGAGAGCCGCACCGTCCTTTGGATCGATCATATCGAGGCTCGTCTTGAGCGTCGGCAGAAAGGCTTCGACGTTCACGACGGGTGGAAGCGATGCTTCGACAGAAGTTTTTTCGGCGGCGATCGATGTCATAGGCGAACGTTAGGCATCTCGGCGCCTGGAAATCAAGAAATGACTCAACGGTCGATTCCCGCGATCGATCCGAAGCCACGGGCTCAGAAAAAAAAGAAATCAGCGTGCCCGGACTGTAAATAAAAAAGAGAAAAAGAAGAGAATTTATAACGCCAAGGTAGATTATCAAGATAAAATTGCCAGAAACCCCTGTAGCCTCATATGAAAACTTTGTTTGATCAGTGCTAGTTGTGCATTATTCCAGGAATATATACTGTTGACCAATTGTTCTCTATGGTCGAAGTTTTAATGATAACTTCATTGAATGCGTGATGCCCGTCAGGAGCCCTAGATGGAGGTTGATGAAGGCAGTGGAAGCTATGGCTTCGCTCGCCGGAACAATCAGGTCCACAAGAAAATAGGTCGCAGCACGACCGTTCAGTCGGACGCGCCGGTCGCTCCTAAGAACTATGTGGCTCCATCGCAGCAACCAATTTGGGTATGGCTGCTCATCGGGTTTTTGCTTGGCACAGGTGGAACCTTGCTCATGGCTTCGTTCTGGCTTCCAGCAAGCGGCGATCATCATATCGCCACACCCGAGAGCGGCGATCGCCCATCGCCAGAAAATGATGGAGTGGCTGCGGCAACTGTGACGGAACAGTCTTTGCAGGAAGAGGTGCGGAATGAGCCACAATTCGTAGGGACGTCGGTTGCCACCCTGGACGTCGAGAATTCGGCGATAGCATCTCCTGCGGACGCAGCTTCGCCTGACACCGATGACCTGAGCGAGGCTCCCGCTGACCTCATCCAGGGAAGCAGCCCATCCGCCGGCGAGCCCCTAAGCGAGACCTTGCTGTCAGCTGCTGCCCAGAACGCGGAAGATGACGTCAAACGACGACCGATCGACGACGATCGTTCGACCGGCCCCTCGGGACCAGAGCAGGCGCTGTCCGCTCTGGTTTCGAAAACGGCGGCGAGTGAGACGCCCCTGCTCCCTTCGCCTCTCGACGATCGATCAAGCAATCTCGCGCCGGAACGGCCAGACCGAGGTGAACGCGCGCTGTCTCCCCCCGAAGATCCGATCTTCGCCGCAAAACCCAATGACGGGCCGAAGGAGGTCGTCGATCCTCAGCCGCGTAGGTCAGAAGCCGCATCGTCGAATGATGCTGGACGCAGTGAGCTGCCACCGCGCATCAAGCAGGCACTCCAGGCGGCAAAGGAAGAATCGCGATCGACGACAGGAACAAAGGCTCAGAGCAACACCCACCTCTACCGGGTACAGTTGGCGGCGGTCGATAACGAAGCTGCAGCCCGTGTCTTTTGGCAGGAGGTCAATGAGCGCCTCCCGGGTGTCTTTGCCGATGTCGAACCGATTTTCAACCAGCGCCTGGTGGATGAACGCCTGTATCTTAGGATCTGGGTAGGCGCCTTTGACAGTCGCCCCGACGCTGATGGCTATTGCGGTTGGCTGAAGCTGAAGGGTCAGGACTGCTTCGTGACGCGGGTCGATACCCTTTGAGCCCATCGTCCGACAGACTCTAAGCAGCCACCCGCTGGCGTAGTTGCATCAGGGTCAAAAGGCCAAGAGCCGAAGAAAAGAGAGCAAAGCCGATCACGAGGGCATAGCCGCCAAACGTCCAGATCAAGGCTGCAATCGTCGGTGAGGCCGCCGTGCCGCCGATCGATGCGATGGCAAGCAGGCCTGCGACCGTACCGAAATTCTCCCGGCCGAACTGCTCGGCGATGAAGATCGGCCTGACAATACTGGCGACACCGTAACCGGCTCCTTGCAAGGCAACGAAGCCGATCAGAAGAAGAGGTGACACGCCGGCGCCCAAGAGCATCAGGGCGGCCAGCGCAGTCGAACCGATGCAGGCGATGAAGATGGTGCTCGATGAAGCGTTACGGCCAAGCGTCATCATCACCACGCGCCCCACCACCTGCATTGGGCCGATCATCGCTGCTGCAAAGACGGCGGTGCCGGTAACGACGCCGCGCTCGGCCAGAATCGGCAACAGGTGGGTGAGAAGGACGCCGTGATTGACCGCAACGGCGATGAAAAGGAGGGAGAGGCGCCAAAAGTTGGGGTCACGCATAGCGCCAAGTGCCGAGCGCAGATCACGGCTCGCTGCCGGTGCCCCCCTCTCTCGATGACGTTCACCGGAGCGGCAGGCGAAGAAAATAAGCGGCGCTGCAACGGTTAGAACGGCGACCGAAAATACCAGGACAGCATCCCGCCAACCTAGCCAGGCCGAGAGCAGATGCGCGCTTGGAAAGGAGAGCGTGCCCGCAAAGCCCGCGACCAGGGCGATGATGGTAATCCCCTTTCGCGCATGTCGGCCCAGGGATCGGGTGACCACGGAAAAGCAGGCGTCATAGAGCGAACCGGCCATCGCGGCGCCGAGGCCAATCCAGATCAGGTAGAACTGCCAAAGCGCCGTGACGGTCGAAAGCGCCGCCAGCAGGCCGGCCGCCAGGAGTGCGCTGCCGGTAAACACCATAGCGCTTCGGCCACGATCGATTTGCCGGCCGACCACCGGTGAGAGCGCCGCCGATGTCAGGAGCGCCAAGGTGAACGCGCCCGAGAGCTCCGTCTTGCTCCAGCCCAGATCCTGCTCCCAGATCAGCAGCATCGCCGGAAAGGCGTAATAGCAGGCAGCCCAGACGACGGTCTCGGCGAGCGCCAGCGGCAGGACGATGCGCCAGAAAGGCGACGATCGAGCAAAAGGGACGGACTGAACGCCACGGTCCTGGCGGGCATCATTCATGCGCGGACGATCGCATCGAAACAACGGCGACGCCAGTCCCCTCCCGATCACGCGATGTGTGGTTTTCCTTCGGGCGGCCGGGTGGGTGTTTCAGCCTGAACCGTTTCTATATCGCCGAAGAATGCATTAGGGTCCGGCCATGATCAAATCGACCGAAGCAGCTCCCCTGCCCTCCCGGGGGGCTATGTGAACACCCGGCCCACCCAGAGCTTCATCAGCCGGTGGCCGCTGGCCACCCTCGGTCGAAATGGCGCCGTCTGGATGCTGATCACCGCCTTCTTCTTCGTCTGCGTGCATGCGACGGGGAAGTTTCTGCTGCAGCACTATTCAGTCGTCCAGGTCGTCTGGGGCCGATATGCCTTTCACCTACTGCTTGCGATCCTAATCCTGGCACCGAAGCTCGGACGATTGGTGCGCTCCACCAATCTGAAACTGCAATTGCTG
>JBPCVQ010000496.1:0-24208 GCA_051010395.1 Geminicoccaceae bacterium | reverse complement strand
CCGTGCTCGAGAAAGGCTGGCTCGGCGGCGGCAATGCCGGGCGCAACACGACGATCGTCCGCTCCAACTACATGATGCCGGGCAATCGCGAGTTCTACGAACACTCCCTGAAGCTCTGGGAGAATCTGAGCCATGAGCTGAACTACAATGTTATGTTCAGCCAGCGCTCCCATGTGATGCTGCTGTACGACCCCGGCGAGCTGGATGCGTTTGCGCGGCGCTGCAACACCATGCGGCTTACCGGGACGGATGCTGAGATCTGGGATCTTCCGACCCTCAAACGCACCATCCCGCATTTGAACTACGGGCCGAATGCACGCTTTCCCATCATCGGCGCCGCCGTGCAAAAACGCGGCGGAACCGCTCGCCACGACGCGGTGGCCTGGGGCTACGCGCGCGCAGCCGACCAATTTAGTGTCGATATTCTGCAGAACTGCGAAGTCACCGGCATCACCCGCAATGCGAGCGAGGTGACGTCATTGGAAACGTCGCGCGGCAGGATCACCGCCAAGAAAGTCGGCCTGGCCGTTGCCGGCAACACATCCAGACTCTGGACCATGGCCGGCCTCGGCAAGCTCCCCATCGAGTCCCACAAGCTTCAGGCCTTCGTCTCCGAGCCGCTGAAGCCTCTCCTCGATCAGGTCGTATCCTTCGGAGGAGCCGGCAGAATTTTCTACATCTCGCAGTCCGACAAGGGCGGCATGGTTTTCGGTGGCGACCTGGACTCGTACAAATCCTACGCGCAACGAGGCAATCTTCCGACCGTGCAGAACGTGGCGGAGTGCGCGATGTCGATCCTGCCCTGTCTCGGGCGCGTTCGCCTGCTGCGCCACTGGTCGGGCGTGATGGATATGTCCATGGACGGCTCGCATTTCATCTGCAAGACGCCGCTCGACAACTTCTATCTGAACGCCGGCTGGAACTACGGGGGCTTCAAGGCGAGCCCCGCATCCGGCTGGTATTTTGCTGATTTGATCGCCAATGACCGCCCCGATCCCGTCATCGCCGAACATGATCTGAGACGGTTCGAGCGCGGCATCACGATCGATGAGCGCGGCGCTGGCCCTGACCCGAAACTGCACGGATAGGGGGGGTATGACCACAGCATGGACTTTGGGTTCGTGACTTGTTGGATACCTCAGAGAGGCTTGATGAAACACTGTGCTTCGAACGAACGGCCAGGAAGACAAATGAATTGGTCATACCAATGATCAGAATACCCTGCCCGTTCTGTGGCCTGCGCGATCACAGCGAGTTCAGCTATGGCGGCGATGGCTCGGTTGTCTATCCAGCGCTCGATGCTTCGCCGGAAGAGTGGCATGAGGCGGTCTTTCAGCGAGAGAACATCTCTGGCATCCAGACCGAAACCTGGCAGCATGTCGGCGGCTGCCGGATGTGGCTCCTGGTCGAGCGCGATACCATGACCCATGACATCCACGCGGTGCGGCCGGCTCACCCGGGCATGGCGAAAGCGCTGGAGACGTCCGAATGAGTGCGCGCCGTTTGCCAGCGGGCGGCCGCATCGATCGCAGCCAACGCTTGACGTTTTCCTGGGATGGCAAAGCGCTGGAGGGCTATGCAGGCGACACGCTCGCCTCAGCCCTTCTGGCCAATGGTGAACGGATTCTCGGCCGCAGCTTCAAATATCACCGACCCCGCGGGGTGATGTCATCAGGCGTGGAGGAGTCTGGCGCCATCACTTCGATCGGTGACGGCCCCCGCCATGAACCCAACGTCAAGGCAACCACCCAGGAGCTCTATCAGGGGCTGGTCGCAAAGGGGCAGAATGCCTGGCCAAATGTGCGGCATGATGTTGGTGCGATCGCCGGCGTCTTCAGCCGTTTCTTCTCAGCCGGCTTCTACTACAAGACCTTTATGGGCCTTCCCCCCTTCGAATGGGGACGCGGCACCAGCGTATGGATGCGTTATGAAAAACTCATCCGTAAAGCCGCCGGCATGGGCGAAGCCTCACGCGAGGCCGACCCTGATTACTATGACCATGCCCATGGCTTTTGCGACGTGCTGGTGGTCGGGTCGGGTCCGGCCGGGCTCAACGCCGCCCTTACCGCCGCAAAAAAGGGCAAGGACGTTCTCCTGGTCGAGCAGGACTTCGAGCTTGGCGGCAATTTTCTAAACCATGCCGATCCCGAACCGGAAACGAGGCGCCGCTCGCTGATCTCGTCGCTGCAACAGGCCGGGGTGCGGATCATGACGCGCACGACGGCATTCGGCCTCTATGACCACGGCACGGCGGGCTTGCTGGAACGGGTAACCGATCACCTCGCCGACAAGGACGAGCATCTGCCGCGCCAGCGCTTCTGGACGGTACGCGCCGGCTGCACGATTTTGGCAACCGGGGCATTGGAGCGCTCCTTCGCCTTCGCAAACAACGATCGACCAGGGGTGATGACGGTGGCCGCGGCGCGGACCTATCTGAACCGCTACGGCGTTCTGCCGGGGCAACGGATTGTTATCGCGACCAACAACGACTCTCCTTATGCGACTGCGACCGAGCTCGCCTGCGCGGGGGCGACCGTCACGATGGCGGATTCGCGCGCTTCAATTCACGAGAGCGAGCGATCACTGCTCGGAGATGCCGGCATTCATTCGAAAACCGGCTTTGCCCCGCTCGAAGCCTGCGGCGCCAAAAGCATTCACGGCGTGAAACTTGCCGAGGCTGATGGCACTGGCTGGAAAGCTGCCGATTATGAAAGTTGCGACCTGCTCCTAATCTCCGGCGGCTGGTCGCCCGTCGTCAATTTGCTTTCTCATCGTGGCGTCAAACCGGTCTGGAACGCCGAGCTGGCCTGCTTCCTCCCCGGCTCCTGCGAGGAGCCCGTATTGATGGCTGGATCTGCCGCCGGTGTTTGGGACACGGGGGCTTGCGAACGATCGGGTGTCGCGGCGGCAGCGATGCTCCTAGGTGATGAAACGCCATCGGTCAGCGTCAAACCGGGCGGCTGGAACACGCCGATCAAGCCGCTCTATGAAGTCCGTCAGCCCGGCAAAAAGACGAAAAACTTCGTCGATCCGCAGCATGACGTCACCAGCGATGATATTCGCCTGGCTCATCAGGAAGGTTTCGTCTCGGTCGAACACATGAAGCGCTACACCACACTCGGCATGGCGACCGATCAGGGCAAGATGGGCAACATCGTCGGGCTCGCCTTAATGGCCGAAGCCTTAGGCAAAGACATCCCCGAGGTCGGCACCATCACTTTTCGTCCTCCTTACACGCCTGTCGCCATCGGTGCACTGGCCGGACGCAACACCGGCATCCACTTCCGCGCGTTGCGCCGCAGCCCCTTGCACGAATGGAATTTGCAGCACGGCGCCACCATGATCGATGTCGGCCTCTGGCAGCGCCCCTGGTACTTTCCGGCTGCCGGCGAAAGCATGTCGGACGCCTATATCCGTGAGGCCGATACCACCCGAAAATCCATCGGCATCTGCGATGTCAGTTCGCTCGGCAAGATCGCCGTGCAGGGGCCGGATGCCGCCACCTTCCTGAACCGGATCTACACCAATGCCTTCGCCAAGCTGCCGGTGGGCAAGGCACGCTACGGCATCATGCTGCGCGATGATGGCATGGTCATGGACGACGGCACGACCTGGCGCTTGTCGGAAAATGACTTCCTGATGACCACCACGACGAGCAACGCCGCCAAGGTCATGGTCTGGCTGGAAGAACTGCTGCAGATCCGCTGGCCTGAATTGAAGGTCCACGTCACCTCCGTTTCGGATCAATGGGCCGGAGTCTCGGTGGCTGGCCCGAAGTCACGGGACGGCATCGCCACCTGCCTGGAAGACGGCGAGGTCATCTCGAACGACAATCTGCCCTTCATGGGTGTGACCTCGACCAGGCTGAAGGATGGCATCGACTGCCTGATCGCACGGATCAGCTTTTCCGGCGAGCGCGCTTACGAAGTCTACGTGCCCGCCGGTTACGGCCCTGCGATGATGGACCTGCTCTGGGCTGCGGCCGAACCGATGGGCGGCTGTCTCTACGGGCTTGAAGCCCTCAGTACGCTCCGCATCGAAAAGGGCCATGTGACAGGTGCTGAGCTCGATGGTCGCGTCACCATCGATGATGCGGGCCTGGGAAAAATGGCATCGCCGAAGAAATCCTATATCGGCAGCGCGCTCCGTCAGCGCCCGGACATGCTGCGCGAAGACAGGCCGCAACTCGTCGGCATCTTCCCGAAGGACCGCGCTCAGACATTCAACGGCGGCGCACTTCTTTGCAAAGCGGACGATGTTTCAGGATTTGGCGAGGGCTGGGTTACGGCCGTCACCCATTCACCAGCGTTGGGCCATTGGATCGGGCTTGGCTTCATCAGAGGCGGGCACGAAGCCTGGCGCGGCAAGGGCGCCGTCGCGGCTGACCCGGTGCGTCAGGGCAATGTCGAGGTCGATATCCTATCGCCCCACATGGTCGATCCCAATGGGGAGCGCATGCATGGCTGATGTGGTTTCACCACTCGATAACCATCTGGCTGCTGGTCGACCAGGCCATGGTGAACAGCCCGCCGTCTCGTTGTCGGAAGTCAGGGAGCACACTCTTTTCCAGTTGGCGGCATGGCCTGAAACGATTGCACAAACCGGTGAGGTGGCTGCGCAAACACTTGGCCTTTCCGCAATACCCGGTCCCGGGCAGGTCACAACTGGAAGCAACGGAACGCTGATGCGCGTAGAGCCCTTGAAATGGTGGCTTGTCGCCGAAGGAAGCACCGCTTCAGCGCCGGCTGCGATCCTCCCTGAAGAAGGCAACTTCCTGGATTTGTCACATTCGAGAACCTGGCTGAAAGTCAGCGGCAAAAAGGCCGAAGTGCTTTTGAACCATTTCCTGCCGATTGACCTTCGAGAAGGTTCTTTCCCTACGGGCTCGGTCGCCTCCACGGCCTTTCACCATATCGGCGTCACCCTCTGGCGGGCCGAAGACGACATCAATCTGTTGCTCCCTCGCAGCTTCGCAGCGTCCCTCTGGCAGATGCTGTGCGAGAGCGCCATGCAGTATGGCGTTGCTGTCAGAGCTTATCGGAAAAAAGAACGATAGTACCCAGAAGGATACAGCCGGCGCCAAAGATTTGGCGCGCACCCATGGCCTCATCAAAGACCAGCCATGCCGCAAGCATGCTTATCACGATGGTGCCGCTGACCACGATGGGTATCGCAACGCTCGCTGACATCGGACGGATCGTGCCGATGCCGCCAAACAAATAGAAGTAGCCGATTTCGGCAGCGCCGATGGCAATGCCGGCGAGAACTGCCCAAAAGATCGCGCCTGCCGGCAGCCGAAAATCATGACCACCGTTCGCATAGAGGATTGCGCAAAACGCCAGCGAGATGGATAGGGCAGCTGTCTGCAAACAAAGCGTGGCGACAATGGTGGTGGTCGCAGTCTCCGGCACGAACGAACCGGACATCTTGATCAGGAGGTTGTAGCCGGCATAGAAAACCGTCACTGAGAAAAGTAAAATTCCCGCCATCCAATCCCGCCATGCTCGACCTCACACCAACACTGCGAACATCGTCCCAATGGCGGCGAAGAGTGGCTTCAAGCATCTCGGGCTGACGCATATCCGTCAAGCGTAGGACGAGCCAAGCAAGCATGAGAACATGCTGAGCACCATGGCGGCAACCTCCGATGGCCCGTCAGAAATCGCCGAAGGCCTGAGAAGTAACCGGCTCTAAGCGTCCACCAACTTGCCGGCGGCAAGTCAGGAGGCGAGGTCTTCGACGGTTCGCGGGCGATTGCTCTTGAAGAGCTGGGCTGTCGTGCGGTCGGCCAGAATTTCGCCGTCGGTCTGACAGCGCGGACAGTAGTTGCTCTCACTGTCCTGACGACGAATGCGCTGTACGGGCGTGGCGCAGACCGGACAGGGCTCGTTGAACCGACCATGCACTGCCATGCCTGCACGGTCGGCTTTGACCGCTTCCGGGAAGTCCTCGCCAACCTCAGCGCGTAGCTTCTCCAACCAATCCTGAAGTGTCGAACGTGTCGAGTCGTAGAGGCGCTGTATCTCGTCGGCATCAAGCTGAGTGCTCATTGCCTTCGGCGACAGGCGCGCCCGGTGCAGAATCTCATCCGAATAGGCATTGCCGATGCCACTAAAAAGATGCGGATCGGTGAGTGTGCGCTTTAACGTATGGTTCTCGCGGGTAAGCGCTTCCTCGAAGGTTTCGAGGTCTGTGTCCAGCACCTCCAAACCGCCCGGATCGTGCTCTGCTAAACTGTCCTCACCTTGCACGACGTGGAGAGACGCCCGTTTTTTCGGGCCGAATTCGGTGAGCGTGAGGGACCCGTGGGCGAAATCAAACGCAGCGAGCGCGTGGCGCCCGGCGAGCTTGGCGCCAGGCTCTTTCCAATTGAAACGGCCGGCGATCATCAGGTGAAAGACCAGCCATAGGTCACCTTCGAGCCCAATCAGCACACGTTTGCCGAGCCGTCGAACGCCGTCGACCTTTCTGCCGATTGCTTCGTCGAGCGAAGGTTCAACCGAACGCAAAAGGAAAGGGCTGGCCAATCGGACTTCTTCGATGGCTTGATCCTTGAGGCGCCGTTCGAGGGCCTCGACGTAAATCGTAATATCCGGGAGCTCGGGCATGAACCCTCCCTTTGTTGCTTGATTGACCCGACTGGCTTGTTGGCAAGGCGGCTATGAATGACCTCGCGTTGCGGCGTTTCCTCGAATTCGATCGGGATCTTCAGTTAGCTCATGGTCGGAATGCTGAAGTCCGCACCCGCTTTAATGCCTGTCGGCCAGCGGGTGGTGACCGCTTTCTGTCTGGTATAAAAGCGCACACCCTCGTGCCCATGCACGTGATGATCCCCGAAGAGGGAGCGCTTCCAGCCACCGAAGCTGTGGAAGGCCATGGGCACAGGAATCGGCACGTTGACCCCGACCATGCCGATATTGACCTGATGGGCGAAGCTTCGAGCAGCATCGCCATCACGGGTGAAGATCGCGGTGCCGTTGCCATATTCGTGGTCGTTGACCATTTTGACAGCACTCTCGAAGTCGGGTGCGCGCACCACCGAGAGCACCGGACCGAAGATCTCGTCCTGATAGATGCTCATATCGGTCGTCACCCGATCGAACAGGCAGCCGCCGACATAATAACCGTTCTCGTGCCCCTGATAGCCATCGAGCTTGAAGTCGCGGCCATCGACCACGAGATCCGCACCTTCCTCGACGCCTCGGTCGATATAGCCGCGCACCTTGGCGAGATGCTCTGCGGTCACCAGCGGGCCCATCTCGACACCGGGCTGGTTACCGGGACCGATCTTGAGCTCCTTGACCCTCGGCGCCAGATCCTCGATCAGCCGATCGCCGGCGCTGCCTACCGCCACGGCCACCGAGACCGCCATGCAGCGCTCGCCGGCCGAGCCATAAGCGGAACCGATCAGCGCGTCGGTCACCTGCGCCGGATCGGCATCAGGCATGACCACCATGTGGTTCTTGGCGCCGCCGAGCGCCTGGACACGCTTATTGTGGGCGGTGCCGGTGTGATAGACATATTCGGCAATCTTGGTCGAGCCGACGAAGCTCACCGCGGCGATGTCGGGATGAGCAAGGATCGCATCCACCGCCTCCTTGTCGCCGTTGACCACGTTCAGAACGCCGGCCGGCACGCCGGCCTCGGCCGCAAGTTCGGCCAGGAGCATCGGGCAAGACGGGTCCTTCTCCGATGGCTTCATGATGAAGGTGTTGCCGCAGGCCAGCGCCAGCGGGAACATCCAAAGCGGTATCATGGCCGGAAAATTGAAAGGCGTGATGCCTGCACATACGCCAACCGGCTGACGAAACGACAGGAGATCGACGCCGGTGCCGACGCTGTCACTGAACTCACCCTTCAGAAGCTGCGGGATACCGCAAGCGAACTCGACCACTTCGAGGCCACGGGTGATCGAGCCCTTGGCGTCATCGACGGTCTTGCCGTGCTCGGCGCTCACCAGATCGGCAAGCTCGTCCATATGATCTTCGATCAGCGCCTTCAGCTTGAACATCACGCGGGCACGGCGAAGTGGTGTCTGTGCTGACCAGCCAGGAAGTGCTGTTTTAGCTGCTTGAACCGCCGCATCGACTTCCGCGCCGCTTGCCAGCGCCACCCGCCCGGACGTTTCTCCGATCGACGGATTAAAGATGTCGCCGTAGCGTCCGCTGGCGCCCGTCACCTTGGCACCGTTCATCCAATGCCCGATATCCTTCATACGCCCTTGCCTCGCCTCATTTTTCGGATTCCCCCCGGCAATAGCCACGGAAATGTAGCCACCGCTGCGACGCCGCCCCTCAAATAGCGTGAAGATCAGGGCGGCGTCCAGCCTCGTGTCGAAACTATTATTTCACATAAAAAAAGCCGCGAAATATTTGACTCAACCTTAAGCCATCTTGGCCCTGACGACATCGGCAACCGTGCCGATCATCTCGTCGAGATGAGAACGCTCAGAAACCAGCGGCGGTGAAAAGGCAATAGTGTCGCCACTGACCCGGATCATCAATCCGCGCTCATAGCATTCCAGCATGATCTCGAAAACGCGCTTACCGGGCGCTCCCGGCAATGGCTCGAACTCGAAGGCGCCCATATAGCCGATATTGCGGATGTCCAGCATGCCCGGCAAATCACGGTGGGCATGGAGCGCATCCTCGAAATATTGAGCGTTCTCGGTGACCCGCTCGAAGACCCCTTCTTCCCGGTAGGCCTCAAGGGTGGCGAGGCCCGCGGCTGCGGCAAGCGGGTGGGCGGAGTAGGTGTAACCATGGAAGAGCTCGATCATATGCTCGTTGTCCGGGCCGCCACCGGCTTCCATCATCGCCTCATAGATGAAGTCCCGGGCGATCACGGCGCCCATCGGCACATGGGCCGACGTCAGCCCCTTGGCGTTGGTCATGAGATCGGGCGTGACGCCGAAATACTCGGCGGCGGAAGCCTTGCCCAGACGCCCCCAAGCGGTGATCACCTCATCGAAAATCAGGAGAATACCGTGCTTGTCGCAAATCTCCCTGACGCGCTCGAGATAGCCCTTGGGCGGCGGGTAGACGCCGATCGATCCCGCGACCGGCTCGACGATCACGGCGGCGATGGTGGACGGATCGTGAAGGGCGACGAGGCGCTCCAGATCATCGGCCAGATGCGCACCCCATTCGGGCTGTCCGCGGTTAAAGGCGTTGTGCTCGAGATTGAGCGTGTGCGGCAGGTGATCAACGCCGGCAAGCGTCGGTCCGAAGGTTCTTCTGTTGGCGACCATGCCACCAACTGCGATGCCGCCGAAGCCAACCCCATGATAGCCACGCTCACGACCGATCAGGCGATAACGACCCGCGTCACCCTTGGCCCGGTGGTAGGCGAGCGCAATTTTCAGGGCAGTATCAACAGCCTCCGAACCGGAGTTGCAGAAAAAAACGCGGTTCAGGTCATCCGGCATCAGCGTACCTATGCGGGACGCGAGCTCGAAGGCCTGGCTGTGGCTGAACTGGAAGGACGGCGCAAAATCAAGGGTGGCCACCGCTTTTTGCACGGCGCTCACCACCTTCGAATGACAATGACCGAGATTGGCGCACCAAAGACCGCTGGAGCTGTCAAGGATTTGCCTGCCGTCATGGGAAGTGTAATGCATCCCTTTGGCACCAACCACGATCCGCGGGTTCTTCTTAAACTGCCGGTTCGGCGTGAAGGGGATCCAGAAACTGTCCAGATCGTTAGGCGCGCCCGAACTCAGGCCATCGTCAAACTGCTCATCCATGTCTTTCTCCCCGGGTGTGCTTCTTCGCAGTGCACACACCGCCGATTGTGCAGGCCTTCTAGGCTGAAATAATGTCTAGAAAGGGCACCTTACGCCGACTGCGCTGACTTGGCGAGATCCTTGCGCCTCGCAGCGCGCAACCAACGCCAAAGGCGAGCAGAGAGACAGGCGAGCAGCTTGTCGTGGAAAGCTTCGGAAAATCCGGGCAGCGAGCTGCTGCCTGACATTGACCGGGCCTGTCTCCTGACTAGTATCACGCCGGAAATGTCCTGGTGCGCGCACCATAGGGGGCAGCTGAATTATCGCAGGAACGACCAGATGACGGCGGACAGAGTTCGGCGGGCGGCACTCGCCTTTGCAGGCGGCCTTTTTGTTTTTGGCAGTTTTGATGCCGAGACAATGGCCGAGCAGGAGGGACATGAAGCGGAGCTGCTCGGCGGCATCCGCCAGCTCACCTTCGAGGGCCGGCGTGCCGGCGAGGGCTATTTCAGCGCCGATGGCACCAAATTAATCTTTCAGAGCGAGCGTGAGGCCGACAATCCCTTCTATCAGATTTATCTGATGGATCTCGAGACCGGCGACACCGAGCGCGTCTCGCTGGGTGTCGGCAAGACCACCTGCGCCTGGCTGCACCCGGACGATACGCGCCTGCTGTTCGCTTCGACCCATCTCGATCCCGAGGCCGTCGCCAAGCAGGAGCAGGAATTCGCCGACCGCGAAAAAGGGGGACGACGCTATTCCTGGAGTTTCGACGAACAGTACGACATCTTTGAGCGTGCGCTCGACGGCTCAGGTGATCTGGTCAACCTGACGGATGCGCTCGGATATGATGCCGAGGCCTCCTATTCACCCGATGGTGAAGAGATACTCTTCGCCTCCAACCGCCATGCCTATGAAGGGCCGTTGTCGCCTGAGGATCAGGCGCGTTTTGAGAAAGATCCGTCATTCTTCATGGATCTCTACGTCATGAAGGCCGACGGCTCCAATGTGCGCCGGCTGACCGACACCCCCGGCTATGATGGCGGCCCGTTCTACAGTGCCGACGGCGAGAAAATCATCTGGCGGCGCTTTGCGGAAGACGGCCATAGTGCCGAGGTCTTCACCGCCAACCCTGATGGCACCAACGAGCGGCAGATCACCGATCTCGGCGCCATGTCCTGGGCTCCCTTCTTCCATCCCTCCGGCGATTACGTGATCTTCGCCACCAGTGTGCACGGCTTCGCCAATTTCGAGCTCTATCTCGTGGACAGCGCTGGCGAGCGTGAGCCCGTGCGTGTGACCTCGGTCGAGAGCTTCGACAGCCTGCCTGTGTTCTCGCCTGACGGAAGGACGATCGCCTGGGCATCGGCCAGGACGGCCGACAAGAAACCCCAGCTCTTCACGGCAGAATGGAACGACGCCACCGCACGCAAACTTCTTGGCCTTGATGAGAAAACCGCCATTTTGCCGGGCGAGGTGCCGCCCCTGCCGGAGAGCACGGCCGACATCTCGGTGGATGACCTCCGTCAGCATGTGGAGGTGCTCGCCAGCGAGGTGATGGAAGGAAGGCTGACCGGCAGTCATGGCGAAAAGCTGGCCACCGACTATGTCGCCAAGGCGTTCGAACGTTTCGGCCTCGAACCTGCTGGCGATGACGGTAGTTACTTCCAGCCCTTCGACTTCACCGCAGGCGTGTCGCTGGGCACCGACAACCGGTTGCGGATCCCTGGCCTCGAGGCCACACCCGAGATCGATCGTGACTGGCGCCCGCTCGGCATGTCCAAGGAGGGCGATATCGAGGCAGGCGCCATCGTGTTTGCCGGCTACGGTGTGGTCGCGCCAAAGGGTGACAACAGCCAAAGCGCTTACGATTCCTATGACGGCCTGGATGTCGAGGGTCGGTGGGTCATGGTGCTGCGCCAACTGCCGGAAGATATTGGCGCCGAACGCCGCCAGCATCTGCATCGATATGCCGATCTCGGCTACAAGGCCGCGGTAGCGCGCGAGCGTGGTGCTGTTGGCCTGATCGTGGTCAGCGGCCCGAATGCCGTCGTGAAAGACGAACTGGTGCCGCTCGGCTTCGATGCGGCGACAGCGGGATCCGCGCTGGGCGCGATTTCCATCAGCAATGACCTGGCGTCCGTCATCCTGTCGGGCCTGGAAAAGGACATCGGTCGGCTCCAAAGCGAACTGGATGAGGGCGAACAGGTTCCGGGCTTCGAGATTCCCGATCTCAAGATCGAAGCTCATGTGGCCCTGAAACAGGACGTTCACACCGGACGAAACGTTCTGGCGCGACTTGCCGCCAGCGATGGCTCCTCCGGCAGTGCGGTCATGGTCGGCGCGCATGTCGATCACCTCGGCCGCGGCGTCGAAGGTAAATCACTGGCAAAGGACAAACAGCAGGGTGACATCCATTTCGGCGCAGATGACAACGCCTCCGGCGTCGCCGGCCTTCTGGAGATCGCCGAATATCTCGTCGACCAGCAGGCCAGGGGTAAACTCGACCTGCCGCGGGACGTCGTGTTCGCCGCCTGGTCCGGCGAGGAACTGGGCCTTTTGGGATCGGACCACTTCGTGAAGCGCTTTGCCGGCGACAAAAGGGAAACGCTGCAGCCGGATGTCGCTGCTTATCTCAATCTCGACATGATCGGCCGCTACCGCGACAACCTGATCCTCCAAGGCGTGGGATCGAGCAGCATTTGGCCGGGTGAAATCGAGCAGCGCAACGCGCCGGTCGGCCTTGCGATCACCACCAACGACAACGCCTTCCTGCCGACTGATGCCACCTCGTTCTACCTGATGGGTGTGCCTGTCCTGAATGCGTTCACCGGACCGCATGAAAAATACAGTACCCCCGCGGATACGGCCGATACGCTGAACTATGAGGGTGCGGCCGATATTGCCCGCTTGATGGCGCTTATCACACGCGCCGTCGCCAAGGCTGAGACGCCTCCGGATTACATCAAGCAGCAACCTGGTGAGCGTGCCGGCAGAAGACGGACTTCGTCGGTCTATCTCGGCACCCTCCCCGACTATGCCGCAGCCGATGTCAAAGGTGCGCTGATCAATGGTGTCACCGATGGCGGACCAGCGGCCGAGGCTGGTATCGAAGGCGGTGATCTGATCGTCGAAATCGCCGGCAGCAAGATCGGCAATATCTACGACTACTCGCACGCCCTCGATGGCCTGAAGGTCGGCCAGCCGATCAATCTGGTCGTGCTGAGAAACGGCGAACGCAAAACGCTCAAGCTGACGCCTTCAGCACGGGACTGAGCGAAGCCGACAAGGGATTTGGACGAGCGCGCGTCTATCACGAGAACGGAAAGGAATTCCATCATGTATCGTCTGACGTCGCTTGCTACGGTTCTAGGGTTGATGGTGCTTACTGCCTGCGCCAAGCCGACCCCTTATGTTGCGGCCGAGGATGGCGGCGGCTATGGCTATAGCCTGAAGGAAATCGGCAAGGATCAGTACCGGGTCGGCTTCAACGGCAACGGGATTACGCCGCGAAAAACCGTCGACCTCTACCTTCTCTATCGTGCCGCCGAACTTACCGAAGACAAAGGTTTCGACTATTTCATCGTCGGCGACCGCAATGAATATATCGATCCGCAGGGCATCGCCGGACGCCAAAGCCAGATCAGCTTTGCACGCCGCCAGGAACTCTTGATCGGCAGTGGTATTCGTGCGCGCTTCGGTGAAGAAGTCGTCGATCAATATGGCGCCGAGATCGATATCCTCATGCAGAAGGGCGACCTGCCGAGATCTTCCAACGTGCATCGCGCTACCGACGTGATCGCCCGATCCGAACAGGCTATTGTCAGACCCGGCAATTTCCACTGACATTGCCCTCGGCCACGAGAGCCTGCCTTGTGCGCTTTCGAGTGCTGATTTTTTCGCTCTTTGATAGACAAACCGGATGAAACGTCCGTTTGAACGGACCGCAGGGTCGATCTCCCTTGACGTTACCGTCCGCCTTTGTGACACCCTTGAAGATGATGTGCTGGATTGCGAGGTGTAGGTGGAAAAGTCGAAGGAAGGATTGATTCCGGAAGAGGCGCGCCCAAAGGCCAGGGACTACGGTTTTGATCTCGACCGCATGCTTTCGGCCATCGTCTCGCTGCGCGCGGAGGTGCCAGGCGATGCCTTCACCGCCCAGGTCCTCGGCACCGAGCGCGCCGGCAGCGGCGTGGTCATCAGCGACAATGGCCTGGTGCTGACCATCGGCTATCTCATCACCGAAGCGGAAACCATCTGGCTCGCCACCAAGGATGGCCAGGTCGCTCAAGCACATGTCGTCGGCTATGATCAGGCCTCCGGGTTTGGGCTCGTGCAAGCATTGTCCCGGCTCGACGTCCAGCCCCTTCCGTTCGGATCGGTCAAAGACGTTCGCGCCGGCAGCCCGGTGATCATCGCAGGCCATGAAGGACGGTCATCTGCCCTCGAAGCCGAAGTGATCGCCAAGCGAGAGTTCGCCGGCTATTGGGAATATCTCATCGACGAAGCCCTCTTTACCGCTCCTGCCCATCCCAACTGGGGTGGCACCGCCTGCATCGGCACCGATGGGCGACTGATCGGTATCGGCTCGCTGCTGGTTCAGCATTCCAGCGGCGATACCGATGAAGAGACGACGGCCGACGGCAACATGATCGTGCCCGTCGACCTGCTGCCACCCATTCTCGACGACCTCATGCGTTTCGGCCGGGCGCAGCGCCCGCCCCGCCCCTGGCTCGGCATGTTCACCGCCGATGGCAGCGATGACAACGTCTTCGTCGTCGGCCTTGCCAAAGACGGCCCGGCGGATCAGGCCGGCATTGAGGTCGCCGATGTCATCGTTCGGGTCGGCGATGATGACATATTGGACCTCGCCGACATGTGGCGCAAAGTCTGGGCCCAGGGCGAAGCCGGCGTCGAAATCCCGCTTACCCTGATGCGTGAGGGCGAAGAGATCGACGTGCGCCTGAAATCAGCCGACCGCAACAGCTTCCTTAAACAAGCCTCCGTCCACTGAGCCAAGGCCGGCCGAGCGTCGGCCGCGTTGCCGAGCGTCGGCCGCGTTGCCGAACGTCGGTGGCGTTGCCGAATGTCGGTGGCGTTGCCGAGTGCAGGTGGCGAACCGAGCGCCGGTGGCGCTCAGCCCCGTTCGATCTTCGAATTGTCCTTGAACAGCTTTCGCTTGATCAGATAGCGGATGCCGTGGCGCCAGCTCTCATCAGTATTGCCACGAATGTCGACGCTGGCGGCGAACACTTTTTTCCGACTCGTCACATCGCGTATGCCGACATTCAAGTTGAGAATGAGGTTGCTGACCTTCTGCACCCAGCCGATCAGCACCTGGTCTGCGCCGAGCCCTTCCGCAATCTTGGCCTCGCAGCCATTGCATCCGTGGAGATAGCCAGCCGCCTCGATCATCTCTGCTGCCGGCCCGACATCGACCAGCTCATAGCGGCCAGACTCAACGAGCTGGCGCTTCAGATCCTCCTCGATCATCGAGAGGCGCCGGAGATCGTCGGCACTTTGCCCTTCGATGTCGCCCTGCAGGCTGCTGTCGATCAATTCGAAACCGAACACCGCAAGCTTGATCCTGTCCTCGCCGGCCGATGCCTTGGATGCCCAGGCAATGCTGACAGCAGCGATCACAATGCCCGCCAGAATAGAACTGTGCACCTGCTTACCAACCTCCCATAGCAAAAGTCTTGATCCAGATTCTCGCCTTTGAGCAATCATCGCACCTCAAAGCACGATCCAACGATCTTAGCTGCTGCTGAAGGTCGACAAAAGGGCGGAGCCTCGGCAAATTGGGGTGCGTTTAATCAATCCGCGCAACAGGGAGGAATAATCAACATGCTGCGCTGCTTGCCGCTCGCTGTGGTTCTCACGGCCATAGTCGGCTTTAATGCCGAAGCCCGCATGATTTTCGTTTCCAACGAGAAGGGCAACTCGATCAGCATTATCGACGGCGACAGCCTAGAGCTCATCAAGGAAATTCCGGTTGGCCAGCGTCCGCGCGGCATCGAGCTCGGCAAGGACGGCAAGTTTCTCTATATCTGCGCCTCCGATGACGACACCATCGAGATCATGGATACCTCGACTTATCAGATCGTCGGCACCATGCCGTCGGGACCCGACCCGGAACTGATGGTCATCTCGCCGGACGGCAAAACCATCTATGTCGCCAACGAGGATGACAATCTGGTCTCCGTCGTCGACATCGAGAGCCGGTCGATCCGGGCTGAGATCCCGGTCGGCGTCGAGCCGGAAGGCATGGGCGTGAGCCCCGATGGCGCCACCGTGGTCAACACCTCCGAGACCACCAACATGGCGCATTTCATCGATACCGCGACATCGGAAATCACCGACAATGTCCTGGTCGACCAGCGCCCGCGCTTTGCTGAATTCACCGCCGATGGCGAGGAGGTCTGGGTCAGCGCCGAGATTGGCGGGACGGTCGCCGTCATCGATAATGCAAGCCGCGAGATCAAGCAGAAGATCACCTTCGAGATCCCAGGCGTTCCGCCGGAGGCCATCCAGCCGGTCGGTGTGCGCGTCCTCGATGATCGCTCCAAGGCCTATGTCGCACTCGGCCCCTCCAACCGCGTCGCCGTCATCGACGCAAAGACCTACGAAGTCATCGATTATTTGCTGGTCGGCCAACGGGTCTGGCAGCTCGCCTTCTCCCCGGACGAAAAATTCATCTACTCAACCAACGGCGTCTCCAACGACATCTCGGTGATCGACGTCGAAGCCGACAAGGTCACCAAATCCATCGCCGTCGGCCGCTTCCCCTGGGGCGTCGCCGTCCTCGACCCTTCATGACTGGCGCGGCCAGATCGTTGACGCTGTCGCGGTGCTTGGTACTGACCGTCGTCGCCTTCGCGATATCTTCCGGGGAAGTCGACGCACAGGCCGCGCCTGCCGATCCGGATTGGCCTTGTGTGCAGCGGTTGCTACCGGAGATTGCGGGAGGGATGGTGTGGACGGGGCCGCCGCTTGATGAGGTGGACGGGCCGAAGGATGACCAGGCGTTCAACGCTCTTTCCAAAGAGCTGGCTGCGCGTCGAGTGCCGATCGACGAGGCTGAGCAGCAGATCGCCGACTATGCCGGCACGCTAAAGGGCGAAGACGGGCACGAGGCGCTCGCAGCGCTCTTCAAGGCAACCCTCGAGATCATCAACGATGACCGCGCTTCGATCATCAACGGCATCAAAAAGTTCTCACGCGGTCAGCGCTTGCTCGCCGATAAGATCAACGCCAAGAACCAGGAACTGGAAACGATCGATCGTAGCGACGTTCTCGCCCGCGACACCGCCATCGCCGAACGTGACTGGGACATCCGCATCTTCGAGGACCGGAGAAAATCCCTCACCTATCTCTGCGAGCAGCCGGTCCTCCTGGAACAGCGCGCCTTCGCACTTGCCCGCTCACTCACCAGCCACCTGGAATAGCAGGAGGGTCCTGCACCCTTGACTAAGAAACGCCTGACGATCACCGCCGTTGTCGCCCTTTTTGGGCTGGCCGATCCGAGCCTTGCTCACGACTATCCGACCGAGGCCATCGGCGACTACCTGTTCGCCTGCATGGCCTCGAATGGCCAGACTCAGGATGCGCTGAAGAAATGTTCCTGCAGCATCGACGTGATCTCCTCGATCCTCCCGCACGAGGATTACGCGGAAGCCGAAACCATCCTCGCCATGCGCCAGGTCCGCGGCGGTGGCGAGAAAATGGCCCTCTTCCGCGAGACCAAACTGGCCAAGGAAGCCGTCGACAAGGTTAGGCAGGCGCAAATTGAGGCGGAGATTAGGTGTTTTTGATCAAAAATACTCTACAAGTTGACAATCATCCCTTACTTTCTTTTTGTTGATTATTACCATCAACATTGTTAAGTTCATCTTAATGAATTTTTGGTATTGGGAGAGATTGCCGGGAACCTTTGGAGACTAAGAGATGGCAATCTTCACGACTGTCCGTGAATTCTTCGGATTCCTGATCACTCCGGACATCATGGAAGAAGATGAAGTGAAGGCCGATGACAACGATGGCCCTTTGATCGCGCATCGGCATCCAGATGGCACCATCATTCGCTACGAAGCAAGCGAAAGTCTACTGAAAGCAGCGGCTTTGGCAGCCGGCAGCGTGCCTCCGCCTGACCTTCGTTGAGCTTTGGCTTATCTATGTCGGCACATCCAGACTACGACAAAGAGGTTGAAACTCTATTAGAGAGCCATCTGTTCTCGCCAGCATTCTATCGTCTATGCACTGGTCTCAGCGACTTTGATGGTCTGGTTGCCTATGGGATCTACAAGGACCACAAACGAAGAGCGCTGATTGAGAAACCAATGAGACGCAACGATGCGTCTTTCCATAAGATTCATCATAATCTGAATGATGGTCAGCGAGATACACTATGCAAGGACGCTCAGCAGCGGCTCAAGATCTATGCGGACAAGGTGATCGAAGACGCGACGCCACGCATTCAGCGTGACTACGCCAAGGCTCATATTGCGAAGAGTGGACGCGGTCAATTTTGGAAAGGCGTCGGAGCGAGTCTAACCGCCTCATTCTTGATGCTACTCTTTTTTGAGATGGCGCCTTGGTTCGCAGAGCAAAGTCCGTCGCACCTTGCTGATCGTGTCGACCAAACATTGAAGAAGATTGAAACCGCTATTGCTAAAAGGATGGATCCCCTGGCATCTCCCGACCAGATTGAGCCAGCAGCTGCTCCCAAGTCCCCTGTCCACGACAGCCCAGTGGTTGCCGACGAATGTCTACTGCTCCAACCACCATTTATCGATCCGAATTGTAGCGAAATGCCCTAGCTTCGGCCACGCTATGCAGCAATATCCAATAGCTTCAAACCACCACCATCCCCTTGTCCGCGAGATCCTGAAGCATCGCCGTCACATCCTTGGCGATCTGCTCCCGCGGTGCCGCAAACGTCTTGGCGAGGTCATCAATAATGCCTGCAAGTGCAACTTGCCCCGAGCACCGCTTTAGGATCTCGACGGCGATGGGATCAGGCATGAAAACGCGCTCGGGGGCCAGGAGCACCCAGGCGTCACGGGCCTTGTCGTGGCGGAGTTTGACGCCACGCGGGAGCTTGGGGATGCAGTCCTCGCTGACGACGGGGCGTTCGGTCATGCGGTCTCCGGAATGAAGGCGCCGGGCGGGATCTGGCCAGGCATGATATAGGCGTGCTGGAGGGCATCGAGCTGTGCCCAGAGCACATTGCATTTGAAGTACAACGCGTTCAGCACGGCCTGTTGTTGGTCCGGGCGCCTGGCCTCGCTCTTCACATAGTCGAGGGCGAAATTCGCATCGCGCGGCGCCTGGGTCAGGCGTTTGCCGAAATAGGCGAGCGTGTCTTCGCTGACAAAATCATAGCTCGCGAGCATGCCGCTGACCCGGTCTTTGATGATCGTCGGCGCAAACAGCTCCGTCAACGAGGAGGCAACGGCTTCCAGCAGGGGGCGTTCTTTTACGAAGTGGACATAGGCTTCGACGGCGAACTTGGTCGCGGGAAGGATGCCGTCCGTCGACATCACATAGTCCCGGTCGAGGCCGAGGCCGTCGGTGAGCATCAGCCAGCGCTCGATGCCGCCATCGCCAGGCCCCTCACCGTCATGATCGATCACGCGCTGACGCCATTCACGCCGGAGATCCGGATCGGTCATGCGCGCCATGATCGCGCTGTCCTTCACCGGGATCATCGCCTGGTAATAGAAACGATTGAGCGCCCAGGCCTGAACCTGTGCCTTGGTCATCTCACCGGCATGCAGACGTTTATGGAAGGGATGATTGTTGTGATAGCGCTCGGCACCGATGCGCCGAAGGGCGCCCTCCAACTCGTCGGCGCTCATCATTCCACTCACTTCGGGTCCCCCGTCATCGCTATTTCTCCCCTGCCCTCCAGCTCGATACGCATGCCGTCATATGCGACCTCGAACCCGGCCGCCTCGACCTCGGCACGCTCAGGCGAGTCGCCAAGCAGGATCGGATTGGTGTTGTTGATATGAATGTAGATCTTTCGCTGGATATCCAAGGGACCAAGCGCCGCCATCGAGCCATTCGCACCGGAAACGTTCATATGCCCCATACGCCCGCCGGTCTTGACGCCCATACCCCCCTTCTTCATCTCGTCATCGATCCAAAGCGTCCCATCGAAAAGCACGAGGCGTGCACCCCTTACGCGCTCTTCGAGCGCAGGCGTTACGGCAGCACAGCCGGGAATAAAGAAAAAACTGTCTCCATCTCGCCCCACCACTTCAAGCCCGATCGTGTCTTCAGTCTCCCCCCCGATCTCAACCTCATCCTCCTCCATATAGAGCGGCACCTTCCCCGGCACCGCAAAGGGCCGCACACGAACGCCCCACCCGGTGTCGAGGTCCAAGTCCAGGGTGAACGCCCTGCGTTCAACAAACTTAGGGTTGAGGGCATTGAAGATCGGGTTGGCATCGAGGACATCAAGGATCGATTGGGTCGCGAACAGCGTGAAGGGCTGACTTTCCCTAAGGGTCAGCAGCCCCGCGACATGATCGATGTCGCCATTGGTCAGAACGACTGAGCTGATCGGACTGTGACGCGGACTCCTCTTGGGATGCAGCTCCGGAGTAGCCAGGATCTGATGCCGGATCTCGGGTGCTGCATTCAGGAGCGTCCAATGCTCACCATCATCGCTGACCGCTAACGAGCACTGATTGCGCCAGGCCGCTGCCGGATCACCGGCCCAGGCTCTAGCACCGACGGGACATGTACTGTTCCACTGCGGAAACCCGCCGCCGGCGGCGGCGCCGAGCACGATGATCTGCATGGCCGGATCAGTCTGCGATCAGACGGGCCAAGGCCAGCAGGGGCGCTGTCCGGTTCGATCCATCGGTAACTGGCAGAAAATCGGGCATGGCCGCCGGTTCCGACGTGACGAGCGGCAGACCTGCCGCCTTCCAGCCATCGGTGCCCTCCGGATACCAGGCGACGTTCTCATAGCCGAGCGACAGCGCCCGCTTCGCCGCATTCCAGGACATCCAACAGTTCGCTTCACAATAAAAAACCAGGCGGCGGCCGGGATCGTTCGCGGTCAGCGCCGCCAGTTCCTGCTCGAAGAAGTCGGCGAATTCGTCGGAGAGCTCTCCATAGCCGGTGTTGGCGAGCCAGTGACTGCCGGGAATATTCTCACGTTTCGGCGCAATCCAAAGGCCGGTGTCCCTGGGCTTCCTCGGCGCCGGCATGACGTCGACGAGCAAAGGTTGCTCGGCCTCGATCAGCGCTGCGAGGCTGGTGGTGCTCAAGACCTCCGCCCCTTCGAGCGTTGCCGGCACCGGCGCTCGAAAATCCGCCAGGCGATAGCCCGCGGGTTCCTCGACGAGGCCCCCTTGTTGCTGCTCCTTCGGCTGGATCGCATTGCCCTGATTGTCGAGAAGCGGCACGCCGTATTCGTGGAGAATACCCTCGATAGCCTCCGTCTCCTCGCGCAAGAGGTCATCCAGCTGCTGCTTCCAAACGGGCTCACCGCGCCTGAGGCCCATGGAAATGCGGAAGTCCATGCGCATGGGCGAGTTTTCATCCGCCGTGATCGGCGTCACCGTCATATCGCCATCAGCTTGCTTGGCGAAAAAGCCGCCAATTGGGCCCCAAACCACGGCGATATCGATCTCGCCGGTCTCGACATCCTTCACCATATCTTGAGCCGGGTGATCATGGCGTGTGTCGGCCATCAGTTGATAGGGGGCGAGATTGCCGATCAACCCACGCTGGGCGAGGAGCGTGATCGGCGGCGTGTTGGCGACACCGCCGATACGCATGTCCTTCAAGGCAGGATCGTCAAGATCGGTAATCTTGGCCTCGGTGCCGGCGCGCTGGATGAGTGCATAGGTCGAGCGGTAATAGGGGTTGGTGTTCTGCATCAGCTCGTTCACGAGGGTCGTGCCGATCACCACATCGCAAACCCGCGCTGCCAGCGTGTTGCGCACGAAGCCGACGGTGCTCGGATACCACGTGTAGGTGACCTCGCGTTCCAGCTCGCCAGCTAGAAGCTCGGCGATCTTGTTCTCGAACCCCTCGCCCGCCCTGTTGGAATAGGGAAGGTTGTCCGGATCCGCGCACACGCGAAATTTGGTAGCGTCCACCAACTCGCCCGGCACATTGCCATCAGCAGCATGCACGGCGGTGGGCAGTCCGGAGAGCATCAGGATCACACCAAGCCGATGCGCCATCGGCGAAGATTGGTAACCGAGCATGAAGCCCTCCCCTGGATCGCCAACTCGCATGCGGCGACGGCTTTTTGATATCGTTGAACGACCCCGTTTCTGCCACGATACCCTGCTTTTGTCATCCCCAGGGTCGGATGTCCCGAACGTTCCAATTTTCAACTTTAAATAAAATAATACTTTGACTTTATCTCCTTTTTGGTCATTGTAGAGATCAATTTTCGTAGAGGTTGTCCCATGGCTTGGCTTCGGGGCTTCAGACTGCTCGTTTTCGATGCCGTTGATGGAGAAATCACACGCTCCCCGTGGAGCGCAGCACATTGATTCATGTCCTGAGCGATAGCTGGACGGCGCTCGCCTATTTCCTCACTCCTGTCCTGATCACAGCCCTGTTTCTCTATCGTCGTGGCCTGATCACACGCCTGATAGCGGTTCTCCTGAGTGTCCTCCCGCTCACCTGCGGCCTCACCCATGTGACAGCCTTCCTTCTGCATGGCGAACCCATGCAGAGCCTGCAGGCGGCGATCGAGCTCATGGCGGGCGCGATCAGTGTCGCCGTGACCACGCTCCTTTGGTCTGCAATTCCCGGTCGAACCGAGGAACATACCGTCGACCTTGCAGAGGAAAACAGCGATCTCAAGGCCGAGATCGAGCGGCGCCGGATGAACGAAGGTTTTCTGCGCAGCACATATGACGAACTCGAGCAGCAGGTGGAGACCACAACCACAGCGCTCAGTCTCGCCTATGAAAAGCTGAACGCCAACCGCCAGCGTCTGGCCTTTGCGCTCGAAGGCGCCAATGACGGTCTCTGGGATTGGAAACTGAAGGACGAGCGCATCTATTTCAGCATGCGCCTTGCCGAAATGCTCGGTCATCCCGGTACCGAAATGACCGTTTCGGTAAAGAAACGCTGGATGCTCATCCATACGGATGATCGCGCGCGCGCGCTTAACGCCTTTCACGCCCATATCGAAGGTTCGAGCGAGCTTTATGAAAGCGAGCATCGGCTACGCACCGAAAACGGCGATCACATCTGGATTCTCGATCGCGGCAAGGTGGTCGAACGCGATCATCTCGGCCGCGCGGTACGTGCCGTCGGCACAACATCCGATATCACCAGACGAAAGGCCACCGAACTCGCTCTCAAGGCCAGCAACGAGCAAATAAGGCACCTTTACGAGGAAACGCCGGCCCTTCTCTATTCGGTCGATACGGAGGGCAAGCTGCTTTCCGTGACCCGCCATTGGCTGGCAACCATGGGCTATGAGAAAAGTGAGGTCCTCGGACGCCGTTCAATCGATTTCATGACAACGGAAACGAAAGAGCGTGTGGTCAGGGATGTCCTCCCGAACTTTCGCGAAGAAGGGTTTGTCCAGGACGTCCCCTGCAAGATGGTCAAAAAGAACGGTGAGACCTTCGATGCGCTGCTGTCCGTAACATCAGAGCATGGCGAGCGTGGGGAGGTCGTGCAGAGCCTTGCGGTTCTGATCGATGTCACCGAGCGCAATGCAGCTCTCGGCCAGCTGCAGCAAAGCGAGGCCAGGCTTCGTCTGGCGCTGGAAGGCGCTCGTGAGGGGCTTTGGGACTGGAATGTCGAGACCGGCGAGCTCTATCTGAGCCCAGAGGCTCGCGTGATTCTCGATTTTGGCAGCAATGATCTCCCCAATAACATCGGTTTTTGGCGGAAAATGGTGCCGGAGGCGGATTGGAAGCGTTTCTCGACAGGCCTAGACGATCTCAGTACCGGCAAGGCCTCATCAACGGTATGCGAGCAGGAACTCTTGCTCCCCGGAAGGCCCTCGATCTGGATTGACTGGCGCGCCAGTAGCATTGAGGCTGCGCCGGGGCAATCGACGAAGCGAATCGTCGGCATTTTTCGCGACATCACAGCTCGAAAACGAGCCGAACTGCAGACGGCCTATCGCGCGCATCATGACGGGCTGACCGGTCTTCACAATCGCATGGCCTATGAGGAGCAGCTGCAACGCGCCCATGTGGAGGCGGAACTGACAGGGCGTCCGCTGGCCGTGATGTTTCTCGATCTCGATCGTTTCAAAAAGGTCAATGACAGCTTCGGTCATGACTGCGGTGATCGTCTGCTGATCGAGGTTGGCAGACGGCTGCAGGGCTGCCTGCGCAAGTCCGACCTGGTCGCACGCTTCGGCGGGGACGAATTCGCCATCCTGGCACGCAGCTACCGCAGCCCTCGTGATATCGACCAGCTGGCGAGGCGCATCATCACCACCATCGGCAAGCCGATCGCCATCGATGGGCACAAGAT
>JBPCVQ010000495.1:0-8312 GCA_051010395.1 Geminicoccaceae bacterium | reverse complement strand
TTGCCGAGCTCGGCAGCCCCCCAAAAACCGGACGCCGGCCCCGATTCGACCATGGTGATGGGAACGCGCGAGACCGCATCCAGCTGCTCGACGCCGCAGTTGGACTGCATGACGTAGAGGCCGCCCTTGAAGCCCTGATCCTCGAGGCCGGACGATAGACGGCGCAGATAGCGCTCAGCGACCGGCTGGACATAAGCCGACAGGACTGCCGTGCTGTTGCGCTCATATTCGCGCCACTCGCGGGTGATCTGATGCGAGGACACGATGGAAACTTCCGGCCAGAGTTTTTCGAGTTTGGCATGGGTAGCTTGCTCATGTGCCGGGCTGGCGTAGGAGTGGAGAAAGCAGATGGCGACTGCATCGCCCCCCTCCGCCTTGAAGGTTTCGACAATGCCGCGAAGACCGCTGAGGTCGAGCGGCTGGCGCTCTTCGCCTTTGTAGGTCATGCGCTCCGGCAATTCGTGGCGCAGATAACGCGGCACGAAGGGTTCCGGTTTCCGGTAGTGCAGGTTAAAAAAGCCCGGACGGTTGCCGCGGGCGATTTCCAGCGTGTCGCGAAAACCTTCGGTGGTGATCAGGCCTACCTTGACGCCTTTCCGCTCAGTGAGCGCGTTGATCACCACCGTGGTGCCATGGGCGAGAAAGTCGACCGTGGCAGGATCGACACCTCCCTTGGCTAGCACGTTCAGCACGCCCTTTTCGAAGTTCGGCGGGGTGGTATCCGACTTCGCGGTGCGCACGGTCGATGTGCCGGTCGCGTGATCGATCTCGAAGCACACCAGATCGGTGAAGGTGCCACCGACATCGGTCGCGACCCGGAGAGTTCGGCTGGCAGTCATCTGTCGTCCTCATGGCGATGCGATTGGCCCGGGAATTGGCGGGCTTTCAATGTATGCGGTGCGATCGAATTCATTGATGTGGGCATACCCCTAGGCCTCAGCAGCCAAGCTATCACGCAGGGTGCGTTCGTCCGGCGTGATCACCGAAATCGCGCTGAACAGCCGGCGCGTATAGGTATGTTTGGGGCTGGAGAAGAGTTCGGGTGTCGTCCCCAGTTCGACCAATCGGCCCCTCTCGAACACGGCCACCCGATCGGCGACATTGCGCACGACCGAGAGGTCATGGGTGATGAAGACATAAGTCAGGCCCCGTATTGCTCTAAGATCGTTCAGGAGCTTGAGCACTCGGGCCTGCACCAGGACATCAAAAACCAAAATCAGCTCATCCAGGATGAGCAGGTCCGGCTCGCAAGCGAGTGCGCGCGCGATCGCGATCCGTTGACGCTGGCCGCCGGAAAGGGCTGCAGGTGCCCGCCCGTCAAGCTCCTGCGGAAGGCCGACATCGCCCACGAGTGTCTCGATCCGCGCGGCGCGCGCACCATGTTCGTCGATATCGTGGACATCGAGCGCCAGCCGGATCGAGGCGCCGACCGTGCGTTTGGGATTGAGTGATGAAAGGGGGTTTTGCTGCACCAGCTGGATCGCGCGGCGGTGCTTTAGAGCGCGGCGTTTGGGCAGCGGCGCGCCCTGCATCAGGATGCCACCCGCGGTCGGCGGATAGATGCCGAGGATCATATTGGCGAGCGTGCTCTTGCCGGAACCGGATTCGCCGACCAGGGCGACCCGTTCACCGGGTTTTGTGGTCAAGGAAATCCCGTGAAGAACCTCGGCCAATCCCTCATAGCTTCGAAAGGCGAGCTTCAGGTCCTTGATGGCGAGCGTCGGCGTCATTGGTCCGCGCCTAAGATGTCGCGAAGGGCATCGCCGATCAGATTGAAGGCGAAGACGGCAATCAGGATCGCCAGGCCCGGGAAAACCGTGAGCCACCAGGAGTTCGGCAGATATTTTGCCCCTTCGGCGACCATCGAGCCGAGATCCGGGGTCGGCGGCTGCACGCCGAGCCCAAGAAACGACAGGGACGGGGGATCAGCGACGGCTTGAACGCATAGCGATTGGCGATCCTGCCTTCGGGAAAACCATAGGAGCGCGCCATTTCGATATAGGGCTTATCGTAGGTCTCCACCATGTTGGCGCGCGTCAACCTCGCCGCCTGCCCGATGCCCGAGAGTGCTAAGGCGAAGGCCGGCAGCACGATATGCCAGGCTGCATCGGCGAACACCCGAAGATTGCCGGCGATCAGCGTGTCGATCATCAAAAAGCCGGTGACCGGCATGATCGAAAAGCTGGCGGACAAGCGGCCTGCGATTGGAAACAGGGGCAGATAGAACGCGAACAGCAGCATGAGGATCACCGCCCAGACGAAGCTGGGAGCGGAGACCCCCAGCAGCGAGATCAGCCGGGCCGTGTTGTCGGCAAAGCCGCCGCGAAACCGGGCTGAGAGAATGCCGAGTGGTAAGCCAAGCAGGATCATCATGATGCCCGCGACCAGCACCAGTTCGAGTGTCGCCGGCAGGAACTGGACGATATCAGCAAGCACCGGACGGTTGGTGTAGAGCGAGATGCCGAGATCACCCCGCATCAGATCGCCGATAAAGTAGCCATATTGCAGCCAGATCGGCTCATCGAGGTGGAGTTCATCGCGGAGCCGCTCGATTTGCTCCGCGGTCACGTTCGGCCCGAGTGCTATGCGGGCGGGATCGCCTGGGATGATCCGGGCAATCGCGAAGATCAGCATGGAAACACCCAGCGGGACCAGAACGGAAATTCCGAGCCGCCTCACCAGGAGACGAGCGACATAGGACATGGCTGAACGCTCCGCCCTAGGCATAGTCCGGAGCGGACAAGAGCCCGCTCCGGCACATCGACGCTATTCAGCCATTTCCATCAGGCGGAAGGAAAAGCCCATCTGGTCGAGCCCGAATGCACTGCCGGGGTCCGTCAATGCCGGTGCCGACACACGCTGGCTGGCGGCGAAAATCGAGCTTCGATCGAAGGCATAGATCGTCGGCATGATCTCCAGAAGCCGCTTGTTGAGCGCTGCATAGGCCTCGGCGCGCGCCGCTTCGTCCGGCGCCGTGCGTCCCACATTCAAGAGCCTGTCCACCTCGTCGTCGCTAAGGTATTCTGGCGACTGCCAGGTGCCTGCGACCGATGAGTGATACATGCTGTAAAGGAGCGTATCCGGATCGCCGGTCACCGCATTGACGAACAGCTGGGAGATGTGGGGTGTATTCTCGGGCTTGGAGACCTGCTCCGAAAAGAGCGCCCAGGGGATCTTCCTGATTTCGGACTTGATGCCAAGTTCGGCGAAGTTGGCCTGCATCAGGAGCGCGAAGCGTTCCTCCAGCGGCACTTCGGCAATCCAGGACAGTTCGAGCGTGAAGTCGTCGGGGCCGTATTAGCAATTTGCGAAATGCGCCTTCACCGCCTCCACGTCTCGCTTTAGAGCCTCTCCGGCGGGATTGGCACCGTACATGCCGACCGGAATGGCGCCGGTGGGTGCTGTGCCCGCGGCCACCTCGTCGGTGATGGCGGTCAGCCTCAATGCCGATTCGTAGTCGAAGGCATGGGCAAGCGCCAGTTTTGCCATTCGAGTTCAAGCGTTGGATGGAAAACACCAAAGGATAATGGCGGCGGCCCTCATGGATCGAGCCATGCGAAGCACCAAGACCATTCACGTGATCAGCTGCCATGCCGAAGGCGAAGTCGGCGACGTGATCGTGGGTGGTGTCGCACCACCTCCCGGTAACACGCTTTGGGATCAGCGGACCTTTATTCACGAGGACGGCACGCTCAGAAACCTCATGCTGAACGAACCGCGTGGCGGTGTCTTTCGTCATGTAAACCTGCTGGTTCCGCCCAAAGACCCGCGGGCACAGATGGGCTTCATCATCATAGAGCCTGCCGACACACCGCCGATGTCCGGATCCAATTCGATCTGTGTCGCCACGGTTTTGTTGGATAGCGGCATCCTTCCCATGATGGAGCCCAAGACGCATCTGACATTGGAAGCGCCGGGCGGACTGATCGAAGTCACCGCTGCCTGTCGCAATGGCAAAGCCGAACAGATCACGGTACGGAGCGTGCCCTCCTTTCCCGTCTCCCTTGGGACTACGATCGAAACAGCGGGTCTGGGAATGCTCAAAGTCGATACCGCATTCGGCGGCGACAGCTTCGTGGTGGTCGACGCCGCCGCACTGGGCTTCGACTTGTCGCCGGACGAAGCGCGCGACCTCGCCGAAACCGGCGTTCGGCTGACAGCCGCTGCCAACGAACAACTGGGCTTCGATCATCCGGGAAGCGAGGCTTGGCGCCACATTTCATTTTGCGCCTTTGCCGGCAAGATCGATCGATCACCCACCGGAACCGCTCTCTCGGCGCGCATGGCGATCATGCACGCCAGGGGCGACATGAAGATCGGCGAAAGCCTCAAGCTCGAATCGATCATTGGTTCACGCTTCGTTGGTCGCATTGAGGCGGAAACGCTCACGGCGGGCAGGACAGCGATCGTCCCTTCGATAACCGGGCGTGCCTGGATCACCGGCACCCATCAGCATATGCTCGATCCAGATGGCCCCTGGCCCGAAGGCTACCGCCTCGCCGACACCTGGCCGGACATTCGCTAATGGCGCGGGATGTCCACCCTGGTCGATTTCCTGGCACTTAATCGCGGAACACGGGATTGGAGCCTTTACATGATCGACACAGCTCTTCACCGGCAGCGCCTCGACCGTTTGGCCGGTAATCTCGTCGCCGACGGCATCGATTGCGCTGCGTTCTTACCGGGAGCGAATTTTTATTACCTGACCGGCCTGCAATTCCACCTGATGGAGCGACCGACGGTGCTTTTCATCACAGCGGACAGCCAGGCCTATGCGATCATTCCCGAACTCGAGGGCGCCCGGTGGCAAGCGGGCGCAGGCGAGGTCGAAACGATCTTCTGGCAGGACAGTGACGGATTTAACGACGCCTTCGAACAAATGTCGAAACGTCTCTCCGTGACCCGGATCGGCGTCGAAGGGCAACGGATGCGCGTGTTCGAGGCGGACGCTCTCAGGCGACATTGGGGCCCGGATGCAATCGTCGACGCCGAGACGACACTGTCGAAGATGCGAATTCTCAAGGACGAGTGTGAGATCGATCGGATGCGGCGCGCCATCGAGATCAGCGAGCAGGCCCTCGAGAGGACGATCTGCTCGGTGACCAAGGGCATGAGCGAGCGCGACATTCAACGGACGTTGACGACGGCGATGTTCGAAGCGGGCGCCGACGGCCTGGCATTCGGCCCCATCGTGCTGATCGGTGCGGGTTCAGCCGATCCCCATGGATCCGCAAGCGATGACCGAAAACTGGAGCGCGGCGATGCCCTGCTGATCGACTTCGGCGCCTCCCATGGTGGCTACCATGCCGACATCACCAGAACATTTTTCTGCGAGAAGGCGGACGCCGAACATCGAGCGCTCTACGAGACGGTCGCGGCCGCCAATGCCGAAGGCCGGCGCCTGGCACGCCCTGACATGACCTGTGAAGCCCTCGATGAGGCGGTCACCGCAGTGCTCAAAGCCTCGCCTTTCGCTGATCTGATCGTGCATAAGACCGGCCATGGTCTCGGCCTCAATGTCCATGAGGACCCGCATATCATGATCGGTAGTGAGACAGCACTCGAACCCGGCATGGTCTTTACCGTAGAGCCGGGCCTCTATCGGCATGGCAGCCTAGGCGTACGCATCGAAGATGACGTCCAGGTCACAAGCGAAGGCTGCATTTCCTTGACAACGTTCGATCGGAGTTTGCTGGAGATTGGCTAACAGCATTATGCGTTGCCGGAGACAAACGTGGGAACCAGGAGCATTGTAACTGAATAACGACAGACGTCATTTAGTAGTTTTTCAGCGATCGAATCGACCTGAAACCGATTGAGATCAACGATAAAAAGATATTTGCGATCGACCTGCATGGTCATCTAGCCGGGGTTTTTCCCTGGCGAGCCAGAGCAAAAGCAGGGTTGAGGGTGATGTAGCAGAAAGGTGCACAGCGGTGATTGTGGAGGAACGCAGCAGCCTCTGTGTTTTTTGTTGTTGAGAGGGCTATTGGCGCGAGAATGTCGATGGCGGCGTTTCTGAAGAGACAAGCCCGTTTATGGCAAGCCGTCATTGGTTCGACCGATCGGCCTTGAGTGCGCCGGCTTCGTAAGGGAGAACGCCGATTTCACGATAATAGCGGGCGGCCCCTGGGTGGAGAGGCAGATCGGCATCGACGAGCGCCTGATCAATTCTTATTTCGGCTGCGACATCGTGTAATCGGTTGAGCTTCGGGAGGTTGTCGAACATGGTCTTGGTAACCTGATAGACCGTCTCGTCTGGGATGTCCGCCTCGGCGGCCAGCATGACCTTGTTGCCAAACGTCTCGATGGGTTGATCGATATCGGGATAGCTGTCGGCAGGGATCAGCACGGGACGCCAGCCTTTACCGTCAGCCAGGACGTCACGCTCACTGAGCCCGAGCAAGGTGGCTCTGCCTCCGGTTTTCGAGAGGAACTCGGCAACCAGCGGGGAGGGGGTCATTTCCAACACCGCAAAGCCAATCATCGTACCTCGATCAAAGCCTTCGACCAGCGCTTCCGGCGACGCCAGTCGCAGGTCAGCCTGGTGGTCGGTCGTGATGCCGGCCTTAGCCAGCAACTGCGAGGCGCTCTTGCGCAAAGCGGGATCGACCATAAACTGATTGGTCGACAGCAAGGCGATGTCACCGATCGTGCCGCTCAGCAGATGACTCCTGGCGATCACGAAATGCGCGGCCTGCCGCCATAATGCAGCAATCAACAATGGTCGAACCTCGGCCTTACCACCTGAGGTAGGCAAATCTGCGGGGGCACTTCCCAGAACGGTACGATCCAGGACTGCAAACGACGCAGCGTTGTCTTTCATCTTCTCAAGGCAGCTTTCGTCACGGGAGCTTGTCGATGAGGCAACATTCACGCCAACCGTCGGCAAGAGCTCAAGCTTGATGAGCAATTCCAGGCCAACGCCGACGGCATGCGCAGGCGAGCCGGGATCGTCGCAGACGATCAGGTCGTAAGAGCGCTCGCTCGCCGCACTGGCAGAGGAAGCCGCCCATGTCCAAGTCACGAGCGTGGCGATGACGATGCTGATTACCGAAGCATGCCGGCTTTTCATTGTTCGCACACGTCGACCCGAGCTGACGAGCACAAGCTCGCAATAGCCGATACCGACGTGCTGCTCTCCTTTCCCGGACAACCCCGAACACAACCCAAGATAAACACAATATCTTGCAGAAATATACTTTAAGGATAGTATTGATCATTAAATCACGCAGGGCCTTTAATGCATTATGCGTTTCAAAAAGAAAATAGGACATTGACCTTGCCGTAGATCAGCCCCTGCTGTCTACTTGCTCGCAGAGAGCGTTCAAAAATTGCAAATTTTTCCAATGCGAAACTCACTGATGCGCCATCAGTTCGCAGAGCTTGCCGTCCAAGGCGAGTTTTTGCCAGGCTCGTTAGGCGCAAGCCTTGCGCCGATGCTGGATGTGCCCTGCCTACGGTTCCGAAGGGACCTGCGATCGAGGTGCCGGAATGATGGCTGCTGGATCAGAAGCAGTGCAATTTCTGGCGTCATCCTCATGTTGTTTCTGAAAATGTCACCGCTTGCGCTCGCTGTAACCTGGCCAATTGAACGTCGCCATTTGGAAGACAGGATACCGAATCCTCAGCCCGATTCAGAAGATACAAGGAAGGGCTGGACCGATCCCTTCACAGGTATCGACTTTGTCTTCCTGCCTCGAGGCTGCTTCGACATGGGCGACAGCGCGGCCGGCTTCCTCGGCGAGGTTTGTGTCAGCGATTTTTTCCTCAGCCGGCACGAAATCAGCAATGCACAATTCCGCCGCTTCCGCCCGACGCACGACAGCGGTGATCATCTTGGCCGTTCGCTGGATGGCGATGATCAACCCGTCGTCAATGTGAGCTGGCAGGATGCCATGGCGTTTGCAGCCTGGCTTGGCGACGAGATAGGTCGACCAACACGACTGGCAACAGAGGCCGAATGGGAATATGCCTGTGGATATAAGTGGAGGGAGGGCGTGACGGTAGATGCGAGCATGCTCGGCAATTTGCGCGCAAGCGTGGATGAGGCCGATGCGAAGGTCGAAGGCACCGTTGCCGTCGGCAGTTACACGGCAGGGCCTCACGGCATTTTCGACATGCATGGCAACGCATCAGAATGGGTGCTCGACTCTTACGTCGACGATGCCAATCGGTACGGAGGCAATCGCGACGATCCACACATCGAGCTCGAGACGACGCCACTTCGCGTCCGTCGGGGTGGGAGTTGGAGCAGCTCCAAGGTGCAGTCACACTGCGCCGCACGTGATTACTATCTAGGCGATCTCGCC
>JBPCVQ010000494.1:0-2944 GCA_051010395.1 Geminicoccaceae bacterium | reverse complement strand
CACAACGTGAGACCGGGGTCAAGCGGGGAACCTGGGGAGGGGCTCTGTCTGGTGTGAGTGGATGGGTTTGGTGAAGAGAAGAGAGGAAGAGGGGTGAGAGAAAAGAATGAAGAGAAAGTTGCGTAACGGGGAATTGGAGAAATAGGGGTTATTTGACTGATTATGGGTGTGAATTGGAAGATGGTGATTCTGGATATGAGATTGATGGGAACTGACTGATTTGAGGTAATTTTTGGGCCGTCGTTGAGGGTATTTTAAGAGGAGTGCAAAAAAATTTTCGATTGGACGGCATGAAATCGGCTTCTCAGGGCTCTTAGGAGTCAGAGGGAGTTTTTTTGAAGCGAGGAAATGCCGATGTTTTTGACCGTCCGAGATCGCGAGATGCTGCAATGGATCAACGGCCACGGGTTCGTCACAGCCGATCAGGCAGCGCTATGGATGGGCGTTTGCAATCGGGTCGGTCGTAGACGACTGCAGAGGCTTGTCGAAGGCGGCTATTTGCAGAAGAAACGCTTTGCGTTGAACGACCCGCAATTCCATTGGCTAACGAAGAAAGGCTGGCAGGCATCAGGAGACAGCCTGGCACCGCCGAAGCGGATCAACCGCGTCACCTATCTTCACGATTGGGCGCTGGTGGACCTGGCGCAGTAACTGGTTGCGCAGACCAAAGGTGACTTCGTACCCGAACGCCGCTTGCAAGCGGAACGGCGAGCCGAAGAGCCTTGGCGAAAGCGCCGCTGGACCAAGATCCACATGCCTGACGGGCTCCTCTATATTGGCGACGACAAGCCGGTTGCGATCGAGCTTGAGATCAGCCTGAAGAAGCGCAGCCGGTTGCGCGACATCATCACCGACTATGTGGTCAGCACGGCCGTCAGTGAAGTCTGGTACTTCGTCACTAACGACGCCGTCAGACGCGCGATTCAGCGGGCGACGAAGAACTACGACGACTTTCGCCTTTTCTCCTTCCAGCTCCGTGACGGGAGTGCGTCATGACCCACGATGATCGCGGCGAGATCGAGGTACGTGTCGCCAATGACGTGGAGGCTGACGCGGCCACTGGTGACACTGACGCCAATCCCCTATCGTTGACCGTCAAATTGATCCCGATTGTCCGCCTGCTGGCGCGTCAGGCAGCGCGTGACTGGCATCAGGCTGCCAATGACAATCGTGACGCCGGCGAAGACCGTCTAGAGGAGTAACGCCTCATGCCTCGTGTCGCAATCTATGCCCGCTATTCTTCCGACAACCAGCGTGACGCGTCGATCGAGGATCAGATCGCGGTCTGTCGTCGCTATGCCGAACGACAAGGCTGGACGGTGGTCGACTGGTATGCCGATCGTGCGATCTCTGGTGCCAGTCTGCTTCGCCCAGGCATCCAATCCTTGATGGAGGATGCCGGCAAGGGCGGTTTCGATATGGTGTTCGCGGAAGCCCTCGACCGACTGTCACGGGATCAGGAGGATGTCGCCGGTATCTTCAAGCGCCTGAGCTTTGCCGGTGTCAAGATTGTCACGCTCTCCGAAGGCGAGATCAGCCCGCTGCATGTCGGCCTCAAGGGCACAATGAACGCACTCTTCTTGAAGGACCTCGCCGACAAGACGCGTCGTGGCCTGCAAGGCCGGATCGACGCCGGGAAGTCAGCAGGCGGCCTTTGCTTTGGCTATGACGTCGTCAAGAAGTATGACGATAACGGAGAGCTGATCCGCGGTGATCGGAAGGTCAACGACGCCGAAGCGGTGGTCGTTCGACGAATCTTCAAAGCCTTTGCATCAGGTCAAAGTCCGAGACAACTCGCCAAGGCACTGAACACAGAAGGCGTTTCCGGCCCGCAAGGCAGAGTCTGGACCGACACCACGATCCGGGGCCATGCGACACGCGGGACTGGCATTTTGAACAATGAACTCTATGTCGGTCGGCTCGTCTGGAACCGGCTTCGCTACATCAAAGATCCCGACACCGGCAAGCGTGTCTCACGTCCAAACCCCAAGGCCGACTGGATCGTGCAGGATGTTCCTGAACTCCGCATCATCGACGATGCGCTCTGGGACCAGGTCAAGGAACGCCAAGCGGCCATCCTCAAGCGGTTCGAGACCAAACCCGGCCCCAATAAGCTGAACCACACCCACCGCAGAAAGTTCCTGCTGTCCGGCCTGCTCAGCTGCGGGACCTGTAGCGGCAGCTACACCGTCCGCGGCCAGGACCGCTATGGCTGCTTCAATCACTACAATCGCGGCACCTGCGACAACAAACGGACGATCAAGCGCCAGGTCATCGAAGCGCGCGTCATTGCCGGCCTGAAGGACAAGCTGCTCGCGCCGGATCTGGTCGCCGAGTTCATTAAGGCCTTCCAAGAAGAAACCAACGCGCTCAATCACGATCGCGAGCTTGCGACAGCCCAAGACAAGGCATCACTCGCCAAGACCGAACGCAGCATCAAGAGCATTCTCGATGCGATCGAGGACGGCCGCTATCAGCGATCGATGCTCGACAGGCTGGACGATTTAGAGCGCCAAAAAGACCAGATCGAAGCCCGTCTCGCCAAGGCCCCGCCGCCGCTACCACGCATCCACCCCAACATCGCCGAGGTCTACCGGACCAAGCTCCAACGCCTCGAAGACGCCCTCGTCCGTCCAGACGACGCGCGCGAAGCCGCCGAGGCCATGCGGGGGCTCATCGAGAAGATCGTACTGACACCCGGCGCCAAGCGCGGCGAGGTCAAGGCCGAGCTACGCGGAGAACTCGGCGCGATCCTGGCACTGACCTCGGGCCAAAGGCCAAGGCCAACCCTGGATGATGGAGATATGCGGTTTTCAGTGATGGTGTGGGCGGCCCCTCGAATGGCATCAGAATGCCATTGGCGGCGATGGGGCCGCGCTCATGAGGGAGCCATCATCAATGGACGTTTCGACAATTGGTCTCGATCTGGCGAAGAATGTGTTTC
>JBPCVQ010000493.1:0-2633 GCA_051010395.1 Geminicoccaceae bacterium | reverse complement strand
ATCATCGGGTCATGGTTGAAAATGCCGTATTCGGCAAACTCAACTGGATTGAAAATCCCGAAGTACCAAACGAACATCACCCTCTCCATCTGACTGCTCAGAGGTGCCCGCCTCCAAACGGGCACTTTCTGAACGTTCATCACCTTATTCTGGTGCAGAAGATTTCCCTTGTCAACGAAAAAGTTTGCACCTATCATTCAGAGCATGACGGAGCTTCAGCAGGTTTCAGAGGGCTTGCGTCGGTGGATACGTGAATCCGACGACAGCTACAAAACGATCGCCGATCGCGCCGGCGTGTCCAAGCGGACGATCATCAATTTCATGCAGAGCGGCGAGGCGTCCTGGAAGGTTCTTCAGGCGTTGATCAACGCTCGCGATCAAGACAACGGGGACAAGGCGGCATGACTGGAATCGTAATGCCAAGCAACACTGAGCCTAAACAATTCGACAATGGATTGAGCGACGAAAAAAATGAGTGGCTGGACCAGCTTAGGATAGAGACCAAGCGTCTGATAGAGCAAATTGAGGCTTTGCCACGTCATCGTAGCTTGTCGCTCGCAATAACAAAGCTTGAGGAGGCCGAGCATTGGTTGCGAGATCGATCGATCAAACCATCATGATGCGCAAGAAAAACGGCGGCTATCGGAGTGGGGCTCCAGCCGCCGTCATTGATGGTCGTTCTAGGTTTCACAACCGTTTAGTGAGGTTTCTTAATGAGTAACACTATCAGAGCGTCAATATTTCATCAATCGCAATTGGCGTAGCCGTGCAATGGCCGCGCCACTCCGCATTGTCGTTGAGGGAGTCCCGGTAGCCAAGGGCCGGCCGAAGTTTACCACGGTCAACGGCTACGGGCGAAGCTACACACCCAAGAAAACACATAACTACGAGAATTGGGTCCGCATGTGCGGCGTCATGGCGATGAGCCAGGCCGGACTGTCGACCATGGACTGCGGACTAAACGTAGATCTCGAAGCCGTGGTGCCGATCCCATCGAGCTGGTCCGGCAAGAGGCAACGCGCTGCGGCTGCGGGCGAGATCCACGCCACCAAGCGGCCCGACCTCGACAACATCATCAAGGCAGCCAAGGACGCGCTAAACGGCATCGTGTGGCGGGACGATTCACTAATCGTAAACCTGACCGCCCGTAAGCTCTACGGCGAGACACCCAAACTCGTCATAACCGTGGAGACTGTCTGATGCCCTACAAGAGCCCCAACAGCCGCCTAGCCGAGCGCCGTTCGCCCAACGCCTACATCAAGCCTGGACGGGGCCAGGGAGCCTTTGTCGAGAAGTGGTTGGACCGCATGGCAAGCCGCTACACGATCGTCGAGGTGCGCTGCAGCACAGATCCGCAGCCAGAGGATGAGCCCCAGCGTGCGTTCAAGATCCACGATAGCGAGCATGAAGCTTGGATTGAATGCACGCTCCACATGAAATGGATGAAGACGGCCGGCGCGCTTCAGCCAGGCGTCTACACGATCACAATCCCCGGCACCGACCGCAAACACAGCTTCGAGGTGGAGTGATGGCGGTTGAGATCCGCATCGGCGACGCGATTGATCAGCTGCGTCAAATTCCGGACGAGAGCGTGCATTGCTGCGTCACCAGCCCGCCGTACTGGGGACTCAGGGACTACGGCGTCGATGGCCAGATCGGGCTCGAAGAGACACCCGACGAATGGTGCGCCCGGCTGGTCGAGGTGTTCCGCGAGGTCAAGCGCGTGCTGCGCAACGATGGCACCTGCTGGGTGAATTTGGGAGATAGCTACGCGACTGGGGGGCATAGTCATGCAAACGACAAAAAAGCCTCACACTTAACTGGCGGGCTTCGGTCATGGGGCGAGCATCGTCAGATCACGAAAGCAACGTCAGGCCGTGGCGGGCTGAAAACCAAAGACCTAATCGGCCAGCCATGGCTCCTCGCATTCGCCCTCCGCGCCGACGGCTGGTATCTCCGCGACGCCATCGTGTGGGCCAAGCCCAACCCCATGCCGGAGAGCGTCAAGGACCGCTGCACCAACGCCTATGAGCACGTGTTCCTTCTGGCGAAGTCCAAGCGGTATTTCTTTGATGCTGAGGCCATAAAAGAGCCAGATCTAGGCACAGATCACCGTCGTAACGTGTTGACGCCACCGGATACAAGCGGCGGGTTTCTATCTCCGCACAATGGTATCCGTTCGGCTAACGGACGAAATGGACAGGGCCGCAACTGCCGCAACGTCTGGACTATCGCGACCGAGCCGTTCGCGCGAGGCGCATTTCGCGACATTTCCGACCGAGCTTGCGCGGCGGTGCATCCTGGCTGGCTGCCCGGTAGGCGGCACGGTTCTCGATCCCTTCGGCGGCGCCGGTACCACAGGCCTCGTCGCCGACCGCCTCCAGCGCAACGCCGTCCTGGTCGAGCTGAATGCCGAGTACGCCGCCATGGCACGGAGCCGCATCGACAACGACCGTGGCGATCTACTCGACATCATGCAGCAACCCAACCCAGAGCAGGGCTCGCTATGCCTAACCCCTTGACCCCGCCGCCGAACTGCGCCATTTGCTGCGGTGTCGGGCTTGCAATCCGACGTTTGGCTACTGCCGCTGGGACCAGACGGCGGGCAGGTTTGCTCACACCTTCCTGCCCCC
>JBPCVQ010000492.1:0-4136 GCA_051010395.1 Geminicoccaceae bacterium | reverse complement strand
CCAGAGATCAAGAGGTATCTATGCGCAAAATTCACAATGAGCGCGCGGGAAAGACGTACCACTATCTGACGGTTTGCTTCAGCGATGAGAGCGAGCTGGTCGCGAAGATCGAGAAATTGAAGAAGCGTTGGGAGTGCACAGACACTCACCTAGCCAAGCGCGCCATCCGTGAAATGATCGAGCGCTTGGATCAAAAATGAAAAAAGCCCGGACGAACCGGGCAATCTTGGGAGGAAACGAGGTCCGAAATAACAGAGCCGACCTCGGTAGGAAGTAAATCCAAACATCGTCGTCAGCGCATGCAGCGAGTGGCCCACACAGCCGGTCGCTAGACCTCCAACGACACCCCAACGCTAACAGATTTGCTGGTGGCGTCAACCTACGGGCAAAGAAAAGCCTGGGTCAACGAACGGTGCCGTGACGCTCCCAGCCAGGAGAGATCACAGCATCCCACTCCATCCCTTGCTCCTCAGCCTCCTTTGCCTTCATCAGGTCGATCACCTCGGATGTGCGATCATAGGACAGGCCGAACTCGACCATGATCTTCTTGCGGCTCTTGCGCTCGACGTAGCGGCGATAGATCGCGGCTCGGGTGACTGGGTGAATGTCGTCGATCATCGCGCGCTAAATCCGTTCCCCGCAAGGAACTCACACCCAAACTTCGGCTCCAGACCCCCCGCCAAGATCACGAAGCGCCATTTCTGGCCATCGACCAGCACTTTCACCTTCTGACCGTAGCGGTCGCTGCCGGTGAAGACGACCGTTTCGTCCGGATTCTTGCGCAGCATCTCCAGCCAATCGCCGCACAAGGGCTTGCCGTCGACGACCACGAGCGGGGTGATGGTCTCCTGAGCGGATAGGTGATTGCTGGGCCATGAGAGCACCGTGAGCGCGCAGGCCAGAACCAAGGTACGATTTATCATGCTGGCTCTTTCTCGCGCTTGCCTTTGAGATGATCCGGCATGGGCTGCCACTTCCGCCGAGACAAGCCAGTCTTAGGGCTGTCGGACAGCGTCCATTGCGCCAACCATCCGATCGTCATGGGCTTGAAGCTGTCATAATCTCGGTTGTGATGGCGCATCGTAAGCAGCGTTTCGGCAGGAAATCCCCGATTCATCAAGGCCCTAGCTCCATCGTACATTGGCTGGCTCGACGCCACGACGAGATCACCATCCAAGCGCGCATCGAACCTATCGCCGTAACGCCTCCCGGCATTGCCCTCAGACGGCGACACGATCAAGCTCAGGGTAGGGTGGTGCGCGGCAGGGCCGCCTCGGGCGTTTTCGAGTGGCCCCATCGTGGAGCAATCGGCATTCTGATCATGCATGGGGGTCATCCTTCGTCTGATCTGGGGTTTCATGCTGCGTCGGCGGGTCGATCGTTCGGAACATGGCTTTGCGATTCGCCAAATGCAGATGTGTGAAAGTTTCGCCGCCGCCAGCGACGCACCATCGGTTCATGGATGATGCCCAAAACATCAGACTGAATGTTCCGACGTTGCCAATTGGATCCGCAGCATACCAATGGACCAAAACCCAAGGTCCGGTATTACCTTCTCGCCGCGCCTCCTCGATCGGCCGCCAGCGCGCCGCGTCGTACGCTTCGAGTACATTCCTTAGAAGATCTTCAGTTGAAACCTCGTGTGGCCGCACCCTGAAAAACTCGTCTATCGCCGCCTCAAGCGCCTTCTCACAAACCATGACAAATCTCCCTATTCTGCTTTGAATTCCGACGATTGTTCGCTTGTTCACGCGCCGTAGCCCACCTACAATTCCCGGGTTCGTAGTTTCCGTTTGGATCGATTCTATCCAAAGATAGACCAATGGGCTTTTTCCCCATGTCATGAAGAAATGCTTCGAAGCTATCAGTCCATCGTTTGCAAACTTTCACACCTCTTCCTCCATACAAATAGAAGTTTCCATTGGATGACGTCTGGCACCTTGCTTTCATTCCCATCCATGTTTTGTATTCTATGGTCCTAGATAAGCCATGTTTTACAAGGTTTGTTCTTGCTGCGCATTTCTCTGCAATTATGCATCCACAGCTATTCGAATGCCCTGAGCGAAGATTGGACGTCGATGTGACGGTTTGTCCGCCGCACCTGCAGCGGCATAGCCACCGTCTCTTGCCACACTTCCCATTTTCGGATCGTTCAACAACTGTGAGGCGGCCAAATTTCTCCCCGATCATGTCTACCCCCTCGCCCAGTCGCCGATTTTGTGAATCATCGCCCGAACCTCAGGCGTGTGCCAAACGTGCCAGTCGATCACGTCGACGGCCTGTCGGACCGCCTTGTGGTCTCGCTGGAAGCTGTCGGCCAGCTGCCGCCATGAAGCCTTGGTGGTCACTCGGGCGGTGTACATCGCGATCTGACGCGCCCTGCATACCGGCCTGGTACGGTCGTAGCTCAGCATGGTGTGGATGGGAACGCCGCAGAGTTTGGAGGTTCGCTCCTGGATTTCTCGGATCGTCGGTGTCATGGTGTGGGTCTCCTTCGTGCGGTTGGAGGTTACGGGCGGCTTCGGTCGCCCGTTTTCAATTGGTAACCATGCGTCGTTGCTCAGAAAGCTGTCGAAGGCGCTCACGGTAGGTTTTCTTGCGGTCGTCTAGATCGACACCACAGGCCTCGTCGATTGCAGCTTCCAAACCAACAACGGCAAGATCGTCCTCATGGGCGCCTTTGATGTCGCCTATGACGGCCTTCAGCTTGCTGAGATTATCCATCATCGTCCCTTTCATGCGTACCGGGTCAGCTGCAGGCACTTCTGCGCCGACCAGGTGGGGTGGGGGTGGACGCCAAAGCTACCGGCGCCGTTCTTGAAGGCCATGTCCATCGCCTGCGATTGCAGGATCATCCGAGCTTTCAGGCTCAAACCCCGGTGTTGATCCTCGTACAACTCGACCAATTGCGAGCTCCACTCCCTCGGCGACCCGGAACGGATCTTGGCCCAGGAGTCGTTGTGGTTCTGCAACTGCGGCGTCACACGGTCTTGGGCCGCTCTCAGTTCGTCCTCGAAGTCCTTCACCGCAGACGGGAACCAACGGCTCTCCGAGATCCATCTGTCCACCGTTTGCCGTAGAGCCGTGAAGGGGTACTTCTCGGCCATCAGGAAGAACTGCGACGCCAGGATCTCCTGGTTTTCCAGCTGATCTCGACTTTTCTGCGTCGATATCCAAAGGCGGGTAATCTCCGCGATCACGCGCCGCTGCTCGGCGTTGTAGGTATCTTCTGCCAATTCCGATCACTCCTTCGGTTTGGGGTTTGCCCGGTGGTGGGTCTAGCACCAGATCATCATCCCAGGCCCCGGCATTGAGCCAGGTCGCCGGGTGCTTGATCTTCGATGGGGGAAGCTCGCTTTGCAGGCACCAGGCCATGTAGGCGGTGACAGCTTGGCAGAGCTGCTCTGGTGAAATTTTACCGCGCCGGACGATAGCGGTGAATTTGGTTTTCGCCGTGCCCTTGCCGCGCTTGGTGCCTGGTATCGTCCAGCAATCCCAGAACCGATCGAACCAATCACCGGTCAGTGCCAACTGACCACTGTTGGGTTCAGATTCAGTGAATCCTCTAATAGACTCTGAATCAGTAACAGACTCAGACTCTATAGTAGGTGTGGGTGTGGGTGTGGGGGCATATGCGGTGGGATATGCGGTGGCATCATCTAACTTATTGTTAGAATTGGATTTGGACCATCTTTTCTCCGCATTTTCTTTTTGTTTTCTCCGGCGTTTCTCCAAGAAGTCTCGCTCTTTTCTCAGCCTTTTCTGGCTCCATTTTCCATCAGATAGTTCAAAAAACCTATCCAAGAGAGGCGGAATCAGAACGCGATATTTGTTGCCATGCATGTCCGCCATCGAGCGCATCGCGCGCTTGAGCCAAGGCTCATCATCTGGCAACGAACAGCTGGGCTGCCGCCAAGCGATCATCAGCAGCAGAAGATAGGCGCCGTGTTGTTCGGTGGTCAGATCCAGCGTGTCCGCCAGATAGGCGTCTGTCCAGAGCGGTAGGGCCGGGAAATCAGCCATCGCCCGACTCCCGCTGAATGCGTGCTAGATTCAAAACTGCGTCGCACAGACGCTCGATCGCCAGTGCGTGATCGGGAACTGAATCCATCATGGAATCAATAGCCGATTTGGCT
>JBPCVQ010000491.1:0-17962 GCA_051010395.1 Geminicoccaceae bacterium | reverse complement strand
GAGCTGATGCGCACCAATGTTGATGGTATGTTCATTGTCAGCCAGGCAGTGGCGCGTATGATGATCCCGCGAGGAAAGGGCAAAATCATCAATATCGCTAGCTTGCAAAGTGAGGCGGCGCGCTATTCGATCGCTCCCTATACAGCGTCGAAAGGTGCGGTGAAGAATCTCACCAAAGGCATGTGCACGGATTGGGCACGTCACGGCCTGCAGGTGAATGCAATCGGCCCTGGCTATTTCGAGACGCCGCTGAACAAAGCTCTGATCGATGATGCGGAATTCGATGCATGGTTGAAGAAAAGAACACCATCAGGACGTTGGGGCAAAGTCGAGGAGTTGCGCGGTGCCTGCATTTTCCTGGCATCCGACGCCTCCAGTTTTGTGAACGGCCAGACTCTCTATGTCGATGGAGGGGTGCTCGCCACGCTTTAAGATTGAAGCTGATCGACGGCGGCAAGTAGGGCTTCCACCTGGGCAAGCACGCTGAAATTTTGTCGGGCTTGGATCGCTGCCGTCGGCCCTTTCTCTGTCTTCCAGTTTTCTTTGATGGCCGTTTGAATCGTCTCGGCCAAGTGAGCGGCCAAGGCTTCGCCATCGTCTGTTTCAGGAATTAGGTGGCCAACCTTCGATGTCACGAAGTCACGCGGACCACCGGAGTTGACGCCGATTACCGGTGTGCCACAGGCCATGCATTCGATAAAAACTAGGCCGAACGGCTCGTTCCTGGACGGAAAACAGCCGACATCTGAAGCGCAGAACAGCGTTGCAAGTTCATCCTGGCCACGGGGTCCCAAGAAAAATGTGTGCTCCAGGCCGAGCTGGTCGATGGCCAAGGTTTGCATACGCATCTGTTCCTCATGGGGGCCGGATCCGACGATCAGCGTCGCAGTTCGAGGCGATGCCTTCTCATAGATCGATGCCGCCCTTAGGAGGGCATCGAGGCGTTTCCAATCGGCAAACTTACCGCAAAAAACCACGATGCCATTGAAATCTCCCTCGACCCGGCGGACCGGATGAGGACTGCCTTCGAAAGGACGTGTCTCGAAGTTTCGCAGGACCTTCAGGCGATCGGCCATTGTTTCGCCCGGTCCTCTCTGTGGGCGAAAAATCGTCTGATTGTAGCCGTTCGGCGAGAGGACGACACGCTCGCGTGGGAAAGATGGAAATATGTCAATCAGCGCTTCGACCTGCTGGGTGGAGATCGCGGCTGCAAGATCGACCGAACCGGCTGCATCGCCATGATGGAAGATGCGTTCACGCTCGATCATCGGCAGGAACCGCCGTGGAAACTCGTCTACCCGATCGCCACGGCGTTCATTGGCGTACATCTTGAGAGCGGTGCCATGTGCAAAGCAGAGCAACGGCATGCGCGGATGCCCCTTTGCCATTCGTGCTCTTATGACATCGCGCATCACGACGGGATTGAGAAATGTGTGGTGTGCAATCGCGAGTTTAAACTGCTCCCCGGTGCGCTCCTCGATCTCGTCTATCCAGCCGGAGACCTCCGAGGTGAGCCGCAGGCGATAGGCTGTGATGTCATCATCGCTCATACCGTGCCAGCGATAGCTGCTGACTGGCGAGATCGATTCGCAAATCGGGATGTCGTGGTCCAGCGCAAAGACCCGAACATCCTCCTGTTCGAATCGTTGCGTTCTTGATGGATAGATCGAGTAGCTCTTCGTGCCCGGCAGGCTGTTGAAGGCGTGATGATGCGATTCGTGCAAAATGCCGGAGCCAGGGGCAAACTCACCACCGCGCTGCCAATTATTGGTGCCGAGCTGAAAAATAAACCTCTGGCCTGTCATGAATGATACCTCCCGAATCAATTATGCGCCCTCTTGGAGCCGCTATTTAGCGGTCGTGCGGCATAGGTTCAAGATTCCTAGATTCGAGGTGGCGCCGAACTTGGCCTATACGGCAGTGAATTGCAGTTGCTACGTAGTCAGTGTCGTGACGGCCATCAACTGTTGGTAGTTGTTTCGAGAGGTGAGGGCCTTCAGGAGAATCGAAACCGCCGGGTAAAACCATAGAATTGTACGAAGAATGGTCTTTTTTTGCGCAGAGATGGGAAATGCACCTTGCCCGCAGACGCCTTCCTTCACATAATCCGCGCCGTAAATTTGGCTCCATCAGAGGCTACCAAATGCCCGGGAGTTATTGAGCGCCGCGCCTGTGCCAGAGAATGAGAGTTCGTCTGGAACGGGACATAGGTGGGGTAGAGAATGAAGGCTGTTGTGGCGCTTTTGCGTCAGATGCATGATCGCACTTTGAAATCCGGTCCGGGCCGTTGGTGCTGGTCCTATCGATGGACGCTGGCCTCGGCTGCGGCACTCTTCGTCGTATCTGCTTGGGGTACGGTGACCAATGTTGCTTATATCAAAGCCCATGGTCTCTGGACTCAGACCGTCGACGATATCAAGCATTTTGAAATGACCTATACGCGGATGCTTGCCGACGCCAAGCAATCCCAGGTGGCTTTTCTTGATGAGATCAAAAATTTTGAGAACGCTGGCGATCAGCAGCGTGGCACGATCCACGCCATGCGTACACTACGCCACACGTTAATAGAGCAGCTTGAGCGCCAAGAGCAGCAGTTGAATCAGATTGAGGTGCAGCGCGGAGCGGCCAACCAGTTGATCTCGTCATTTGAAGCATCGATCAGTGAGACTGAGAGCCTTCTCACCAGTGCTGTTTCGGAGAAGCTGGCTCTTAAGCAGCGGCTGGATGCTGCCGAGTCTCAGCTTGCCGAGATCAGTCAACAGCGTGATGCTGGCGAACGGGTTGAGATGGGGTTGCGTTGGCGGCTGACCAAGCTTGAGAGCGAACTTCAGGAAAGGCAGAATGGGGGTGCTGAGGTCTGGCTGAAAGATTGGGCGCTCGGCCGTGCCGAAGCCCTTGAGGGGTTGTTCTCGCAGACGGGGATGGATCTCAATCTTCTGATTGCGCGCGCTGGTGAGACTGAACTCGGTCAGGGCGGTCCGTTCCAGCTTGCTGGTGCTGATGCCGGTGCTGCCTCGGCAACTGACGAGGTCACAACTGGCATTCAGCGGTTGGTTGCCCTGCAGACACTGGCACGTACATTGCCGCTCGGCGCGCCGATTGATCACTACAGCCTCACCAGTTCGTTCGGCAAACGGAGCGATCCAATCACCGGAGAACTTGCGTTCCATGGTGGTCTCGATTTCGGCGCGGCACCCAATTCCAAGATCAGAGCGACGGCGCCTGGCCGTGTCATCCATGCCGGACCGCTGGGGCCTTACGGCAACACCGTCGAGATCGATCACGGCATGGGCGTCACCACTCGCTTTGGCCATATGAAAGAAGTTACGGTTGAGATTGGGCAGGATGTTTCGTTCAGGGACGTCATCGGCGTCATTGGCAGTACTGGACGCAGTACGGGGCGCCATCTTCATTACGAGGTCCGCCTGGACGGTGAAGCCTATGACCCCGCAAAGTTTCTGGACACCGGCCGTAATCTCGTCTGGGCCTTCGGTATCGATCAATCCTGAGTAGCCGGCCTGTTCAGGCATTCCATCTCACCGTAGCTTTCGAGCAACAGTCCACTGGTGGCGTGTCCTCGTTCCTGGTTCCACACTGGAAAGGCTGCGACTACCGGACTATGTCTTTTCCCAGCTGGTCTGTTCACTTCACTATCGGTAAGAAGTGCGCGATCAGGAATATCCCACTTAGGGGTGCTCGACGATCTGGGGATACGGAATGGACTCGCGAGAGTTAAAGCCTCTGGCAAGAGAGGCATCAGGTCTCTTGAAGACTCTGGGCAATGAACACCGCCTGTTGATTCTGTGCACCTTGCTTGAAGGTGAACGATCGGTGGGTGATCTCGTCGAAAAGATTGGCCTCAGCCAGTCAGCTCTCTCCCAGCACCTGGCGCGTTTGCGCCGCGACGGTTTGGTACGTACTCGGCGATCTTCTCAGACGATCTATTATCGTGTCTCCGGCGTGGAAGCACCCGCCGTGCTCGCAACACTTCACAGCCTCTATTGCCGCGAGCAGAGTGGCGAGGTCGCAGAGTTCGGGAAGCCTATTTCCCTGGCGGAAGCACCCGAGCAGATACAGCGACCGGCTGCCTGAGAAAATGATTGCTCCCCCTTAGCGGGGGATGTAATCGTTCCCAACGAGCGTTTCGATAACAGCCTTCATTTCTCAATTTGAGAGGTGCCACTGCCGCTTTGGGTGGAGCGGGCCCGATCCAATGTGCACAAAACGATTATGTGCGAAACATACTCGAACTTCTGTTCTATCGACGGTGACGAATCCTGCTAGGCATCAAATACTTGCCGGCTGATCCACATCACTCTCTGAGCCGTTGGCCCTGATGTTGGCTCGCCTTCGGGTGGGTGCTGTTCTCCGGCGTTGTGGCTTGACTATCGATGCAGTTGCAGCGTCGCTTTTCGACTTTGCCCGAGATACAGCCTTTTGCCCCACGACATCTTGGCGACCACTATAATAGAGCATGACGCTGTGTTTCGCTTCTGCGAAAAACAGCCAGCGTTCGAGCAGAATACCGACCATTCCCGATGCGAGGGCGAAAAGGGCTAAGATAGCTGTCAGCCAATTGTCTCTTGTCAGAGTGACAAGCGTCAAAAGCAACGGCACCGCCATGCCAAAAAAATAGGTGAGCAGCCTCAGCATGCGCGCATGCTTGCGCCCGATCTGGAAACCCATCTCGTCCATGAGATAATTGGTCTGCGTATGCGGAGGGTCGAGCATACGCACCAGACCGGATGTTTTGAGGCCGGTGGCGCTCTCTACCGTCGGCCCTTCGACCCGATCATCAGACGTTTGTCGCCAGTACATGGTCTTTAAGATGAACGCACAGCCGATGGCAAGCATCGTGATCAGCCCGACAAGAAGATGCGGTACGCCGAACAGGATCAGAAGAAGGTGAACAGCGAGGAGGCCGGTCATGAAGGCAAGAGCCATGTAGATCGGTGCTGTCAGTGGCTGATGCCAAGCTTTAATTGGCGGCAAGGAGGCGTAGATCATGCCGGTGCAATACACCGTTGCTGCGGCGCCGACGGCGGCGATGATCGCCATCACTCCGTAGAGGCCCGAAGCCGTCTCATCTATGATCCAGCCATAGGCAAAAACAACTGCTGGCACATAAGTAAGGATGGCCAGCAGCCCTTCGCGCGAAAGCCACGAACTCCGCCATTGGGAGATCGCCCGCCAGGCTCTCTCGGGATGGCCGAGATGAAGGGTCGAGGCGAAAAGGCCGGCTGTAATCGAGCTGAGCGCCAGAAGGAGGCCGGTGATGCCGAGCCAGCGATCGGAAGGGATCAGGCCAAAAAGGGCGCCGGCTGCCAGCACGAACAACATGCCATAGCCAAGGCCGGAGGCGGTAGTGAAACCGATGATCGATGGTGCGGGTTTCATGACGGCCTTTCGGACATATCCGAGAGCACACGGTCCAACCATCCCAAAAAGCCACCTTCGGCTTTGGGCGTCAGCTCGGGTGGTGCGCCGATCTTGTCGTCGACCATCTTTGCCGATCGGGGGGGAAGATATTTGTTGGTCGGCCGATAGCCCATCTCGGGCATCAGATCGTAACCTTCCCGGCTTTCGACAAGTTGCGAAATGGCGGAATGCGGATTGGCGAAGTAACCGAAGTGGCGCGCGCGCGCCGGGCAGGTCGCGACGCAGGCCGGCTCCTGCTCAAGGGGCGAGAGTGTGTCGTTGTAAATGCGATCGATGCAGAGCGTACATTTCTTCATGACGCCCTCCGACCCATCGAGTTCGCGAGCGCCATAAGGGCAGGCCCAGGCGCAAAGCCCGCAGCCGATGCATTTGTCTTCGTCCACCAGAACGATCCCGTCTTCTTCCCGCTTGTAAGAAGCGCCGGTCGGGCAGACGGTTACACAATGCGCATTTTCGCAATGCAGGCATGATTTGGGAAAATGGACGGTTCGGCCATTTTCACCATCTTCGACTTCATAGGAGTGGACACGATTGAGCCAGGCGCCGCGCGCCGACACACCGTAGGGTTCCTGATCACTAAGCGGGGCCGGATAACCTCCGGTATTCCACTCCTTGCAATTGACGACGCAGGCATGGCAGCCAACGCAGATGTCGAGATCGATCACGAGGCCCAGGCGTTTGGCCGGCGGCTCTTTCGGCAGGCTGGTCATATCTTACTCTTCTTGGCGCCGTAGCGAAGATTTTCCACGATGTCGCGCTGACCCTGCGGCGGTGAAAGGCTGTCAAATTGCGGCAGGGAAACGGCATCTTCCTTGGAGTCGGCTCGCTCTACCCGGACCCGGAGGTCGTACCACGCAGCCTGACCTGTGACCGGATCGGCCGCAGCATAGCGGTAGCCACTGCCCCGCTCCGGCAGAAGGTCGTCGATCAGATGGTTGAGCAGAAAGCCTTTTTGCGACTCGGGTGCGTCTTTCGACAGGTTCCAGGTTCCCCGGCGTTTGCCGATCGCATTCCAGGTCCAGACCGTATCGTCATTGACGCCGTCCATGAGGCGCACCTGCGCCTTGACCCTGCCGTGACGGGACGTGATCCATACCCAGCCGTCGTCTTCGATCTTGAGTGCCGCGCCTCGACGGTGGCTCATATAGAGACGGTTGCTGCCGTGGATCTGGCGCAGCCAGGCATTCATCGAGCCCCAGCTATGATACATCGCCATCGGCCGTTGTGTGATCGCGTGCATCGGAAATTCGGCGTCATCATTAGCCAGATCTTCAAATGGCTGATACCAGAACGGCAGTGGGTCGAAGAACGTGCCGACACGTTCACGATGGATCTCCGGCGGCTGCGGCATGCTGTGGCCATCAGCGGCCAGTCTGAACTTTTGAAGAACTTCGCTATAGAGCTGGATGATGATCGGCTCAGGCTTATCGATGAAGCCCATGTCAGTCGCGTAATCGAGGTAAGCTTGATTGGCATGCTTGAAAAAGGCAGCTTCTTCCGGAATCTCGTCCTGCCAAAAACAACCGTTCTCGATGTAGCGCTCGAGCTGATCGGGGTTCGGCTCACCCACGCCTTTCTTGTCGCCGCCCTGGCCGCGAAAGCCCATCAGGCTGCCGACACCGGGCTTGCGTTCATGATTGACGATGTAGTCCGAATAGCCGCCGGGATAGCGTGGGCTGCCATCTTTAGCCGTCATGCCAGGCAGACCGAGGCGAGCACCGAGGTCGAGCAGCACATCCTGAAAGGGCCGTACGTCCCGGTCCGGCGTGAGGACTGGCTGGCGGATCGAGTCTGCTGGACCTTCCGCCGAACTGATCGGCCTGTCCAGGACAGAGATACAGTCCCAGCGCTCAAGATAGGTGGTGTCGGGCAGTATCAGATCGGCATAGGCGACCATCTCCGAAAAATACGCATCCGAATAGATGATGTGCGGGATCTTATGTTCGCCGGTCGCCTCATCCTTTTCGGTCAGCATGGTGATGGTGTCGCTGGTATTCATGGCCGAGTTCCAGGCCATGTTCGCCATGTACATGAAAAGCGTATCGATCGGGTAGGGATCACCTCTATAGGCGTTGGTGATCACCATGTGCATCATACCGTGTGCTGCAATCGGTGCTTCCCAGGAGAACGCTTTGTCGATGCGACGAGGGGTGCCGTCCTCGTCGACCAGAAGATCTTCGGGATCGGAGGGAAAGCCGAGCGGTGGGCCGGCCATCGGCTTGCCTGGCGCCACCTGGTCTGCCTTGCCCGCAGGCTTGGGCGCAGGCGGGATCGGCTTTGGAAAAGGGGCCTTATACCGAAATCCACCCGGGCAATCGATGCTGCCCAGGAGGGTTTGCAGGAGGTGCAGGGCGCGGCAGGTATGGAATCCATTGGCGTGGGCGGAGATACCGCGCATGGCGTGGATACCGACCGGACGGCCGATCATCTTCTCGTGGCGTCGGCCGTAAGCATCGGTCCAGGGCTGATCGATCACCACTTCCTGCTCGAATGCAACCGTAGCCAGCTCGGCGGCTAGTCGCCTTATCGTTGCGGCCGGAACACCGGTCTCGTCTGCAACCCGGTCCGGGCTGTGTTCCTCGTCCAGATAACGTTCGGCCAGAAGGTGGAAGACCGGCGCAGCCTTCCGGCCACTCGCCAGGGTCACGACGTCTTTGAGCGCGGGCTTGGCGTCCGGATCGTCGAACGGACGCGGTTGGTCCTTCTCACGGTCCCAGACGATCGGCTTATCGTCTTCGGTGCGAACGAACAGACCGTTAGCGGGCCCCTCGTCAAGAATGACCAGCCAACCGGCATTGGTGTAGCGGATCAGATAGTCGATATCGACCTTGCCAGCTCTCAGCAGCTCATGGATGATCGAGAAGATCAGAAGTCCGTCCGTGCCTGGGCGAATGCCCAGCCACTCATCCGCGATTGCCGAATAGCCGGTGCGCACCGGATTGACCGAGACGAACTTGGCGCCATTGCCCTTAAGCTTGGACAGGCCGAGTTTCAGCGGATTGCTGTCATGATCCTCGGCACAGCCGAACATCATGAAATATCGGCAACGGTCCCAATCCGGCTCGCCGAACTCCCAAAAGGAGCCGCCGATCGTGTAGATCCCACCGGCCGCCATGTTGACCGAACAGAAGCCGCCATGGGCAGCATAATTGGGCGTACCGAACTGCGAGGCCCACCAACCCGTGAGCGCTTGGCTCTGATCACGGCCCGTGAAGAAAGCTAGTTTTCGAGGATCGTCGTTTCTGATTTTGCCGAGCCACGACGTTGCCGTTTCCAGCGCTTCGTCCCACTCGATTTCCTGAAAGGTGGCAGAACCGCGTTCGCCGACCCGTTTCAGAGGCTTGGTGAGTTTTGCCGGCGCATGATGCTGCATGATCCCGGCCGAACCCTTGGCGCAGAGAACGCCTCGGTTCACGGGATGATCCCGATTCCCTTCAATGTAACGAATATCGCCGTTCTGGAGATGAACTTTGATGCCGCAACGACAAGCACACATATAGCAGGTTGTCGTTTTGACCTCGTCGCCGATCGGTAAGGACGTGGCTATGGGTTTTCTGTTGGGCAGCTCGGAGCCTCCGATTCACAGTATTTTTTGTCAGACGTCGCTATCGTGCAATTAGCTCATAGCATGACCGGCTGAAGGTTCAAACGGCGCGCTGACAGGATTCAAAAAAATCCAGCCTGGCCCGTAATTTTTCGGCTATCGAGGCTCCCTTTTTCTGGTGGTCATCAAGGATCGCCCCTAACAAGAGATCGTTGATGACCACGGTTCCGAAGATATCGGACCGCATGATTGCCTCGGCTTGCCGCTACGTTCCCGGTCAATCGCTGATGGCGATCAAGCAAGGGAGATAAAGAGACATGTCCACCATCACACCGCCGATCGATCCGGAGGCCGATCCCAGGGTCAAGGCTGTCTTCGACGACATCAGGCAAACCCGCGGCAATGACTTCATCAACAATCTCTGGCCTCATCTGGCCTTCGATCCGCCGCTCCTCGAGGAGGTCTGGGCCGAGGTCAAGGCCGTGATGGCGACGCCGAGCGAGATGGACCCACTGACCAAGGAAATGATCTACATGGCGGTGTCGATCGCCAATGCCTGCAGCTATTGCGTCCACTCGCATACCGCCGCCGCGAGGGCGAAAGGCATGACCGATGGCATGTACGCTGAACTCCTGCGCATCGTATCGCTCGCCGGCCGCACCAACCATCTCGCCAATGCGCTTCAGCTGCCTGTGGATGAGGCCTTCGATCATAGCCAAAACGGCGAGAGCTAGAGGCGCTGTTCATCGATTTGGATGACGTTTGCCCGAGCGCGAAAAGGTTTTCGTTCAGGGCCGCCCCGAATCTCGCTTTTCGCGAGAGCATCCCTTGACGTCGTTCGAGCGGGCGGCGATGTTGGCCGCGCTATTTCGGCTCGCCAGTTGCTGCCCTAATTCGAGCACCCGATGGACATCTATCTGCCAATCGCCGAGGTTTCGGTCAATCTGTTCCTGTTGCTGGGCATGGGTGGCGGTGTCGGTTTTCTGTCGGGAATTTTTGGCGTCGGCGGTGGATTCCTGATGACGCCGCTCCTTATCTTCATCGGCATTCCGCCAGCGGTCGCGGTCGGCTCCGAGGCCAGCCAGATCCTCGCATCGTCCAGCTCCGGCGTCATGGCGCACATGCGCCGTAACAATGTCGACATCAAGATGGGCATCGTGCTGGTGATCGGCGGTGCCATCGGCTCGGCTTTCGGCGTCTGGATATTCCGCGAGCTCCGGGAACTAGGCCAGATCGACCTGGTGATCTCGCTCTCCTACCTGATTTTTCTCGGCACCGTTGGCAGCCTGATGTTGATCGAGTCGGTCCGCGCCTGGTTTCAGGTCCAGCACAAAGGCAGCCGTGGCAAGCTCCATCGTCATCACTGGCTGCACGGGTTGCCATTCAAGATGCGTTTCCAGCGGTCGCGCCTCTATATAAGCGCACTGACCCCGTTGGTCCTGGGCGTGCTGGTTGGCATCCTGGCGGCGATCATGGGGGTGGGCGGCGGCTTCTTGATGGTCCCGGCGATGATCTACGTTATCGGCATGCCGACCCAGGTCGTGGTCGGTACCTCACTCTTCCAGATCGCATTCGTGACGGCCGTAACCACTTTCCTGCACTCGGTCAACAATCAGACCGTCGATATTGTTCTGGCCCTTTCGCTGATCGTCGGCGGCGTGATCGGCGCGCAGATTGGAACGAGCGTGGGATCGAAACTGCGCGGCGAGCAGATCAGGATTCTTCTGGCGCTCATCGTGCTGGTCGTCTGCGCGAAGCTTGGCTACGACGTGATTGCCACGCCCGACGATCTCTTTTCTCTCGGTGCGTCAGGACATTGAGCATGAGCCGCCGTCGCATCCTTCTCTTCATAACGTTGGCCTTGGTTGCGCGGACCCTCGTTTTCGCCGATCTAGCACGTGCCAACGGTCTTGCCGCCGACGTCTCGGATCGACTGATCGCCATCACGACCGCCTTTGTCGGCGGCGACGTCGTCGTTTTTGGTGCCATCGAAGAGACTGACGGCGATATCGTCATTACGATGCAAGGGCCGCGGCAAAGCCAGATGGTCAGGCGGAAATCCCGCATCGCAGGTATCTGGGTCAATCGTGACCGGGTTGCTTTCGAAGATGTTCCGAGCTTCTTTGCCATAGCCTCCACCCGGCCGCTTGAGGAGATCGTCTCGAGCCGGGTTCGAAAGCAGTTTGGCCTCGGTGTGGACTATCTAGCACTCGAGATGAGTAACCAGGACGATTATGATGCTGACGAACGAGCTGCCTTTGCCGCAGCACTCGTCCGCAATAAGCAAAAGGCTGATCTATACACAAAAACTCCAATAAAAGTTACATTTCCTGGTTCCAAGCTGTTTCGAGCAACCTTCAGTTTTCCAGCCAACGTCCCGCCTGGCCACTATCAGATCGAAGTCTTGAAGCTCATGGACGGTCAGGTGACCGGCGCGCAGCAGAGCAGTCTTCAGATCAGCAAAGTAGGGCTGGAGGCTGACGTCTTTGACTTCGCTAATCAACGTTCAGCGCTCTATGGTATTGTGGCGATCGTCATCGCCGTGGCCGCCGGCTGGCTAGCCGGCGTCGTCTTCCGGAGGGCTTGAACCATGATCGAAGACAACACATCGACAACGTCGAAAAATGGCGATGCAGCGACCGAAGTCCATCGTGGTGAACGGATTTTCCTGGTGGTGGTCGATCAGACCGACGAGATGGAAACGGCGCTCTATTTTGCCTGCAAACGTGCTTACCGCACCGGTGGGCGTGTGGCGATGCTTTATGTGATCGAGCCGCCGGAATTCCAGCATTGGCTCGGCGTCGAGCGTGTTATGGAGGATGAAGCGCGGGAGGAGGCCGAGCAGACACTGCAAGCTATGGCCGAACGAGTGCATTCGATCGTCGGCAAGATGCCGGTCCTCCATGTGCGCAAGGGACCAAGACGGGAAGAGCTGATGGCCCTGATCGACGAAGATCCGGCAATCTCGGTTCTGGTGCTCGGCACGGCTGCCGGTCACGAAGACCCTGGCCCTCTGGTCAATTATCTGATTGGTCAGATGAGCGGCCAGATGCGCCTTCCCGTTATTCTGGTTCCGGGGTTGCTGAGCAGAGAGGAAATCGACGCCGTCACGTAGGGGGCCCGGTGCTTGTTCTTGCAAGCCCTTGGAGCGTCGCATGATTCCTCTCCTCAAATTGCCCAACAGCTGACGTCACCGCATATCGAAAGAGAAGGCCAGCGTTCGACTGGGCCTTCATCGGGGCGTGAACAGGCAGAGGGGGGCGATGGCCGTGAAAAGGGGACGGCTTCAGTGCGGCGCAGGGGATTTTCTTACCCGTTTGCCTTGCGGTCATCGCTAAGCCTTTCTTTACCAGCTTCGGTTAGGCTTTCGAGCAATCGAGAAGCAAGGTGTCTGGGGCGCGCTTGCTTGGGTGTTGACGAGGTGGAGCGGGGTATGGAACTTTCGATCAGCGCGATGACGCGTCGTCGGCTGCTTCAAGGAGCGGTGGCCCTTTTTTCGGCACTCGGTAGCAGTCATGCCGGCTATGCGGCAACGACGCCGGAGCAGGATGCGAAGGCGTTGGTGACCCGTCTGGTCAAGCAAATTCTCGAAGCCATCGATGCCGATAGCGGCGACTCCAGCCAAGAGCGTCGCATGATGGCCGTGATCGAGAGAGAGACGAACCTCAACCTTCTCGCGCGTATGACCCTCGGCCGTTACTGGCGTCAAGCGACCGTCCAGCAGCGGAAAGTGTTCGCTGACGTGTTTCGGCGCTACCTGCTTCAGAGCTTTACGTCCCGCCTTCGACGCTATGCTGGCACAGGCCTCGGCGCTGTCCATGATCGTTTTACGATTGTGGCGACAAAAAAGGTGGGTAAGAATGATGTTGTGGTTCGTTCCCTGATCAAGCCGCCATCGGGAGCGTCACTCGAAGTGGACTGGCGCATCAGGTCTCGGGATGGTCATTTTTTCATCATCGATCTCGTGGTGGAGGGAATCAGTCTGTTGATCACGCAGCGTTCGGAGTTCGGCAGTGTTGTCGAACGTATCGGGGTCGACGGGTTGATCGGCGAACTCGAGACGCGGGTCGCTCGTCAGACCTGAACTGTGTAGACGCAGTCGATTGCAGAATTACCCAAGTTCGGCGTACAGGATATAATCGGCAGTAAAGAGCTATTGATTTGCATGGCGAATGCTGATTCAATCTTCGGATGAAAATCAGAGCGATTTTCATCTGTGGGCGTTTCCTGTCGCGGGATGGAGCGGATCATGTGATCCGCGTGTCTGGTGAAATCTCTATCGAGAAGGAGCCGTTTGATGCAGGTGCCGCTTGAGATCAGCTTTCACAATATGGATCGTTCCGAGGCGATGGAGGCTCGGGTGCAGAGCCGTGTCGCGCGTTTGGAGCGGATAACGGACGCCATCATTACCTGCCGTGTCGTACTTGAGGCGGTTCATAAACAGCCGCATGGCAGCCCTTTGGCGATCTCCATAAAGCTGGGGCTACCGGGGAAGGACATCGTCGTGAAACGGGAACAGCGGCGTCACTTGTCGAAAGGCGATGACTATCAGGTCATCGGCGTTGCCTTCGAGATTGCCGAGCGACAGCTGGAAGAGCACCTCCGGATCAGCCGACATGATGTAAAAGCTCACGACGGCCCCACCTACGCACGTATCATCAAGCTCTATCCGGACCAAGCTTATGGGTTCATTGAAACGCCGGTACAATTGAATGTCTATTTCCACAGCGATGTCGTCGACGGAAAGGCTTTCGGAGCGCTCGAGGTTGGCAATGAAGTCCTTTACACGCTTGCTGCGGAAGAAGGGCCGATGGGCCCACAAGCGAGCCGGGTGCAGCCTGTCCGCGGCGCGCATCCGGTCCGTTGATACCACTGCACTTGGAGATGCATTCAGCTTTTCGGTTTTGTTTCCTGCCTTTCAATCTTTTTGAATGCAGTCGAATGGCAGGGTGCGAGGTATGGTCACAGTATCAGGAAGGCTGAGCAGAATTAGGTTTGAACTGAGGTGCTGGCCATTCTTCCCCGTGTTGTCGATGGCGATGGATTCGCTCGATCAACTCGCAGGTATCTTGCAACCAAGTTTTCACACAATTATAATTGGAATGAACAATTGCGTTTAGCTGATGCTGTGCGCGATAATCAACAAGGCGAATAACGCCTATCTTCAGTAGGTTGTGTGGACTTGGATAGGTTTTAAGATCGAGAGGTCGAGGGGGCTGGTTTTGATTGGTGCTGGATTCCTGAACGCCAAGCTCGTAGAAGACGCGCTCGGTGAGTGATAACTCTGTGGCCAGTCGAGGAGAAGGTGTGCGGATTGAGGGTGTGACGGGATTGAGGGTTAGCCGGCGGCGTTTTCTCGGTTTGTCAGCAGCAGCGGGATCTGCTGCTCTCTTGGCGCCGAGACCCGCAGCCGCGCTCAGCTATCCGTCGATGGCGGCGCGGGAGCTTCGTTTATACAATCTCCATACTTTCGAATCCCTGACAGCCGTTTACTGGCGCGATGGCACCTATCTTCCGGAAGGTCTCGCTCAGATCAGCTATCATTTGAGGGATTTCAGGACGGGCGGCATCAAACCAATCGATCCGACGCTGCTCAACATTCTCCATCAAGTGACCAACAGTATCGAGTTCAGTCAGCCTATCAGTGTCATCTCCGGCTATCGGACGCCTGCAACCAACGCCATGCTCGCAGCGAAAAGCAACAAGGTTGCTCCGAACAGCTTCCATATGCGCGGGCAGGCCATCGATATTCGCCTGCCGGGTTTTGCGACGACGGGCGTTCGGGACATTGCTCTTGGGATCTCCAAAGGCGGTGTCGGTTATTATCCCGAATCTGATTTTATTCATCTGGATAGTGGCCCGATACGGGCTTGGTAAGCCACGTTCTGCAAAGAAATCAGGCGGGATACACCGGCAGCGTGTCACTTTGGCAACAAATGTAACTTGCAGTGAGGTGTGATGAATTTGGGCTGTCATCGAAAAGCGGTGTGACGTAGAATATCCCCGGTTTGTTGCCCCTGTTAACCATCCAAATGAGGTCTACATGATTGGTTTTGCACGGCATTTTCAGGTCGGCGCTTGTATCATAGGTTTGGCTGCATTGACGTCAGCTTGCTCGTCAAACGATGCTAATGATGCCCAGGCCGCCGGTGTCGATAGCATTGCTCAGGCCTCTGCCGCTGCTGATCGCGCGGCCGAGGCTGCTGATCGAGCTGCTGCCGCTGCCCAACGCGCGGAATCGGCCGCTGCTGCCGCCGCGGAAGCAGCGGAGAAGTCGAATCGCATCGCGCAGCAAGGATTGCGTAAATAGCGATAACATGATTCTGCCGAGACTCTTCTAGGTAGGTTTTGCGAGCATGCATACTTCTAGAAGAAAAGCGTGCCATTGTGTCTCGGGATACGTCGAGGATGCTTGAGATCTGACTTCGAAATTTTTGATATCATTTAGGAACTGATCGGAAAACGACACTAATGCCTGACCGGGTTGTTCGTTGCTTATCTGTTTCTAATCCTATCGCTGTAAGTGACATTGCTTCCTAAACCCGGACGGGGGCGATGTTGATCTATGCAGCCTTTGCCATATTGATGTCCATCCATCCTTGGACTGGCTTTCGGTAGCCAATGCTCAAGTGGCGCCGTTGGCAAATGTAGAAGATCTCGATGTATTCTCGAAGAGTACGGCTTTGGCCTCGTACCCTTACTCATGTCGTCCCTCCAGGTCGGTAGCCTATCTACCGAACTGGTCCGGCTTCAAGGGCCAACGTCATACAGAGCAACGTCACTAATCCCACCATATGGCAGCTCCATGCTGACCTTGGACAGAAGCAAGATTTCGGCGACAGGGGCAAAGCTAAAAAATGAAGATTGACACATGGCCAGTTACAGAAGCTCGTATTGCTACTAGCCGTATTTCGCTTCAACGGGTGATCTGAATAGGATAGCCACGTCTCTCTATCGCAACCTTTCGGATGCCCCCCCAATCGAGACGGTCACGGTTTTCTCCTATGATGGTCAGAATTTGCTCGACAATTTCGCTGTCCAATTCTGGCTCGAAATGTCCTTTCGCCTCTAATTGGTCGCTCTGTTCCTGGGTTGGATGAGCTTCCATGAATAATTCACCTCCGATCCAGCCCAACTTGATCGGTTGATCAATGACGGTCACCTTCGTCTCTACCTTGATTAATCCGAACAGCGTTTCCACGTCCTCAGGATACATCCGTACACATCCGCTGCTCACCCTGCGGCCAACGCCCCAAGGCTTGTTGGTGCCGTGGATGAGATACTCGGGCCAGCCAAGATACATTGCCCGTGTTCCCAACGGGTTATTCGGCCCTGCTGGAACAATTTCAGGCAGTTCTGGGTCCTCTTCACGCATTCGCTTCGTCGGGCGCCAACTCGGTTCTTTCCGCTTTCGTACGATCTTCGTCACACCAGTAGGCGTGTTGAGACCTTCTCGACCGATGCCAATCGGAAAAGATCGAGGTGCTACGCTGTCCTCTTCGAAATAATAGAGACGCATATCAGCAAGATTGATCACGATGCCTTCAGGCTTCTCTCCCTGCAAATCAGGCATCAAATGCACGGTTGGCAGGACTACGTCGGTACCTTCACCCGGCACCCATGGATCGGTTTCAGGATTTGCTGCGACCATCTCGACATAGCCAAGCTTGTACTGTCGTGCGAGGTCCAACAGCGTATCTTCATAGGCGGTCCTGTAGCTCGTGGTTTCACGCAGTCCGCCATCCTTGTCGAGCAGCGTGTCCAGGTTGCAGCCGCTTGAAAACCATACGCCGACAAGACACATTGCCAATGTCGAGCCCCGGCACGGTGCGGGCGAGGTTTCGTTAACCACGATCACAGACCCTTTTTTTGGAGGATTGAGCTAACTTGCCGAGATGCGAACGACACTTAAAATGCTCCGAATCGAAACAGAAGACCATCACCGTATGATAGCTGCCCTACTAAAATTTGCCCATCGAGGTCGGGGACGCCTTGCAACGTTCCTATTGATCGCCGCATTGGGCTTTGGCATGTCTGCTAGAGCGCAGTTGCCGCCTGTCAACCGCAGCGTTGTTGACCTTGTCGTTATCTATAAAGGTGATCGATTGCTCCAGTTGAAGAGCCAAGGCCGAGTTGTACATAGTTTTGACATCGCACTTGGTGCCCAACCGAAGGGGCATAAGTTGAGTGAAGGCGACAACCGAACACCTGAGGGCGTCTACACACTCGATTGGCGCAACGCTAACAGTCAATTTTATCGATCTATCCACATTTCCTATCCGCGTGAGGATGATCGGGCATCAGCATTTCGAAAAGGTCTATCACCTGGAAGTCTTATCATGATTCATGGACTGCCCAACGGTCGCCAAGCAACCGACATGAATCATCCTCTAAGTGACTGGACTAACGGCTGCATCGCAGTAACGAATAGTGAGATGGATGAAATCTGGTCTCTCGTTGAGGACGGGACGACCATCATGATTTTTCCTTAGATCCATCCAAGAAGCCCTCAATCAGTCAATGCAGCCCTGATGCAGGCTGGGGTTTGACGTTGCTCCATGATGCCAGGCCAGGTTGGTAAGCTCGATTCCGACCCGGAGGGTGCCGTAAGTAAGCGAACGAGACAGCGTCATTCGTTGGAGTACACAGAACGGTCGATTGCGCGCTGTATGGAGGCATCCACAGTGGACGCAATCCGTCACGTGTTGTGGCGCTGGACGCGTTCGTTCTTCATCGAGCCGAAGAAGCTTTCCATCGGTGCATTGTCCAGGCAGTTGCCCTTACGGCTCATCGATGGTGCCAAACCGTGTCGGTTCAAGATCTTCTGACAGGACATGCTCGGATATTGCAATCTAGAGCATTTTGCGATCATTCGCGGTCATATCCAGCAGCAGCAAAGTAGTTTTCGCATTCAGTCGGCGTGAAGAGTTCGATGGCCTCGGCGATGGCGTTCCAGAGGTCGTCGACGGTTCGTGCGGC
>JBPCVQ010000490.1:0-3059 GCA_051010395.1 Geminicoccaceae bacterium | reverse complement strand
GCCGAGCAGAGCGAAGCCTAAGCGCCACGCTCGTCACAGATGGCTTGTCCCTTGCCGGTGATTGGGTGCGTCTTCGGGCAAAAGTTGATCGTGATCAAAGAGGTTTGGGTGGTGGTTGGGGGATAGTAACGACCATCGGGTTTTCAGGAGCGTGCAACGATGGATTTTGAGCGATATACGGAGAGGGCGCGGGGGTTTGTGCAGTCTGCGCAAGCGATGGCGCTACGCGAGGGCCATCAGCGCTTCACGCCTGAGCATATGCTGAAGGTGTTGCTCGACGATTCTGAAGGCCTGGCCGGCAATTTGATCCGAACGGCAGGTGGTAATCCTGGCCAGGTGCTCGATCTGACTGAGGCCGTGCTTGCCAAAATTCCAAAGGTTGAAGGCGGTGGTGCCGGCCAGCTTTATCTGGCACCGGAGACGGCCAAGCTCTTCGATCAAGCTGAAACTATCTCCAAGAAGACGGGCGACAGCTTTGTGACCGTCGAACGCTTGCTGCTGGCGCTCGCGATGGCAGCGGGCACGAGTGCTGCCGATGCGCTTAAGCAGGCCGGCGTGACGCCGCAGAATCTTAATACTGCGATCGAGTCCCTACGCAAAGGTCGTACCGCTGATACCGCCTCTGCCGAGGAGGGATATGACGCGCTCAAGAAATACACCCGTGATCTCACCGAAAGCGCTCGCGACGGCAAGCTCGACCCGGTGATCGGCCGGGACGAAGAGATCCGCCGGGTGATCCAGGTGCTTTCGAGGCGCACCAAGAACAATCCGGTGTTGATCGGCGAGCCGGGCGTCGGCAAGACCGCGATCGCCGAAGGTCTCGCCCAGCGGATTGTCAACGGCGACGTTCCGGAAAGCCTCAAAGATCGCCGTCTGCTGTCACTCGATCTTGGTGCTCTGGTGGCGGGTGCTAAATATCGCGGCGAATTTGAAGAGCGCTTGAAATCGCTCCTCCAGGAAGTGACGCAAGGAAGCGGCGACATCATTCTGTTCATCGACGAGCTGCATACCTTGGTTGGCGCTGGCAAGGCGGAAGGGGCGATGGATGCCTCCAATATGCTGAAGCCCGCTCTGGCGCGCGGCGAGTTGCATTGCGTCGGCGCCACCACCCTCGATGAATACCGGCAGCATATCGAAAAGGACGCGGCACTCGCCCGGCGGTTCCAGCCGGTCTTTGTCGACGAGCCGAATGTCGCCGACACCATCTCAATCCTGCGTGGCCTCAAGGAGAAATACGAGCTGCACCACAGCGTGCGCATCACCGACGGCGCAATCGTCAGCGCTGCGGCTCTGTCGAACCGCTACATCGCCGATCGTTTCCTGCCGGACAAGGCCATCGATCTGATCGACGAGGCGGCAGCCAGAAAGCGCATGGTGATCGACAGCAAGCCCGAAGCGATCGATGAGCTGGACCGGCGTATCATTCAGCTCAAGATCGAGCGCGAGGCACTGAAGAAGGAGACCGACAAGGCGTCGCAGGAGCGTCTTCAAGCGTTGGAAAAGGAGTTGTCCGAGCTGGAGCAGCAATCGGCCGAGCTCACCGCCAAATGGCAGGCGGAGAAAGGCAAGCTCGCCGATGTGCAAGGCTTGAAGGAGCAGCTTGACCAGTCCCGTCACGAACTGGAAGTAGCACAGCGCCAGGGTGATCTGGCCAAGGCCGGCGAGATCGCCTATGGCCGCATTCCCGAGCTGGAGCAGAAGCTCAGCGAGGCCGAAGGAGACTCCGCCCAAGAGATGGTGCAGGAGGCGGTTACCGACAGCGACATCGCCGCCGTGGTCTCACGCTGGACCGGCGTGCCGGTCGACAAGATGCTGGAAGGCGAGCGCGAAAAGCTCCTGGAGATGGAAACCAAGCTGCATGAGCGTGTCATCGGCCAGGACGAGGCGATCATCGCTGTGTCCAATGCCGTGCGCCGTGCACGAGCCGGGCTTCAGGACCCGAACCGGCCGCTCGGCTCTTTCTTGTTCCTCGGTCCCACCGGTGTCGGCAAGACCGAGCTTTGCAAGACGCTCGCCGCCTTCCTGTTCGCAGACGAACAGGCGATGCTCAGGATCGACATGTCCGAATATATGGAAAAGCACTCGGTGGCCCGTTTGATCGGCGCCCCTCCAGGCTATGTCGGTTACGAGGAGGGCGGTGCTCTGACCGAGGCGGTGCGCAGACGTCCTTACCGCGTGATCCTGTTCGATGAGGTTGAAAAGGCCCATCCGGATGTGTTCAACATCCTTCTCCAGATGCTTGATGATGGCCGCTTGACCGATAGTCACGGACGCACGGTCGACTTTCGCAACACGATGATCGTGCTCACTTCAAATCTGGGCAGTGAGTTCCTGGCTGCCCTCGACGAAATCCAGCCGGCGAGCGATGCCCGCGATCAGGTGATGACCGTGGTCCAGGCGGCTTTTCGTCCTGAATTCCTTAACCGCCTGGACGAGATCATTCTGTTCAACCGCTTAGGTCGTGGCGATATGACAGGCATCGTCGATATCCAGCTCATGCGTCTGGTGACGCTGCTGGAGGACCGGAAGCTGATACTGAATATCAGCGACGAAGCCAAACGCTGGTTAGGCGATGCTGGTTACGATCCGGTCTATGGCGCCCGCCCGCTAAAGAGGGCAATTCAAAAGAATCTTCAGGATCCGTTGGCTAGGCTGATCCTCGAAGGCGGCGTTCCCGACGGTTCGACGGTCGACGTAGATGCCGACGAGGGCGGTCTTCTGATCAACGGCACCAGCGTGGCGCTTGCCGCCTGAGCGTTTTCCTAATGCCTCTGGGTAAGCATTCCAGTTTGCGCTGCATCAAGGCAAGCCTGAACCGATGACGGCAATTTCGGTGCGTTAGCGCTGCTTGAGAGGAGATGGGCATGGCAATGGCAATCGGCATCGATTTGGGAACCACGAACTCTTGTGTCGCGGTCATGGAAGGCAAGCAGCCGAAGATCGTCGAGAACACCGAAGGTGGCCGCACGACACCCTCGATGGTGGCTTTCCGCGAGGACGGCGAAGTGTTGGTCGGCGCTGGAGCCAAGCGCCAGGCCACCAAGGACGCAGGCAAGATC
>JBPCVQ010000489.1:0-13259 GCA_051010395.1 Geminicoccaceae bacterium | reverse complement strand
ATCATGCGGATCATTGGTTGCCTCCCACTCCGACGCCCCGCTGATTGGCGCGTCGTTCCAGCTCCGGTAGCGGCAAGTAGGGCACGACGCCGCCCGCACCGCTGGCTGACCCGTCGATCAGGACCTTGTTCATATTGCTCAAGACGTCCTCCATCGTTTCCAGATAGAGGCGACGCGAGGTGACATCCGGCGCTTTGGCATACTCAGTGTACACCGCAATGAAGCGCTGTGCGTCACCTTCGGAACGCGCCACCACCTCCTGGGCGTAGGCTTCTGCTTCTTGCTCCATTTTGACAGCGTCACCACGGGCACGAGGCAGAATATCATTCTGATAGGTCTCAGCCTCGTTGACCGCCCGCTCCCGGTCGGCCTGGGCTCGCTGCACATCGCGGAACGCATCGATCACCTGATCCGGCGGATCGACCTTTTGCACCTGAACCTCCGTCACCACGATACCGGCCTGATACGTGTTCAGGGTTGCCTGGATCTGATCTTTCGCGTCGTCCTCGATCTGCTTACGACCCTGTGTAGTGGCTTCGACAAAGGGCGTCTGACCAATGATTTCACGCATCACACTCTCCGCGACGGCTTTCACCGTGACATCCGGATCGCGGACCTTGAAGAGATAGTCTTCGGGTTTGTCGATGACCCACTGCACCACGAAATTGATGTCGACGATGTTCTCGTCGCCGGTCAGCATCAAGCTTTCATTGTCGATTTCGCGGCTGCTGTCGTTGCGGGTGATCGCCCCGCCAGCAGAGCGAAATCCAACCTCGACCCGATTGACACGCGTCACCTTCGGCGTGATCACTGTTTCAATCGGCGAGGGCCAATGCCAGTGTAGCCCCGGATCTGTAACCGCAACCTGTTCGCCAAAGCGAAGCACCACACCGCGCTCATCCTGCTGGACACGGTAGAAGCCGCTTAAAGCCCAAAGGCCGAGCAGGGCAAGAGGAATGAGGATCAGCGGTTTCTTGCTGCCGCCGCCGCCGAGGCCGAACCCACCGCCGCCTGACCCGCCGCCGCCGGGAAATATTTTCTTTACCTTCTCCTGGGAGCGCCTGAGCAGTTCTTCAAGATCAGGTGGTTGCTGTCCGCCACCGCCGCCATTGCCGCCTGGGCGTCCGCCCCAGGGGCCATGGCCGCCACCGCCCTGCCAGCCGCCACCTTGATTATTCCAAGGCATCGATCGATTACCTTTCTCTATTGCGGATGGGTCGCCTCAAGGGCTTTGCCCCGGACCCCGGGTCTATTATATCAACGACGCCAGGTTGGCCAGGGTGTGTTGGCCCAAACGTTAAGTTTCCGATCCCGTCTATATCGTGCAGTAATGAAAGTCTTCAACCATGCCTGAGATGACAAAAGAGAAGGTGCTCGAAGCCCTTGGGAAAATCCATGATCCAGTACAGGGTCGAAGTGTGGTCGATCTCAGTATGGTTTCCGGGGTAGTCGTGAAGGACGGCAATGTCGGTTTCGCCCTTGAGATCGAGCCGAACGAGGCGGAAGCCAAGGCCAAGGAACCTCTGCGCAAGGCATGCGAAGAAGCAGTGATGGCTCTTCCTGGTGTCAATTCGGTAACCGCCGTGCTCACCGCGGAACGGGCTTCGGGTGGTGGGCAGCGCGGCGCTTCTCGCCGTGTCGCCCAAGGTCCTGGCAATGGCACACCCGGCGGTCAGCCGGGGACCAGCCCCGCCGGTCTGGGCGGCAAGCCTGAGCTTCCAGGCATCGATCATGTCGTCGCAGTTGCCTCGGGCAAGGGCGGGGTGGGCAAATCCACGACGTCGACCAACCTTGCTCTGGCATTGGCGGCAAGGGGAAAACGGGTCGGCGTCCTCGATGCCGACATCTATGGTCCCTCCCAGCCACGCATGCTCGGCATTACCGGCAAGCCAGGCAGCCCCGACGGCAAGAAGCTGACGCCGATGGAGAATTTCGGCGTCAAGGTGATGTCGATGGGCTTTCTGGTGGATGAAGATGCGCCGATGATCTGGCGTGGGCCGATGGTGCAGAGCGCTATTCAGCAGATGCTGAACGACGTCGAATGGGGCGAGCTCGATTATCTCATTGTCGATCTGCCGCCCGGCACCGGAGACGCACAGCTCACCATGGCGCAAAAGGTGCCGCTCGCGGGCGCGGTGATCGTCTCGACGCCGCAGGATATCGCTTTGCTCGATGCACGAAAGGCGCTCAACATGTTCCGGAAGGTCGACGTGCCGGTGCTCGGCATTGCCGAGAACATGAGCTATTTCGCCTGTCCTCATTGCGGCGAACGCAGTGAAATCTTCAGCCACGGAGGCGCGCGCGAGACGGCGGAGAAATACGGCGTCGACTTCCTCGGCGAGATCCCGCTGGATATCATGATCCGTGAAAACAGCGACCGTGGCAGGCCGCCCGTCGTCTCCAGTCCTGAAGGGCCGCAAGCGCTCTGCTACCTCGAAATCGCTGATGCCGTTGTCGCCAAGCTCGGTGTCAATACAACAGACACGCGCAAAACATTTCCCAAAATCACATTTGATAACTAGTATCCGGGGCTGAACAGTGTCGGGCTGGTTGTGTTTGCGGTGTCAGGCTCGCGCGTTCGGCCCCATAAACGACGTTGATGTGCTCGAGCCATGATTGAAACTTCGCGCATTTCGACCTGCCGGATAGCCATTCGACGCATCGGGTGGTTTCTCCAATTGCCGATCGTTGCTTGCTTTGCCATCTCGGACGTTCTGGCTGCCGAGCGCATCGCCCTCGTGATCGGCAATGGTGGCTACGCCCATGCGGCACCGCTAGCCCATGTCGGCAGCGACATGGCGGTAATGGCCGATACGCTGCGCAGCCTGGACTTCGATGTCGAGGCGCTAAATGACCTTGGTCGGGCAGCGATGCAGGACCATCTCGATTCCTTCGGGCGGCGAATCGATCGTGCCGGTCAAGAATCGATCGGCCTCCTGTTCTACGCCGGGCATGGCTTTCAGCTAAAAGGATCGAACTATCTGTTGCCGGTCGACGCCGAGATCACCGATATCAGCGACGTGGAGCAGGCGACGATCAATCTTGACTTGACCCTAGCCGAGATCGCTTTCGCCACGAACGATCACAAGCTGGTCATTCTGGATGTCCCGGCCGAACAGGCTATCAGTGAAGCCATTGGCGTCAGCCCCGGCCTTGCCGCGATCGATGCGCCGGTTGGAACACTGGTCGCTTTCGGTGCGCTGCCCGGGGTCAGTGACCAGATGCCACCCCATCTGGGACTCTATCCTCTGGCACTTGCGAGTGCCATGGCCAAGCCAGGCCTGATGGCCGAGCAGGTTTTTCAGGAAGTCCGTCTGAATGTGGTCGAGGCCACTGGCGGTGTGCAAATTCCCTGGGAGTCTTCGTCGCTGGTCAGTCCTATCTATCTTGCCGGCCTGCCCGAGGCGAATGACGAGGCCGCGGTCATGGAAAATGATGATAGCACTACTAGCTTTGCTGGGATTGATCCGCGAACGGTCGATCTGGTGTTCTGGACCAGCATCAAAGACAGTCAGGAATCCTCGGACTTCGTTGACTATCTGAACAGCTTTCCCCTGGGTGTATTCAGAAACCTTGCCGAACGTCGACTGGAAGGTTTGGTGGACGTCGATGCAGCGTCGCTTGTGGATCAGAAGAGCCCTGTCCTGATCGAGGCTCTCGACGAGCAGCTGATCACACAGAAACGCGCGAATGTCAGGGCGGAGCCCAGCAGTAATGGCGTCATTGTGGCGACGCTCGAGCCTAATCAGACCGTCCAGGTGACAGGCAGTGTGGCCGAGAGCGACTGGTTGCGGATCAACCTTGGCTCCGACATTGAGGCCTTTGTCTGGGAACCGCTCTTAGGGGCCTCGCGGCCTTCTTCCGACCGTGGAATCGGCTTGGCAGCAACGTTGCCGCCCAGCAGGAGCGCTCTACTTGGTCGATGGCATGGAAAATATCAGTGCCAATGGGACACGATCGGCTTCACCTTGGACATCACCGACGAAATCGCGACGAGTGCTGACGGCATTGATGCGATCTTTTCATTTTACTCCTTGCCGGGAACGCAGTCCTTGCCATCGGGAAGCTTCGCCATGGCAGGCGATTACGATCCAGACGATGGCACCATTATCCTCAGGGGTGGGGAGTGGATCAGGCGGTCACAAGGTCTGCAGCGCCACGACCTCGCCGGCCGTGCGGAAATCGGTGGCGGAATTATTTCCGGACGCATTGGAACGCCGGGATGTAGTGATTTTCAACTTGCTCGCGGTGACGGACAGGAACGACCGACCGTCCAGTATAAATCGACGCAATAGAGCAACGGCAAACTCCCTTGCCTCTCTTCTAAATCTTGATGCTTGTACCATCGCCCTATGATGGCAAGGTCGTTACTGCCTCATATCTCGATGCGTTTAACGGCCATCGCTGCACTCTGCTCGCGGTCGGGGAGGTCGGGAAAATAGCGCATGACTCCATCATCCGCATTCATTGCGGCCAGATGGTCGAGATCGTCAGCACGCCGGTTTCGAAGAGTAAGGCGTTCAGTTGCCAAAACCGCCTCGCCCGCCATCATGCGTCTCCTCCACGCTCAGCACTCGGATGAAGTAAAGGCCGATAACCCTGCTGGAGTGCGAGCACCGTCGGGCGCGGGGTCAATATCTGAACGGTGATGCCGTTTGGCCGGTGAACGCTTCGATCATAGCCGCTGGGTCGCCATCTAAGGAGATGCCGGTTGTGGACGAGCCAGATCGTGCCAGACCCGTCATGAGCAGCATCTTCCTGATTTTTGACCATTACACCATCGGGAAGATTATCAAGCCTCGCCTCGAAACGCCACTGACGGCGCGTGCCGGCCTCGATTCTTGCCGAATGCAGCATGCGATCGAGAGACGAGGCACCGAGACGCTGGTCTCGGTGCAGGGCGGCTTTCAGTGCATCTTGATAGTCGAGATAAGGAGCCTTTCGACAGAGTGCGCAAGGGCGATGCCCGGCGGCCAGGGCCGTCGCTTCGTCCATGAAAAAGAGTTCGGTGTAGGTGTTGGGCTGCATCACATCACGATGCCAGCCTTTGAAGGCCAGTGCGCAGATGATCCAATGGGGATGACGCCAGCGCACCCTGCGCAGGCGCTGCTCGGCATCGTGAAGAATGCCACGATTGCCCATGAAGAGGCCACGCTCGGACAAAGTGACGATGTCGCCCTCGGGGGTAACGCGATTTTGTCGAGGCATCCATCGAGCCAAGCCGATTTTCGAGGGCAGCGCAAGAATCGGGTTGTTGGCACACTGTCATCGAAGCACATTGGCGCCTTGAAACGTAGGAGATGCGCTATGACCCCCGAAACCCTGTCTGCCCCAACTCTGCGCTCGATGGGTGACCGCACAGGCCTGATTACACCCGGTGCCGCCGGCACCTCCGACCATATGCGGATCAAGCAGGCGATCGACTACTTGGTCGATCACGCAGAGGATCAGCCATCTTTGGAGACCATGGCGGATCTTTCCGGACTTTCACCCCATCATTTTCAGCGGATGTTCAAGCGCTTTGCCGGCATCAGTCCGAAAAAATTCCTGCAATATCTAACACTTCGACATGCAAAACAGGCGCTGATCGACGATGCGAGTGTGCTGGATGCAGCCCTTGATGCCGGCCTTTCCGGCCCGTCGCGTCTACATGATCTCTTCGTCAATTGCGAAGCGATGACGCCCGGCGAGTTCAAGGCGCTGGGAACCTCGCTCGAGATCCGATACGGAGTACACGACACAGCCATCGGCCGCGTGATGCTCGGCGTGACCGAGCGCGGCATCTGCTGGCTCGCCTTCATCGCTGACGACGGTCGTTCAGCCGAGGAGGAGTTCGCCGCGGCCTGGCAGGGTGCAACCCTGATTGCGGATCAAGCTGCCACCGCACATTGGGTTGAACGCGCCTTTACGCTTGACGATGCTGACAAGAAGCCGCTGCCGCTCCTAATCCGTGGCACCAATTTTCAGATCAAAGTCTGGGAGGCGCTGCTGCGCATTCCCTTCGGCCGCTTGGCGACCTATCAGGACGTCGCTGAAGCGATCGGGAATCCCAAAGCCGTGCGCGCCGTCGGTAGTGCTGTCGGCAAGAACAACATCTCCTGGCTCATCCCCTGCCATCGGGTGATTCTGAGCTCAGGCGTCATGCACAATTATCGCTGGGGTGTCCGCCAGAAGAAAATCCTAAACGCCTTCGAAGCTGGCACGGCCAGCGTCGACGCGGCCGAGGCGTAGACCTATCCGTCGCTCCGCACCCTTTGAACAGCGTCCAGCCAGCCATCGTAGAGACGCTTGCGCCGGGCATCGGTCATCGTCGGTTCGAATCGACGATCGACCTGCCAGGCCTCGGTGATGGCGTCCATCGATCCGTAAAGTCCGGTCTCCAGGCCGGCGAGATAGGCAGCGCCGAGCGCTGTCGTCTCGATCACCTTCGGGCGCTCCACCGGCAGATCCAGCACATCCGCCAGGAACTGGCAGATCCAGTCATTGGCGACCATGCCGCCATCAACCCGAACGGCCGAAGGGCGGCCATCGCCCTGGATGTCGCCGTCCATCGCCATCATCAGATCACGGGTCTGATAAGCGACCGATTCAAGGGTCGCGCGCACCACCTGATCGACACCGCTATTACGGGTCAACCCCATGAGGGCGCCACGTGCCTCCGGGTCCCAGTAGGGCGCGCCTAGGCCGACGAAAGCCGGCACCAGATAGACGCCGCCAGAATCGTCGATCCTTTTTGCAATCGCCTCGGTGTCGCCTGCCTGTTCAACCAGCTTCAGCTCGTCCCGAAGCCATTGCACAGCAGCCCCTGCAACGAAAATACTACCCTCTATCGCATAGGTCGGTTTGCCGTTCAGGCGAAAAGCGGTCGTGGTAAGCAGGCGGTTGGTCGACGTAACTGCGGTCTCGCCGGTGTTGAGAAGCGCAAAGCAGCCGGTGCCGTAGGTGCTTTTCAACATGCCCGGCTGGAAACAGGCCTGGCCGACGGTCGCCGCCTGCTGATCGCCGGCGATGCCGGTGACCGGAAGGGGGGCTCCGAACAGCTCGGCCGGCGTCGTGCCGAACAATGTGCTGCAGTCTTTGACTTCAGGGAGAATGGCCCGGGGAATATCGAGCAGTGTCAGTAGCTCGTCATCCCAATCCTGTTCATGAATGTTGAACAGCATGGTTCGCGATGCGTTGGTGGCATCGGTGGCGTGAACCTTGCCGCCGGTCAGGCGCCAGAGAAGAAAGCTGTCGATTGTGCCGAAAGCGAGATCGCCTTTGACCGCCGCCTCGCGTGCGCCGGCAACATTATCGAGCAACCAGGCGAGCTTGGTGGAGGAGAAATAGGGATCGAGGAGGAGGCCGGTCCGCTCCTGAACAAGCGGTTCATGTCCGTCCGCCTTCAGTTTTCGGCAGAAATCAGCGGTCCTGCGGTCCTGCCAGACGATCGCGCGATGCACCGGCTCGCCGGTTAAGCGATCCCAGAGAACCACCGTTTCCCGCTGATTGGTGATGCCGATCGCACCGATAGCCGATGCCTCGAGTCCCGCCTTTTCGATGGCTTCCCTTGAGACGTCGACGGTGTCCGTCCAGATGACCTCGGCGTCATGTTCGACCCAGCCTGACTGGGGGTAATGCTGTTCGAACTCTCGCTGACTCGTCGCGACGATTTTCCCTTGCCGGTCGAAGACGATGGCCCGGCTGCTGGTCGTTCCCTGATCGATGGCCAATACATGCCCCGCCTTGGACATGGTCGCTCCCTTCGTTTTCAGTGTCTGGTCGCTCTTAGGTCGGTGCCCCTTTCTTGGGCTAAGGTCACAACGGAAAATACACTTAGTTGACCCCAGGCCTGATGATCATCAGAGCTATCCGTTGCCAGACCGATTCATCAAGTGATGTGGTCATATCACTAATGGGTTACACGGCTTCAGGAAATAGCATGTTCTCTATCCGGCATGATTGGAAACATCGCCGGCTAGGCCTGGGCTCGGCAGGCGGAGGGCCTGGATGAGCATGATCGTAACGACCAGACAATAGCCTGCAAAGCCGAGACCGATGGTTTCCATCGTTATCCCGGCATCGAGCAATAGACCCGTCAGCACAGGCCCGAGGGCGGAGGCGAAGACACTGATTGCGCCGGCCAGCGAGCGGATGGCGCCAAGATGGGACGTGCCATAGAGCTCTGCCCATAGCGCGGTGAACCCGGTGAAGGCCAAGCCCGATGTGAGACCGAGCAGGGCTAAATAGGGAAGCAGCCAGAAAGGTGCTGTCGCGGGCGCCAGCAAGATGAGCGCCATGACCATTGGTATGAGAAAAAGCGGCATCACGCGCTGAGCGCTCAAACGATCGATCAGTGGCCCGGCCGCAAGCGAACTGATGACGGCGGAGAGTGCGAAGACCCAGTATTGACCGGTCATCCAGGTGGCGCTCCAGTCCTTGCCTTCTGCGAGGGTCAGATGGTGGAAGAAGAGGGCTGTCATGATGATGGATGGTGCCGTGAAGGCGGGAAGCAGGAGGTAAAATCGAGGCTCGGTCAGCATTTGCCGCCGATTGCGGTCGTAAGCCACCGATCGATCGGCCGTCGCCCTTACCTTCTCGGAAGTGAGATAGCGTTGATGACGGTCCGCATGTCCGCGCAGCAACAGGAGGGCGAGCGGTAGCAGGACGAGCATGATGATCGCCGAGGCAACACCATAGGTGCTGCGCCAGCCAAGACTGGCAATCGACAGGATGGCCAGGATGGGAAGGATGGCTTCGCCGAACGCCATGCCGATCGACGCGATCGCCAGCGCTTTGCCGCGATCAGGGCCGTGATAGCGCGCCATGGATGTAGCTGCGGCATGGCTGGTGACGCCCTGGCCCATCTGCCGAAGCAAGAAAATCGCCACGGCGAGCGCTGCAATTGAATGCGCGAGACTCATCACAAGGCAGGCTGCCGCCAGGCCGGTCAGCGCAAAAGCGATATACCATCGGAGGTCGAGGCGATCGATCAACTGGCCTGTCCAGGGAAGGATGAACGCACTCGCAAGCGTACCGATGAGATAAAGGCTGCCCCATCCGGTATGGCCGAGGCCGAACGCTTCTCGGACTTCCGGTCCAAATAGCCCGATGAAGAATGTCTGGCCGGCGCTGGACGTGAAGGTCAAAAGAAAACCGAAAGCGAGGAACCGACGATGGCGGCCAGCGAAAGCAAGGTAATCTGCCAGAGGCATGGTTGTGCGAAGGCCCTTCTCTCTACGGTCGGATTTTCATGAAAGCGGGGGCGAGAGGGCGTGTTGCCCGAGATTGGCTCCAACCTTCATGCGAGAATGCGCTGGATAGGCAATCGGCATCATTAAGTCCGTCGAGCTTACGAGTCCAGCAAGTCACCTTGCCTCCTGGATGGAGTCTTCAGTGGCAATGAAAATCAACTGATGGTCGAACTTGGTGGAGAATGACGCCCGACGCATCTAGCTCGTCAGAGTTAAGAAATTCCTAACCGCTCAGATAGTTTCATCAGCAGGCGTTAGGCTTTCTGACATGGAATTCGTGTAGTTTTTGAGAAGCTGCCAGGGAACGCCAGAAATCAAGAGTGATGGGTGGACGTCAGGGTCATGCCTTTTTGTCGACGATACAACCGGCGCTGCTGTAGGCTTGGCGATCATCGGGCCATTGGCGATTGGTCATTCTGCTGCTCGCGGCGGGTGGGCTTCGGCCTCGTCAGGGCAATCTACATGCCCAGCCGGTCAATGCCCTGCAGCGATTCAGCCCCAGGGGGCAGGGCAGGGGCATCGATGATCAAGGCGGCGTGGTTCATCACGACCGGAACCGTCCGGCACGGGCTCAGGTGACCTCGTGACGCGCTCCGAGATCACGATTCAGGGGATTACGGATGCGGCCGTTCTCATCAATGAGGATGGCATCATTACTCAGGCCAACTCCGAACTCGAGGCACTGTCGGGTTGGACCGAGGCGGAGTTGGTTGGTCAGTCACTGCAATGGCTCTACGCGGCCGACCCGGAAGCTGAGGACGCAGCTCGGTTCGACTGGTCTCCTTCTCCATCGGACGATGGTACACTAGTGCGAACCCATCGGTATCGACGCCGGACAGGCGATTGGTTTTGGGGGGAAACGGTCTCTCTTCCCATTGACAGCGATGACGGTGCCTTCCGGGGGGACATTCATATCATCCACGATGTTTCGGTTGGTGTGCGGCGCGCTGACAGCCTGACGGCGTTGATTGCATTCGTCGCCGATCAAAACGCCGGTGACGACGTCGATCTTGTAAAATTTCTTGAGCTTGGGTGCCATTATTTCGAGCTTGAGCTCGGTGTGCTCAGCAGTTCGGTCCGAGGCGGGAACAGCATTGAGGCCATGGGGGGAGACCTGGCACTTGAGCTTTCGGCAGAGGATGTCGCGGCTGACTCTTGCTTTACGGCGATACTGGCCTGCGAAGAGGTGACGATCGTAACTGAGCAAGCCGGCGAGCCGGCGGCGCCTTCAAAAACATGTCGGAAGAAAACGAGCCTGCTGACCTTGCTTGCCTGTCCCATCGGCTCCCTCGGACGTCGTTATGGCACACTCTGCTTTTTAGCACGGCAATCGCGTCGACGATCGTTCAACGGCCAGGAAAGGCAGATCCTGCGATTCCTGGCGCAGTGGCTGGCGACGCTCAAGGATATAGAGCTGGCTGGACGTTCTTACGCGGAGGCTAGTGAGCGGCTCCGGAAGAGTGAGGAACGTCACCGGCTGTTTTATGAGAAAACACCGGCGATGTTACATTCGATCGATGATCAGGGGCGGATGGCCAGCATCAGCGATGCCTGGCTTGCGACAATGGGGTATCAACGCGACGAGGTGATTGGCCGTTTGTCCACCGATTTTCTGACGTTGGCGTCAAAGCGTTTTGCTGAAGAGGTCGTCCTCCCGGCATATCGCACCCTCGGTCAATGCGAGGGCATTCCCTACCAGTTCGTGACCAAGGATGGGGATATCAGGGACATTGAGCTATCTGCGATCTCGCAGAATGATGACGACGGCAATTTCATTCGGAGCCTCGCTATCCTGCTCGATGTGACCGAACGCAAGCAGGTCGAGCAAAAGCTGCTTAAGAAAACCGCGGCCCTGGAGCGATCAAATGCCGATCTTCAGCGTTTCAACCACATCGCATCTCACGATTTGCAGGAACCGCTCCGAAGGATCATCACCTATTGTGAGATTTTGAAGGAGGACTATGGCTCGGAGCTTTCGGAAGAGGCGGCGGAGGTTGCGGGCATTATTCAATCTGGTGGCCGCCGTATTCGCCTTATAATCAATGGCCTGCTCGCCTATGTCCGTGTCAGAGAGCAATTGGATCGTAGGTTCGAGCCGGTCGACATGTCCGCAGTGCTACACCACGCGGTGGACGATCTGAACGATGAGATCGCTTCCAAAGGCTTAGGTGTAAACGCTACCCATCTGCCTCTCGTCTGGGGGCGAGCGTCGCTGTTCAAGATGGTTTTTCATCATCTCCTGAGCAATGCCATCAAACACGGCAGCGGGCAGGTGCCGATGATCGACGTTTCCGTCGATGATGCCGGCGACGTCTGGCAATTCGCCATCACCGATAGCGGCATCGGCATCGAGCCTCGGTTCGCCAGTCGGATTTTCGAAATCTTCCAGCGTCTGCATCATAAGGACGAAAGCGAAGGCTCAGGCGCAGGTCTTGCAATCTGCCAGCTGATCATTCAGCGCTGCGGCGGCGAGATCTGGCTCGACAGGTCCTATGACCAGGGCGCTCGTTTTTTCTTCACGCTGCCGAAGAACAAACCACAATCTCCGGACTCGGTACAAACAAGCCCTCTGGCCCCACGATCCGAAATCGACCTCACTCGGACGTGAGAGCCGGCTGGAAAGCGTGAGCCCCAGCAAATCCCTTGGCCAGGTGGGCCGTTCCGATCAAACAGTTCCCTGAGGAAGCGCGGATGTCCACAGTGATTTCTTGCTGGCGGTAAGAACCAAATGTCGTGGTCATGCTATTAGGCGGCGATGGCTGCATTTTGACCGTTGATCAATAGGCCTTGCTCGCTTGCATCGACCTCGATCGTGGTGCCATCGACGACCACACCTTCAAGAATAAGCCTCGCTAGCGGATCCTGCAGGTTGCGTTGGATCGTGCGCTTAAGCGGACGGGCGCCGTAGACGGGATCGTAGCCGGCATCGGCGAGCCAGTTCCTGGCCGTTTCGCTGAGATTGAGACTGAGCTTTCGGTCCTGAAGCAGGCTCGCCAAGCGCTCGAGCTGAATGTCGACTATGCCCGACATGTCAGCGCGACCAAGTCTGTTGAACAGGATGATCTCATCCAGTCTGTTCAGGAATTCCGGGCGAAAAGCTATTTGGACCACCGCCATGACATCGTCACGCGCCGCTGCAGCAGGCTGATCTTCATTTAGCGCCGCCAGGAACTCACTGCCAAGGTTTGATGTCAGGATGATCATGACGTTCCTGAAATCGACCGTTCGTCCATGGCTGTCGGTGAGCCGGCCGTCATCCAGCACCTGCAGCATGATGTTGAAGACGTCGGCGTGGGCCTTTTCGACTTCGTCGAACAGGATAACCTGATAAGGCCGCCGCCTCACGGCTTCCGTAAGCGCACCACCCTCCTCATAGCCGACATAACCCGGAGGGGCGCCGATCAGACGGGCGACGCTGTGCTTTTCCATATATTCGGACATGTCGATGCGGAGCATGGCCTGCTCATCGTCGAACAAAAATGCGGCGAGCGCCTTGCAAAGCTCGGTCTTGCCGACGCCGGTTGGCCCCAGGAACAGGAAGGAACCTAGCGGTCGGTTCGGATCCTGCAAGCCGGCGCGTGCGCGTCGTACTGCATTGGAAACAGCGGTGACTGCTTCGTCCTGGCCGATCACACGCTCATGCAGCTTGGCCTCCATCTGCAGGAGCTTGTCGCGCTCTCCTTCCAGCATCCTGTCAACCGGCACACCGGTCCAACGGGAGACAACGGCGGCGATGTCGTCATCGGTGACGGCTTCCTGCAACATCTCCTGGGCTGATCCCTCTTCGGCCTCCTGAAGTTTTCGCTCCAGTGCCGGGATGCGTCCATAGGCGATCTCGCCGGCCTTGGCCAAGTCGCCCTGGCGCTGCGCCACCTCAAGTTCGTGGCGGCTCCCTTCGAGCTGCTCCTTCAGCGTCTGGACATCGGCGAGCTTGCCTTTTTCGGCCTGCCACTTGGACGTGAGTTCGGCGGATTGCTGTTCCAGCTCGGACAGCTCCTTTTCCAATGTTTCGAGACGCTCTTGGGA
>JBPCVQ010000488.1:0-11919 GCA_051010395.1 Geminicoccaceae bacterium | reverse complement strand
GTATGGCCTGCTACGCGAACGGTCCGTCTTCGCCCATTGCATCCATCTCGATCGCACCGATCGCGAGCGCATGGCCGCGACCGGCGCTGCCATGGCGTTTTGCCCAAGCGCCAATCTGTTCCTCGGCAGCGGGCTATTCGACCTGGCCGCGGCCAAGGACCTCGGGGTGCGCGTCGGTCTCGGCACCGATGTGGGTGCCGGCACCAGCTTCAACCAGCTTCGTACCTTGAGCGAGGCCTACAAGGTGGCCCAACTGAACGGCCAGAAACTGGCGCCGCTCCAGGCGCTCTATCTGGCCACGCTTGCCGGCGCGAGAGCGCTTCATCTCGACGACAAGATCGGCAATTTCGAGACGGGCAAGGAAGCGGATTTTGTCGTCCTGGACTGGCAATCGACACCAATGCTCAAACGCCGCATCGATGCCGCCCAAGACCTCGTCGAAAAACTCTTCGCCCTAATCATGCTCGGCGATGACCGTGCTATTTTCGCGACCCACATCATGGGCCGGTGCGCTCACCGACGCGACCCTCGATAGCTTCCCTGCCGATCAGCAGGGAAGGTAAAACCTGCCCACCCTTCCAAATTCGGCGCCGTGCACGGCCGCACCGCTCCTGCACTATTCGGCAGGCGCCTCGCCGCCGCCGAGGCCAAGGAGGCTGCCGAGATCGGCGTAGTAGGCGGCCAAGAGTACTGCGAGCACGATCATGACCGGACTGATCTCCTTGCCCCTACCGATGATCAGCTTCAAGAGCACGTAGGAAACGATGCCAAGGGTGATGCCATTGGCGATCGAATAGGTGAGCGGCATGATGATCACGGCGAGGAAGGCCGGGATCGCCTCGTCCATCTGATCCCAACTGAGTTCTCGAGCGCCGGACATCATCAAAGTGCCGACGATTATCAGCGCCGGCGCCGTCGCGAGTGCTGGAACTGCCGTCACCAGAGGTATGAAGAACAGCGCCAAGAGAAACATGATGCCGGCGACCACCGAGGTGAAGCCAGTGCGCCCGCCTTCCTCGACGCCTGTCGCACTCTCGATGTAGGTGGTCACCGTGCTGGTGCCGAGAAGGGCGCCCGCCGACGTGCCGACCGCATCGGATGTAAAGGCGCGGTCCGAGCCCGGTAGCCTGCCATCCTTGTCGAGGAAGCCTGCGAGACGGCCGACGCCGATCAGGGTGCCGGCTGTGTCAAAAATATCGACGAACATGAAAGCGATCACCACGGTGAAGAAGGTTGCCGAGAAGATCTGGCTGAAGTCCAGCGCAAAGAGCGTCTCCTTCGGCAAGGACGGCAGGCCGACGAATTGCTCGGGCGCTGGAGCGAGACCAGTAACCCAGGAGATCACCGTCAGCACCAGAATGCCGATCAAGATCGCCCCTTTCACCCGCTTGACCATAAGCGCTCCGATCAAAAGTACGCCCAGCAGCGCCAGATAGACCGACGGCTGCGTGACGTCGCCGAGCGTGACGAGGGTTGCGGGGTGATCGATCACGAGCTGCATGTTCTGCAAACCGATGATTGCCAGGAAGAGGCCGATGCCCACTGTGGTCGCAATTTTTAGTGACTGCGGAATAGCGTTGATGATCAACGTACGGACACCGCCACGGGACAGGGCCAGGAAGATCAGCCCTTCGACGAAGACAGCCGTCAGCGCCACCTGCCATGGCACGCCGAGCCCCTGAACGACTCCAAAGGTGAAATAGGCATTCAACCCCATGCCGGGCGCCAGCACGAACGGGTAGTTGGCATAAACCCCCATGATGATGGTGGCGATCGCGGCGCCGAGCGCAGTCGCGATTGCGACATCGGCCTCGGGCATGCCGGCGAGCGACAGGATCTGCGGGTTGATGAAGAGAATGTAGCCCATGGTGAGGAAGGTTGTGATCCCTGCGCGAACTTCGGTGGCGACGGTCGAGCCGCGCTCGCTGATTTGGAAATAGCGATCAAGCGACGCACCAAATCCACCCTCGGGCTGAGGTGTATGTTCCTTTGACGATGTGCCTTGGTTCATCGGTTACGCCCCCCTTGAATGATCGAACCCGCAGCATGTCGTCGGCGACAGATACAGTTCGATCTCATTCTATTAACGATGCCCATACGCGATCGCTGCACAGTGCGAGGGAGCGCGTAGAGATCCAGCATATTGCTCTTATTCTTCAAGATTAGGCTTGGCCCGAGCAATTGGGATAGAAGAGAATCTCGGTCAACCGATGCAGAAAGGGCATCAGTGTCGGTGCCCTCGAGGCGGAGGATCGAGGCCCCTTGGCTCGACGATCATGCCAGGGAAGGCGGCAGTGATGAGATATCGAGAGCCTGCAGGCAGCGAGAGGATCGCTTCAGTTCAGTCCGAAATGAGAAGAGCGAGTGGCAGCGCTCCTGTCATTGTCCAAGCCGTTTGGGATCGAGATTGACGAGAAAATCGAGCATGACGCGAACGGCGATCACGGCATCCTCCATCGCGATCGCCTCGGCTGGATTGTGGCTGACGCCGTCTTTACAGCGGAGAAATAGCATCACGATCGGACATAGCGTCACCATCGCCTGACCGTCATGGCCGGCACCGCTTGGCAGTTTCAGCGGCCGGATGCCGGTACGCTCGACGGCCGTTTCGAGCTCGCCGATCAGCGTTTGCGAGCAGGTCGCGGCAGCTGCCTCGTAGAATTGCTCGATGCCGAGGTCGACACTGCGCTGTTCGGCGATCGCCCTGAGATCGTCCTGCAGCTCAACTGCGGCGCGGTCCCGCAGTTCGTCCTCGGGTGCGCGGAGATCGATGGTGAAGCGCACGCCTCCCGGAATGACATTGCTGGCTCCCGGCACGATCTCGAATTGGCCGACGGTGGCGACCAGCTTCGGGTCGCTCCGGCCGACGCGCTCAACCGCAAGCGCCATCTCGGCTGCGGCCGCGAGGGCATCGCGACGGAGCGACATGGGCACGGTGCCGGCATGCCCGGCCTCACCCGTCACCTGGACGCGATAGCGGCAAGCGCCGTTGATCGCGGTGACGATCCCAAGCGGCAGATCTTCCGCCTCGAGCACCGGGCCCTGCTCGATATGCAGCTCGAGAAAGCCGAGAATATCGCCTGACCGTCTGGCCACGTCTGGCCATGCATCGGCATCACAACCGATCGCCTTGAGCGCCTCGCGTAAGCTGACGCCATCGGCATCCTTGGTCTCCAGCGTGGCTGGATCGAGTGTGCCTGCGATCGCGCGCGAGCCGGTGAGGATGGTCGGAAAGCGGACGCCCTCCTCATTGCCGAACACATGGACTTCGATGGCGAATGGCAAGCGCATGCCGGCGTCGTGAAGGGCCTGAACGCAGGCGATCGCCGCCAGGACACCGAGCATGCCGTCATATTTGCCGCCGTCCCGGACCGTATCGATATGGGAGCCGAGGAGGAGAGTGGGCAGGTCGGGGCTGGTTCCTTCGTACCGCCCGATCACATTGCCGACCGCATCGACCTCAGCTGACATGCCCGCCTCTTGCATCCACGCAGCCACCTGGTCACAGGCTTGCCGAAAGGCGGGTGAGAGGTAGAGGCGCGTAAACTCGCCCGTCTTATCGGTCATCGCCGCCAGGGCTTCGAATCGTTTGTCGAGCTGGTCACCAAGTGCAGAGGAGATCGGTGGGATCATGAGCCTTGACCAGCAAAATAATCATCACAGATCATACCACCTCCTCGGTGGAGCCGAACAGCATGATCAAGCCGATCAGTATGCTGTGGCCTTGTTGCGCAATCTCCAACGCTGCCTGGTCGTTTGCAGACCATTGTTCCCTCCCCTGTTTTGAGCAGTGCGCCGACGACTAAACACAAACTACATGCCGTCGTCTGCCCGCCGGAATTGTAACGGATGAGCAGAGTTCTCATTTTTCAAAGATTTTTGAAGCTCTATCGCTTGTATCGATGGTTGTCCCGCCGTTTCCCTCATCCAGCTCGGCAGCGGATGGACCTGGCAATCAATGGTGCCCCTTCTTTTTTGTTGTGTTGCCTGAGCTGCCCTATGCATACATCAAGGCAGCTTAACCTTGGACGACAGCTTTTCAAGTTGCAGCCCGTCAATGCATGAACTGATGGCCAAAGCGCCATGCTCGACCATGAAATCGGCGAAGGCGCGAACGCGCGCTGATAGAAATTGCCGATGGGGATAGATGACCGCAAGCGTCAACGGATCGGGTGGGAAATCAAGTAGAAGCGGCTTGAGGCGCCCAGCCTTCAAATGCTCCGCAATTTCCCAAATCGGTTTCATGACGATACCTTGACCGCGCAGTGCCCATTCGGTCAGGACATCGCCGTCGTCAGCATCCAACGTACCCGCAATCGGTAACGATACCGGACCGTCGGGCGTCCGAAGCGTCCAGCGAAACTGCGCGGAGCCTGCATATCTGAGCAGCAGGCACTGATGTCGGAGGAGGTCATCCGGTGTTAAGGGCGTTCCTTTTGCTTCGAGGTAGCCGGGCGCTGCCGCGAGCACCCGTTCACATTCGGCGATCTTTCGGGCGATCAGACTCGAATCGGTCAAAATCGCCATGCGCACCGCAACATCGACCGCTTCTTCGAGTAGATCGATGAGATGCTCCGAAAGGCGAAGGCGCATGTCGATCTTTGGATAGCGAGCCTGGAATTCCGGCACCAGCGGCGCCAGGATCTTGCGCCCGAACCCCAAAGGCGCTGTCACTTTGAGGACGCCTTTGGGGTTCAAGCTCGCTTCGGCGGCCACGCTTTCTGCGTGTTCGACCGCATTCATCACATCCTGGCAGGCCTCATAGAAAGTCTGCCCGTGTTCGGTTGGCTGCATCTGGCGGGTCGTTCGGTTGAGAAGCCGGACGCCCAGGTGACTCTCGAGCTGCTGAAGACGATGGCTGACCACCGCAGGCGACAAGCGGAGATCCCTTCCGGCAGCGGAAAGGCTGCCGAGTTCGACGACACGAGCATAGGTTCGAATATTCTCCAGCAACGCCATGTTCCACCTCCTGCGGTCTGCAATGTCCCAGACTGTGTCCAAATGATCAGTGTGAACGAGATCTCACGATTCCCGACGGGTAAAGCGGATGATCACGGCTTTGGCCACTGGAACCGAGTGAGGGGCGTAATCACGCAACAAGCATTTCATCGATGCATTCAAGACCGAGCTCACCATACCATCATGCGAATCTATCTTTTTTCGTGCTTTTCAGCCAGATTTACCATGCTCTGGTCGTAAAATCGATCTCAAGTGCATCTTCCGGACAGAGCGACCGGCGGTGTTCTGATCGTGCGCAAGCCCGAGAGCACGACATATGAACCAAAATAAAGACAGTTCGCGAGAGCAGGAGGCAGCGACGGCATGCACAGATCGACAAACACCCACGATTTCAAGTCGACAGAGCTTTGTATTGCTGCCGTGCGCTGTGTGCAGCCCTATGCGGAACTGTCGCTCAGCTAATTGCGCGCCAAAGCGGACCTTGCCATCCCGGATTTCGGTGATCTCGAAATTGATCTCGACCTCAAGACATTCTCGCCGCTGGCGGGTGCCGGCCTTTCGATTCCATTGTGGGAAGGAGCCTTCTTTCGCCCCATTCTCCTTTTTGGCTATTCGCGTGTGATCGATAATTCAGAGCCGCGTGGCGAGTTCAGCGACGTGATTGATGCGGCGGCAAGCGGCATTCTCTTCGACGTCGAGATCGACAGTCTGATCTACGGCGCCGCTGCCGACCTTGGCTACCGTCGCGAGGTCAAGAGTGATGTCGACCTTGAGGCTCACCTTCGGTACAATCAGGTTCTCAGCGACGTCGTCAGCGCAAGTGACAGGTCCATGAAACGATCAAACGATTTCGGCGTCGTGACTTCGGACCTGGAAGTGAATGCAAAGACCGGATACACGTTTTTCTCCCGTGACGTGCATGCAATCGGTTCTATTGGCGGTACTTATTTTCCGGGACGTCAAGGTGATAATATCAGGTCTGATTTCTATCACGAGGTGGGTGGTGGATTGGAGCTTAAAGAAGATCGGATCATCAAGGGGATCAAAGGTCTCAAGCTTTTCGGTCGGTATATTTTCGGGGATGACGTAACCGGTTATAAATTTGGCGTGAACTTGACGTTCTGAACAGAGCGAGCCGCACCTGGGAAACCGGGTTCGGCGTGTTCATATCCGAACAGGTCGAAGCAGAGATATGAACGACCGGACTTGAGAACATATCAGTCCGGTTGCCCTCCATACTTGATGATTGACCATCGGTCCCGTCGGAGCCGGGGATAGTCAGCATTGTTGCGCGGCGTGCTGCTCCGAGGGGCTGGGCCATAGCGATGGCCTGTTCGGCCTCCAACGCCTTCATCTGTTTTTGCCGTTTTTCGAAGGCACGCACCTCGATCTGGCGCATCCACCCGTGTGAGATGTCGTAGACATGGCTGAACTCTTCGAGGGTGCTCGGCTCGTCCTTCAAGCGCTGTTCCGTTAGGATGTGGCGTCCGCGCTCGTTCAAGATGTCCATCGCACGATGGAGAAGCGACATGCCCGGTTCGCCATTTCAAATTTTTTTTTGAAAGTGCTGCGCGCCAATGGCGGCTTCTCCGGGCGATAGATCAGAGATAGCTCTCATGATGAATGTGGCTCGATTTGATCGTCTGCATCGCAAGTAAGGGAGCCGGGATCATGGATTCGATCACGTGGGAATGGCTGTTTTCTGGGAATTTCTGGATATGAGCGTGCGCTGGCTGCATGTCATCGCGGGCATCGCCTGGATCGGCAGCTCGTTCTATTTCGTGCATCTGGACAGCAGTCTCAAGAAAGTCGAGGGACTGTCGGCAGGCGCCGGCGGCGAGGCCTGGCAGGTCCAAGGCGGCGGCCTCTATCACATGATTAAGTACAATGTAGCGCCTGAAAAGATGCCCGAAGAGCTGACCTGGTTCAAATGGGAAGCTTATGCCACTTGGATGTCGGGCGCTGCTCTCCTGGTGATCGTCTATTACTTCAGCGCCGAGCTCTATCTGATCGACACCCATGTCCTCGATCTGTCGCCTTGGCTCGCCATTCTGGTCATCGGCCTGAGCTCGATGCAGCCCACCCCACCGAATCGGACGAGGTCGTAACCGAACCGGCCGCGCCGGTGGCCTTCGCCGCGGTCGAGGAGATCGTACTTTCCCGCTGCAGCATGTGTCATGCCGCCGAGCCGCTCTGGGAGGGCATGGCGGTGCCGCCCAAGGGCGTCATGCTGAAGACACCTGAGCAGATCCGAATTTTTGCCGCCGATATCAATGCCCAGTCGATGCGCACCCACGCCATGCCGCCAAGCAATATCACTGAGATGGAGCCCTCTGAGCGCGCAACGCTCGCCGCCTGGATAGCGGCGGGCGCACCGGTCGCGGTGGGTGTGCCGGTCTCGACTGAACAGGCTCTTTGAAAGAGGGGAGACCTCGAAATGGCCAGGATGAAAGTGATTGAAGCCGCCGTGCAGGTGCTGGAGAAGGAGGGCATCAGCGTTGCCTTCGGTGTGCCGGGTGCAGCGATCAACCCGCTTTACGCCGTCCTGGAAAAGCGCCGGACCATCGGTCATGTGCTTGCCCGTCACGTCGAGGGCGCATCCCATATGGCGGATGGCTACAGCCGCGCCAAAGCCGGCAATATCGGCGTCTGCATCGGGACCTCGGGTCCGGCGGGCACCGACATGATCACCGGGCTGTATGCCGCCGCCGCCGACAGCATTCCGATCCTCTGCATCACCGGCCAAGCACCGACCGCCAAACTGCACAAGGAGGATTTTCAAGCGGTCGACATCGAGAGCATCGCCAAGCCCGTGACCAAATGGGCCAGCACGGTGCTGGAGCCTGGACTGGTCCCGCGGGCCTTCCAAAAGGCGTTCCATGAGATGCGCTCCGGCCGGCCCGGCCCGGTCTTAATCGATCTTCCGATCGACGTGCAGCTCGCCGAGATCGAGTTCGACATCGACGGCTACGAGCCGCTCGAACCCTACAAACCGAAGGCCTCAGGCGCCTTGATCGAGAAGGCGATGACGATGCTGAACGCGGCGCATAAGCCGCTGATCGTCGCCGGTGGCGGCATCATCAATGCAGATGCCTCCGACCTGCTGGTCGCATTCGCCGAGACCATCGGCGTGCCGGTCATCCCGACCCTGATGGGCTGGGGCACGATCCCCGATGACCATCCGCTGATGGCCGGTATGGTCGGCCTGCAGACCAGCCACCGCTACGGCAACCGCACCTTCGTCGAAAGCGACTTCGTGCTTGGCATCGGCAGTCGATGGGCCAACCGCCATACTGGTACTGTCGAGAATTACACCAAGGGCCGGAAATTCGTCCACATCGACATCGAGCCCACCCAGATCGGCCGTGTCTTCAACCCCGATCTCGGCATCATCTCAGACGCCAGGGCCGCCCTGGAGCGCTTACTGGACCTCGCCAAGGCTTGGAAGAGTGAAGGCAAGTTGAAGGACCGGTCGGCTTGGGCGGGAGAATGTGAGCATCGGAAGAAGAGCATGCTCAGGAAGACCCACTATGATCAGGTGCCGCTGAAGCCGCAGCGGGTCTATGAAGAGATGAACGAGGTGTTCGATCGGGACACCTGCTACGTGACGACGATTGGCCTCTCTCAAATCGCCGGTGCGCAGTTTCTCCATGTCTACGAGCCCAGGAATTGGATCAATTGCGGCCAGGCCGGGCCGCTCGGCTGGACACTCCCGGCAGCCCTCGGTGTCCGCACGGCCGATCCTGACCGGAAGATCGTGGCACTCTCCGGCGACTATGACTTCCAGTTCATGCTGGAGGAACTCGCGGTCGGCGCGCAGCATAGGCTGCCTTACCTCCACGTCGTCGTGAACAACTCCTATCTCGGCCTGATCCGTCAAGCCCAGCGTGGTTTCGAGATCGACTTCGAGGTCAGTCTCGCCTTCGATAATGTCAACACCGACGAGGTCCAGGGCTATGGGGTCGATCATGTCGCGGTCGCCGAAGGCCTCGGCTGCAAGGCGATCCGGGTCAGGAGCCCGAACGAGTTCAAGGAGGCGTTCGCCAAAGCCGATGCGCTGATGGCGGAGCACCAGGTGCCGGTGGTCCTGGAGTTCATCCTGGAGCGGGTCACTAATATCTCCATGGGTACCGAGATCCAGGACGTCAACGAGTTCGAGGAGATCCTCTGCCTGGATCCGTCACTCACGATCGACGATGTCTCCGGCTCGATCCTCAAGGACGCTGACGGCGGCAACGGCAAGGCATAGTTACCAACTGTGATCCTGTCAGCCGGCTGCGACTGTATGGTCAGGAGTAGCAGAAAATGGAAAACATAGGTTTCATCGGTCTCGGCATCATGGGTAGGCTCATGGCCGGTCATTTGATCGACGGTGGGCACGAGGTTCACCTGATGAGCCGCTCCGGCGTCCCGGACGACTTGATCGAAAAAGGCGGCAAATCTTGGAAGACCGCCGGGGAGGTTGCCGCCGCAGCCGACGTCATCATCACGATGATCCCGGACACGCCCCACGTCGAGGATGTTCTGTTCGGCTCGGATGGGGTTGCTGAAGGCTTCACCACCGGCAAGGTTGCTTCGATCCGGGCTTTCGGATCGAGCTGCACCAAAAAGACCTGAACCTCGCCCTGCAGAGCGCCAAGTCCCTGCAGCTCAGCTTGCCCAACACTGCCAACTGTCAGGAATAATTCAATGTCTGCGCCGCCAATGGTGGCAGCGCTTGGGATCATTCCGGTATGGTCAGAGCGCTGGAACTTCTGGCCGCGCATGAGATGGCAAAGGGGTGAAGGACAAGCCTGACGACCGGGGCTAAGTCAGGGAAATGACCATGGCTGTTCGAACGGGGCAAGCGGGATGTCCCAGGGGAACCCGGCATGTTGTTTACGTTCATCGAGGTTCGATCGAAATAGCCTGATCGAACCAGTGCTCTTCGAGATTGTCGCCGGGGCCGATACGATCGACGACCGCGAATAGTCCGGAACCGCCGAGCGGCGCGAGGACGCCGTGCCAGACACCGCGGTGGTAGTTGACGCCCTGCCCTGGGTCGGTGATGAACGCTTGGGGCGTGCCTGGACGGTCGCCATCGTCGGGGGCGACCACGACAAGAAACGGTTCCGGGCCCATCGGCAGGAACGCCTGGGAGCCCTCCGGATGGCGCTCCATCATGTCGAGGCTATAGGGAAATGAGCGCAGCTCCGCCTTGAACAAATTGAGGCCGACGCGGCCATCGTTGACATCAAGCTTTGCAAGGTCGTGCCAGCGACCGCAACGTCCCTGATTGATGATCTTGTCTGGTTCGCCAGCAACCTCGATCACGTCGCCAAAGGCGGTAAACGCCTCCCTGGTCAGCGGCTCCGTGCGGATCGCCAGGCTCATCGTCCAGCCCCAAACGGCAAGTTCGGCGCCCCCGGCCCGGGGGCGGGCCTCCCGAGCATCGGGCCGAGCATCGGGTGGCGGTTGACGTCTTTGTAGAGGAGGTATCGGAAAGGGCCAGGACCGCCCGCATAGCAGGCCTGAGGGCAAAAGGCGCGCAGCCACATGAAGTCGCCTGCCTCCACCTCGACCCAGTCCCGGTTGAGGCGATAGACCGCCTTGCCTTCGAGCACGTAAAGCCCGTGCTCCATCACATGGGTTTCGCAAAATGGCAGGATGGCGCCAGGCTCGAAGGTGACCACGGTGACATGCATGTCGTGACGCAGATCAGCGGGATCGACGAAGAGCGTCGTGGCCCATTTGCCGTCGGTGCCCGACATGGGAACAGGATCGACATCGCGTTCATTGACGACGATCGGATCGGGCACATCCAGCCCGTCCACCGCCTCATACGCCTTCCTGATCCAGTGAAACCGGATAGGATCCGGTCCCTGGTTTTTAAGGGACCATTCGGATCCTGGCGGAATATAGGCAAATCCGCCCGGCTCCATCGCATGTTCGATCCCGTCCAGGGTCAGGTCCAGCTTGCCTTCGAGCACAAACAGCGCACCCTCGGCGCCCGCGTCCGGTTCCGGGCGCTCGCTGCCACCGCCTGGACTGACCTCCATGATCAGCTGCGCAAAGGTCTCGGCAAAGCCACTGAGCGGGCGCGCCAGAATCCAGGCGCGGGTCCGGTTCCAAAAGGGCAGGGCCGAGGTCACGATGTCCTGCATCACGCCGCGCGGGATCACCGCATAGGCCTCGGTGAACACCGCCCGCCCGCTCAGAATGTCGGTCTGCGGCGAGAGGCCGCCTGTTGGAGCATAGTAGCTCCGACCCGGTGTCGACATATCTTCACTCATGGCAACATGGCCTCCAAGCGCGGCTTGACGATCCGCTCAACCTGGCGGCACGCCTCGGCAAACTGGCCAGACCCTGTGTCCGTCTTCTCTGCCGTCGTCTGCATCTCTCCTGGATAACCTAGAATGAAATCGATGATTTTCAGATTAAGTTTGAAGGACTTTCCGATGTGATTCCGATAGGCAAGCCAACGCTGAGGATGACGGATCGAACGAAGATAACTTCGTGTCTCGATCGAGACGTTCATTTGATCTTCCTCGGCGTCACCCACGGGCGCGTGGATCGACACGTACGCTACCGGGGTGGGGTTAATCCGAAGTTAACAATCCTCATCGAACGAATGTCGAAACATGCACGATGGCGGCAAGTTTTCGGATGATTTCATCTGCGCATCGACTATTGATCGATCCGGTCGACTGAGTTTGCGACAGGTGTTGTCGAGTGGCGTGTTTGGCGGCGGAAGCGGGCGTTGGCGGTTGTTGCCTGCACGCTTTCGCGCACTGCAGCCCCGGGCCTGTGCATTCCCGCTACGCTTTCTGCACGCCTGGTGTATAAGCGCGGAAGTTTCGAAAATTTTTCGGATTTCGCCATGGGTATTTCGATCGATCCGACCCTTCCCGACCGCGATTGGAGCGGGGGGATCAAGCCGACTGCCGAGACGGTCGGGCATCTTCTCGCACTCAGTTTTGG
>JBPCVQ010000487.1:0-11677 GCA_051010395.1 Geminicoccaceae bacterium | reverse complement strand
ATGCATTATCTGGGCAAGCAAGCCCGCGTCGTGGCGACCTTGCCCGACGGCACGGAGCGATCGCTGATCCAGATCGATGATTGGGATCTCCGCTGGCAGAACATCTACCTTCTTCGCGAGCCGCTGTATCTGCCGGCCGGCAGCCGGATCGACGCTTGGTTCACCTATGACAACAGCGAGGAAAATCCGGACAACCCGCATCTCCCGCCGAAGCCGATCCAATGGGGCTGGAAGAGCGAAGAGGAAATGGCTGAGCTTTGGATGACAGTCGTTCCCGACGACTGGGACCAGCGCGACTCCTATATCGACGCATCTTACCAAAGTTGGCTGCGTGCGGCGGATTGAGAGCCGCGCTGGCTCATCCCATCGTTCTTTATTCCCTAAAGGAGAAACTACTGTGAAATGCCTGCCATCCCAAATCGCCATCATCTCTGGCTGCCTGATCGCTATGACTGCGTGCTCGTATACGCCAGGTCCTGTACTCTACCCCAATGCGAAGCTGAATGAGGTCGGTCAGGCGCAATCATCAAGCGACATCGAGGCATGCAAGCAACTGGCTGCTACGAACGGTGTTGGTGCCCAGAATAGTCAACTGGCGGAAGCGGCCGGCAACACGGCTTACGGTGCCGCTGCCGGTGCCGCGATTGGGGCGGTTGGCGGCGCGCTCCTCGGAGATGCGGGTACGGGAGCTACTTTCGGCGCAGCAACAGGTGCAACCGAGGGGGCTGTCGGGTCAGTCTTGAGCGAGCCCGAGCTAAGCCCGGCTTACAAGGGCTTCGTCGACAACTGCCTCCGCGAAAAAGGCTACCAGCCGGTGGGGTGGGAATAGCTCGCGATTGGATGTAGGGAAAAGAGGAGTAGCACACATTTGCAACAAAACCCGCAGACGCCCTCGGAGCCGCGCGACGGCGTTCATGAGGCGCTCACCATTCCGCTAAGCAAGGTCTGTGTGATGACGCTCCCCTGTGGCAGTTCGCTCGGCCAGTGGTGGAGCAACAACTTCATGATCATCACTGTGCTGCTGGCAAAGAAAATCCGCCAAGCGGTTAAGATCAAGCTCTCCAACGAAGAATGCATGTCGACGGTCCAAACATCGCCATTTCGGTCGCCGACGATGAATTGCGTATGCAGCATAGTCGGGACAACATGAAGGGCGATTGTGACGCATATATAGAGAGCATCTCCGCGCATTTGCGAGAAGACCGGCCGGAGTTGTTCCACCTTTCCAGTGGCGTTACGCGAGCGGTTCTGGAGCGCGGTGCGGAGGTTTTCCACTGGAAGGAGTGCTGGAAAGGCTGGGCAGCGCCGCACATCAGCGAAGGACCGAAACGGCGAGCGGTCGGCGTCGGGACGGGTGCCCATGTCTGCGGCGTCGAGTTCGAAGGGTCGTCCTCGGCCATGATACGTATAAATGCCGATGGCAGTGCAAGGTCCACTGCTCGGTCGGAAGACAAGGCCAGGGCAGCGAAACAACCTAGTCTCAAGTCGTTGCGAAAGAACTTGGGCTCTCCATCGACCCATCGACCAGATCGAGACCGGCGATACTGGCTCATGTCTCTGGAATCACGGTTCGCTTGCCAGCAGCACAATGTATCGCACCGGCTGGGCGATCCGCGCGGCCGCCAATGATGCCCGTCGCCAACTCCTGGAGATTGCGTCACGTGAGTTCTTCGACGGGACTGACATCGGCGAACTCGATAATACCGATGGCGAAGTGCATCCCCGAAGTGAGCCACTTTCCAATCGCCGCTTTACGTTCCATCAAATTCTGAACGAGTTGTACACCGAGATGCTGGGCCAAACATCACCGGTCGCCCGGCCGTGCCCATGCCTCCTTCGACCACCTTTGCCCGCCAGTTTGGAGCACAATTTTCCGAGGTGGAAGTGGACATCGAGACCGTACAGATCAAGATCATCAACTCACTGGCAGTCCAGGATAGCGGCACCGTGGTCAACCCTCACCGATTGTCGCCGACATCAGCGCGGTGTCACAGGCCGTCTACAATGCCATCGGTGTATGGGTAGACTTGCCGATGACACCAGAACGCGTGGTTCGAGCACTAACCGCTACCTGATTCTTCAGATTTGATGCGGTTGGGATCATCGGTGATAGCGTTCCATGGATGGCAACAGATGTCGATGATAGCGTTTTGATCCTCGAAGACGCGGAGGCCCAAGAAGCGTTCTCGGAGGTAGAGCCAGAGCCTTTCGAGTGGGTTGAGTTCCGGGGGTGTTGTCAACTTGAGGGCTGGAGATCGGGAGAGTTGAGAGCTGCTGGCATTCGATCAGGTTGGTTGGTCCAGCTTGGCAATCTCCTGCCAAATCAAGAAAGCTCGGCTTCGATCAGCACGGAAATCGGAGGCGGGCTTTTTATGGCGTTGAAGATGGGAGAGGTTGGCGATGGGTTCATGAACGGAGAGAAATTGCTGAGCGTGTCCGGGTGATCTGAAATTCTGCATGATCCGTTTGCGCTTTCGGGTCGGGAAATGGGAGTTCTCGGCTCGGTTGTTCAGGCCCTTATGCTGCCGGGATGTTGTCATGGGCCATGGTCAGCCTTCCGTATGTCGAAGTGTATGCGAGAGAGGTGCTCTGATGGATGATCCCGTCGACTGGGAAGGGTATCGATTTCTTTCCAACCTGATCGAACATGGCGGATTGCAGAAGGCAGCACGGTTCCATGGTATAAGCCGATCAACAGCTGGACGAAAGATCAAGCGGCTCGAGCAGCAACTCGGCACCAGGATCGTCAACCGGACGCCAGAAGGTTACAGCCTTACGGAAACTGGCCACTATGTCGCCATTCGCGCTGAAGCTATGGCGCAGCAAGCCAAGGAAATCTTGCAAGACGTCCGCGGAACCGATCAAAGGCTTGAAGGACCTGTCACCGTGACGCTCACCGAAGCAATGGCTGAGTTGATTCTGCTGCCGGCGTTAGTCGAATTCCGGGAACGCTATCCGCAGATAGAGCTTGAACTCCTACTCAGTAACGAAAAGCTCGATCTTGGTCGCCAGGAAGCTGATATCGCTATTCGTGTCGGCGATCCCGGGCCTGCGACATTGGTGGGAAGCATCGTCGGCGAGATGACTTATGGGCTCTACGGCGCTGAGTGTTATCTTCGCGAGAAAAATTGGCCTCGGAGCATCGAGATGTTGTCATCATGCGCTTTGATCCACGCGAGTGGCGAAATCGCCGACGCGCCGCAGGCTCGCCATTTGCGCCGATTAGCACCCAACGCACCGACCGGTCTTTATTGCAACAGCATTATGGCTCAGCATCGTGCCATGCTTGAAGGGCTCGGTCTTGCTGCTCTACCCGCTTATGTCGCAGCTCAGGGCCAAAGCAGCTGCCGTCGCGTGCTCGAGCAAGAATTTGCCGGCGTCTCGGATGTTTGGTTATTGACCAACTCCAATGTCCTTCAAACTCTTCGCGTTCGCACAGTCATGAATTTTCTGAAGAAATTACTTCGTAAGAAGCTCAAGCGGAGTGCAGAAAAGCCAATCGAGAGCGAATCCGATCAAGTTTAGAAGGAGCCTGCTGCAAAATTTCTTGGAGGTCAGGCTCAGAGACATTTCGGGCTTACCGCATTAACTTGACATAAGGTTATTGCATGCTGGCACGTCATTTACGTTCTACGAAACGCCTCAACCATCACGAGGTTCCTTTATCGTTCTTTCAGAGCTTCGTTTTGGTATTGTCTAAAGGGCGACAGAAAGAAATCATTCACACGGCGATCGCCGGTTTTGACTTCGACGGTGACCGTCATACCCGGCACGAGCTTGGCTTCCCGATCATCGACACGAAGTGTGTCGGACACCATCGCAACTTTGACCGGGTAGACCTGTCCCAGCGTTTCATCAGCGACGGCATCGGCCGAGACCGAGGTGATCGAGCCATCAACGAGACCGTAGCGTGTGAAGGGAAAGGCTTCGAAGTTGTGCCAAGACGCTGGGTGATCGAACGCACCTTTGGTCAGGAGCTCGGGTTGCTTGCCCGGCGTCTAAATCAGGGCATGGCTGTCATTCAGCTTGGCGAGCACGAAAAAGCCGCCGTCCCTGTCCTCGGCCAGGACAGGCAGGCTCTCCTGATTGAGTTTTTGCAGCTTTAGGCGCGTCGCCCGCGCCTTCAGCCCGCTCTGGCTGGCGATGCGGACGAGGTCGCCCCGCGTGAGCGGACGCCCGTCGCCGCCAAACTCATGGGCGAGCTGCGCCAGATCGGCGGGCTGCTTCAGATAGCGAAGAAGCATCCAGAGACAGACGAGGCCGCCATCGACGACCCGCTCTTGCTTGGCCTTAACGTTTTGTCGGGGCGGGTCGGCCGCCGGCCCCGCTTGCGCGCGCCGACGGCCTGGCCGAGCAGGGGGAAAGGCCATCCGCGGAAACGGATGGCCTTCGCTCGACGTCAGGCTGCCGTTAGATTGACGAATGGATTGTAAGAGGAGAGCGTGTTCCAGGTGATATCGACGAGTAGGTGGTGATGAATGGGCGCTGTTCCTGATTCCGGGCTTTGATTCGGAAGACTGGAACGAATTTGTACTATTTCATCCAACCCTTCTGGTAATGTCACACCCTGGGGGCAGGTGCATTGCTAGTGTTCGTATGTTCTGTCCATAACCATGGATGGTTGTGCGCCAATACATGGCCAACGTGTCTCGCAATTTCTGGAATATCTCTAATTTCACTCCAGTTTTCATGCCTAGCTATTGTTTCAATCAACCTTGTTCCACTGAGCTCACGAAAGTTATCCCGGATGTGGTTATCCCTGAGAACGACGTTGAGGCGACCATGCCCGTTGCCACTGCTGTCGAAATAGTCTTTGACGCGAACCTGTTGATCTGTGCCCAGAACGGAGATCAGCAGGTCGCTGGTGTTTCCATCCTTGTTGAACCAGATCTTCTCAGGATCAAAATCCTTGAGATAGACGGTGCCGTTGCCGCGATCGTCACGGATCTGGTCAACGCCGTCGCCCTTCTCGATGACGAAGACGTCGTCGCCCCCGCCGCGTCAGCTTGAGGGGCGAGTTCGTTGTATGACGCCTATCGTGTGGTTATGATTCAGGCCATGACAACATCCAAACAAGCCTCCCTCTTCGCTGGACATCGGTTTCCGGCAGAGATCATCACTCACGTCGTATGGCTCTGTTTTCGCTTTCCGATCGGCCTTTGGATGGGGGATGCAATGCCGGCAGCCAGCGGCATTGTGATCAGCCATGAAACCGTGCGGCAGCCGTCACTGTTGATGGCCGCCATGGCAGATGGTTCCATTGATGGCTGCTTAATGATCTTTGGAGACCTGCCATGAGCCGCCTTGCCGACCTCGATTACGAACAGATGAGCGACGAGCAAAGGCGGATCCACGACGAGATTGCCGCCGGACCGCGCGGTGCCGTTGTCGGGCCGCTCAAGGTGTGGCTGCATTCGCCGGCTCTTGCGGATCGTGCGCAAAAGCTCGGCGCCCATGCACGATACTACAGCAGCCTGCCGCCCAATCTTTCCGAGCTTGCCATCCTTGTCACGGGATCGATTTGGAAAGCCGATTTCGAGTGGTATGCCCATGTCGGGCCCGCACGCGACGCCGGTATCCCTGATGCGGTGATCGAAGCGATCCGCACAGGCGCCGAACCACTGCTCGAGGACGAGCCCTCTAAGGCAGTTTATGCGGTTGCGCGAGAGATGCATGAAAATCGACGCCTGTCCGACGACACCTACAAGACCGCCAGCGTTACGCTTGGCGAGCAGGGCTTGGTCGATCTGATCGGTATCCTCGGCTATTACACCCTGATCTCGATGACGCTCAACGCCTTCGAGGTCGAAACTCCGGACAGCTCGCGACCGTTTGCCGATCGAACGTGATGTAAGTTCTGCACCTCATTACCACGAGGTAGATGTCTCGCAGTCCGACAATGACAATCAGTGCGGTCTCATTCAATCAGGCCAAAGCCTATCAGTGCCCAAGATTGCCCAACCAGAAGGCTGGCCGGTCACCGACCGGTGGGTTGACTTTGGTTAGGGCTCGATCGTGAAGTTGGCGTCACCAAAGGTCTTGGTGAGAGTGGCAAAGCCGATTTGGGCCATCTCGAAGGGATTGGCCTTAAGAGGGTCCTGCTCGGCTTCAACCACCACCCAGCCTTTGTAGCCGATCTCGGCCAGGAGCTTGGCGAACGGGCCGTAGTCGATCATGCCGTCGCCGGGGACGGTGAAGACGCCCTCCAGGACGCCTTTCAGGAAGCTCCAGTTCTCGGCTTTGAGGCGTTCCAGTACCTCGCCGCGGATGTCTTTGGCATGGACATGATTGATGCGCGCAGCATGACGTTTGGTGGTTGCGAGCACATCGCCGTCGGCAAAGGTCAGATGGCCGGTATCGAGAAGCAGGCCGACTGTCGTGTCCGTGCCCTTCATCAGGAAGTCGACATCCTGCTCGGTCTCGATCACGGTGCCCATGTGATGATGATAGCTCATCGGGCAGCCTTCGGCCTTCAGCCAGTCCGCGAATTTGGTGAGTTTCTCGCCATAGCGGTAGATGTCGTCTTCGGAGAGCGTCGGCCGGTCGGCAACCGGTGTCTCGATTTGGCCCTGTACCGTGCCGGTGGTTTCGGCATAGACCATCACCGGACAGCCGAGTTCCTGGAACAAATGAAGTTGCTCCGCGATATTCTTCTTTTCGTCTTCCAACGTGCCATAGCGGAGGCTGCCGGAGAACCAGCCGGAACAGAGCACGACCCCATGTTCCTCGAGAATGGGGCCGAGAATCTTGGGGTCGAGGTGGAACTTGCCGCCCTTTTCGACACCCGAAAAGCCTGCGGCCTTTGCCTCGCTCAGGCAGGTCTCAAGCGTCGTCTCGCCGCCGAGTTCGGGGAGATCGTCATTGCTCCAGGCGATTGGCGCGATGCCGAGCTTGATAGGCCCGTTGGTCATGCGCTCACACTCCGATGCGCTGTGTCTTGTTGCCCTTGTTGTGCTCGGCGCGCGCGTCCTGCACCTCTTTGCGCTTGCTGACTTCAGGCACGGCCACGTCCCACCAGGCATCGCCCGGCGTCCATTCATGGGGATGGGTGTTGATCGCGATGACATAGGTGCGATCGGCATCCTTGGCGCGCTGGAAGGCGGCCTCCAGATCACCGATCGAGGTGACCTGCTCGCCCTCAGCGCCCATCGCCCTGGCGTGCGCCACGAAGTCGACAGCGATCTCGTTTTCGATCCGGCAATCCTTGATCAGGTTATTGAAGGAGGCTGATCCCTTGAAGTTCTGCAGGCGGTTGATGACGGCAAAGCCGCCATTGTCGCAGACCACGACGATCAGCTTCTGGCCGGTGAGCACGGAGGAATAGATGTCGGAGTTCATCATGAGATAGGAGCCGTCGCCGCAGAACACGATCACGTCGCGCTCGGGATCGGCCATCTTCGCCCCCCAGCCGCCGGCGATCTCGTAACCCATGCAGGAAAAGCCGAACTCGCAGTCAAAGGTGCCGATGGTTTTCGCGCGCCAGGTCTTGCAGAGCTCGCCGGGCAGGCCGCCTGCTGCGGTGAGAGCGAGATCCGTGGGATCGGCCACGCGATTGATCGCGCCGACCACATGGGCGTAGCTCGGTAGCTCCGCATTGGTGAGGCCGGCATGCTGGTCGACCACCTGGTTCCAGGTGGCATATTCCTTGGCGGCGCGGTCCATCCAGGCCTTGGGTGCCTGCCAGCCGGCAAGGCCGGCGCCGAGTTCGGCAAGGCCCGCTTGCGCATCACCGACCACCGGCAAGGCCCGGTGCTTGGTGGCATCGAAGCGCGCGGCATTAAGCGCGATGATCTTGACGCCCTCATTCTTGAAGACGGTCCAGGAGCCTGTCGTGAAGTCCTGAAGGCGGGTGCCGATTGCGAGCACCACATCCGCCTCGGCGGCGAGCGCATTGGCGGACGCACTGCCGATCACGCCAAGCGGCCCTGCGTTGTTCGGGTGGTCATGGGCCATGACGGCGCGGCCGGCGATGGTCTCGACGATGGGCACCCTGTGACGCTCGGCAAAGGCGGCGAGTTCTTCATGCGCGCCTGAATAATGCACGCCGCCGCCGGCGACGATCAGCGGCTTGTCCGCCTTTCTGAGCGCTTCGGCTGCGGCGACCAGCTCCTCGACATCCGGCCTGGGCCGCGGGATGCGCCACACCTTGGTCTCGAAGAAGACCTCGGGATAGTCATAGGCCTCCGCCTGCGTGTCCTGGCAAAGCGACAGAAAGGCGGGGCCGCAATCCGCAGGGTCCAGCATCGTGCGAATCGCCTGAGGCAGCGAGGAGATGATTTGCTCCGGCCGTGTGATCCGGTCCCAATAGCGGGTGACCGGCTTGAACGCATCATTCACGGTCATGGTCGGATCGTTGAAATGCTCGACCTGCTGCAGCACCGGATCGGGCACACGGTTGATGAAGGTATCACCGGAGATCAGGAGGATCGGCAGGCGATTGCTGTGCGCGACGCCGGCTGCGGTCACCATGTTCATCGCACCCGGACCGATCGAGCTGGTGGCGACCATGATCTGGCGGCGGCGCTTGGCCTTGGCATAGGCGATGCCGGCGAGCGCCATCGACTGCTCGTTCTGGCCGCGCCAGGTGGGGAGCTGATCTTTCACCGTCTCCAGCGCTTCACCGAGACAGGTGACGTTGCCATGGCCGAAGATCGCGAACACGCCGCCAAACAGCGCCACCTCGTCGCCATCGACGACGGTGCGCTGCGCGCAGAGATATTTGACCAGCGCCTGCGCCATGGTCAGTCGGATCGTTTTCATCATAAGCCTCCCCTTAGCCAGCCCCTAAAGCACGTCCTTGTTCACCACCATCGCAGGGTCCAGATCGCCATCGATGCCGGCCAGAACGTTTTTCGCTGTCGATACCCCCATGCGCTTGGCGCATTCCAGTGTCAGCCCGGCACTATGCGGGCTGAGAATGACGTTCTCCAGCGCAAACAGTGGATGGGCATGCGCCGGCGGTTCCTGCTCGAACACGTCGAGCCCGGCCCCCGCGATCCCGCCGGATGTCAGCGCCGCATGCAATGCCGCCTCGTCAACCAAGCCGCCGCGCGCGCAATTGATCAACAGCGCGTGTCCGGGCAGAGTCGCGAGCTCGGCTTCGCCAATCATATTTCGCGTTGTCTCGGTGAGCGGCATATGCAGGGTTACGACATCGGTCTGACCAAGCACCGCCCGAAAATCCCCCACCGGCTGGCAGCCGGCCGCTTGGATGATGTCTTCGGAGACATAGGGGTCGTACACCGAGATCTGCATGCGGAAGGCCTGGCAGAGCTTGGCCACCTCCTTGCCGATGCGGCCGAAGCCGATGATCAGTATATCCCGGCCGCCGATATCGATGGTCTCCAGGCTGTTGCGCCGCACCCAGCCGCCTGTCCGGGTCGCGCGGTCGAAGCGAAAACCCTGCTTGGAAAGATGGAGCATCATGAACAGGACATGCTCGGCGACCGAGGTCGCGTTGGCATCGGCGGTGAGCGCCATCGGAATGCCGCGGCGGTTCAGGCAGTCGAGATCGACATTGTCGAAACCCACGCCATGACGCGACACCACCTTCAACCGTTCGCCTCGATCCAGCACTTCGGCCGGAAGCAGCGCCGTCCGGATGGTCACCCCGTCCGCATCGACGATCTTCGCCTGCATCTCTTCGATCGAACTGCCGTCGACGATCTCGTAGGCAATGTCGTCACGCGCCTCGAGCAGCGCGACGCCATCGTCGTGAAACGGCTGGATGATCAGAATCTTGGGCATCGATCAGGTGTTCCGGGTTGGAGTTGAAGCCAGGCGGGTTTGAAAGCTGCTGATCATGATGCCCAATCCGGCAATCCGATGAAAGCCCGGACAGCCAGCACACCGACATGCCAAAAAAGAAACCGCATACCGTCAAGCCAGGCTCAATCCCCAAGTCAACGCCGGGGCACGCTGCCCCCCTCAGACGAGGGTGCCGCCGGTGGCGAGGTGGGTGGGCTTCTGGTGGATGTCGTAGGCTGTGGCCCAGGAGAGGCCTTCTTCGGTCCGACCGGCCGGGAAATATTCGGCGCCGACCCAGCCTTCGTAGCCCAGGTGGTCCAGGCATTCGAACAGGTAGGTGTGATTGAGTTCGCCGATATCCGGCTCCTGACGTTCGGGAACGCCTGCAAACTGGACATGGCCGATCAGCGGCCAGAACGCTTCCAGACCTTTGGCGACGTCGCCGCGCATGATCTGGGTGTGGTAGAAATCATATTGCAGACGAAGGTCGGCGGCGCCGACGGGCTCCACGGCAGCCCCGATCGATTCGATCAGATTACGAGCCTCTTCCGGTCTGTTCAGGAGATAGCCCGGAATATCGCGAGTGTTGATGGGTTCGATCAACAGCATATCGACCGGCCGACCATCGGTCTCGGAGACGGCATGGCGGAGGTTTTCCCCGAACAGAGTAAAGCCATCATCGCGGGTGACGCCTTCCGGCAACACGCCGGCCATGACGTGAATTTTTCGACATCCGACCGCTTCGGCATAGTCGAGCGCTTCCGCCATCGCTGCCCGAAAGTCCGCTTCCCTGCCGGGCAGGGCTGCCAGCCCGCGTTCACCAGCAGCGAAGTCGCCGGGCGGCGTGTTGATCAGGACGAGCGGGATGCCGGCCGCATCGAGCGCCGCTTTCATGTCCGCTGCCAGCACTTCATACGGAAACTGACATTCCACCGCCTCGAACCCGGCATCACCAGCCGCCTTCACCCGATCGACCAGGGTGTGTTCGGTGAACATGGTGCTGATATTGGCGGCAAAGCGCGGCATGGCTCTCTCCTGCGTCACGGCGCCTCGGCGTCGCGGACGCAGCGTGGACTTGGGCTCATCGTTCTACAGACACAGACACGCTTGTTGAAGCCAGAACACCCATCACCCTTCCCCAAGTCAACCCTCCGCCGGCGGCGGCTAGCGGAGGCCGGCGACTGTCGAGACGTAGCGGGTGGCGTGACCGAAGGCGGCGAGGTAGCCGAGGCAAAACGAAGCGATACAGGCGGCCAGCAGATGATACCAGCGCAGCACGAACGGCTTTCTTCGCCTGGTCCGGCTCTTCGCGCGCGACCTTGCCGGCGTGTTCCGCCTTGTGGTCGGTCTGGTGTTGCGTCGCGCCATCGAAGCAGTCTTCTCCAGTGTCCAATTCTGCCGACGTTCAACCGATTTTCAGCGTCGAACATGGTCGAAAGCGGCGGTATCCTAGCCCGGAGCGCTGCGCCAAGCCAGCCCACGCGTCCGCGCCGGAGGCGGAACGCTTTACTTGGACGGCGCGCGGCCATAATCTTACTGCTTGAAGTTGTTAAACAATATGCGCTTGGAAGGTTTCGGGGACGTTCCGCCTGGCTGGTCCAGTTTTGCGATATTCCTGACACTCGGCGCCGGGAACGATGCGGTATGATGAGCGGCAGAATGCAGACGCTCTTGGCGACCGCGGCGGTCGGGCTTTCTCTTGGCCTGGTTGGCTGCCGTGACGATGAGCAGGCGCGGCCGATGGTCAAGCAAAAGGGCGTCTATGAGGGGGTGGCGGATGAAGCCCTCCCCGAAGATCGCCTGGAGGACTTGAGATCGCGGGCGGCAGGTCAAAAATTCTAAGCCGGACATCATCCGGAAGCAGGCGGGAGTTATCCAGATGACGGCAACCCCAGGACGAGACCGAAAGGCCGGATCCAAAAGGCATCAG
>JBPCVQ010000486.1:0-18590 GCA_051010395.1 Geminicoccaceae bacterium | reverse complement strand
TGGCTGGCAAGCGCCCTCGAACTGATCGATCGTCAGGCGAAGGGCATGTCCAACCCGCTGGCCCAGGAAAATCCGGCGGCGGCGCACCTCTTCATTATCAATCCGCTGCGTTCCGGAGGGATTTCCGGCCTTTTTCGTACGCACCCGCCGACGAGCGAGCGGGTGCGGCGGCTGACGAACATGGATAAGGGGAGTCCGGGCGCCACAAAAAAACGCCCCTGGGATTGATGGCTGTTCAGGGGTGATCACCCCAAGAATCTGGCGGCCGCCGATGATATGATGGCTGGCCTGCCGAATAGTGCCGGCTACACTAACGCTTTCTTAACCATGGGTAGCCTATACCGGTTCTCATGTAATGCCTGAGCGGCGAATGCTCAGCTTCACCCATCGCGGCTTGCTCTTGAGCCTCGTGCAGGCCCCGGGACCAAAAATACCGTCTGCCGGAGGCAGCGTTGACTTGGTCCTGGTGCGTACTATGCTCCCGCATGTAAAAAAAGCGGCGTCATGACAATATGTTCGGAGAACCTGATGGCCAAGGTGGATCGGCCTTTATCACCTCATCTGCAGATCTACCGTTGGTATTTGACGATGGCTCTGTCGATTGCACACAGGGCAAGCGGCGTAGCCCTTTCCGTGGGCCTTCTCTTTTTGGTCTGGTGGCTGGTAGCGCTTGCAGGCGGCGAAGAGTCGTTTGCACGGGTCGAATGGTGGAAAGACAGTGTTCTGGGCACCTTGTTTCTCTTCGGCATGACGCTGGCGCTCACCTACCACCTCGGTAATGGCATTCGGCATCTGATATGGGACATGGGTTACGGCTTCGAGCCCGAGGTGGCGAAGATGTCTGGTCAGGTCGTGCTGGCCTTCGCTGGCGTTGCCACCGTCTTGATCTGGCTCGTCATCCTGATCGCCGGCTGAGGAGAGACCCATGCAGCTCAGAACTCCCATCTCGCACATCAAAGGCCTCGGTTCCGCCAAGGAAGGACTCGGCCATTGGACGATGCAGCGCCTGACGGCGATCGCCAATGTGATCCTGATTTCCTGGTTCCTGATAAGCGCCCTGACCCTGGCCGGCGCCGATTATCAGGAGACGAGAGCCTGGTTGGCATCGCCGGTTGTCGCAAGCCTGATGCTGCTCTTGATCACATCGGTATTCTATCACGCCAAGCTGGGATTGCAGGTGGTGATCGAAGACTATGTTCACCATGGCGGTCTCAAAATCGCGGCCATTACCGCCGTTACGCTTATCATGCTTGGGCTCGGCGTCACCTGTGCCGTCGCCGTCTTGAAAACCTCTTTTGCAGGTTGAGGAGCAGCTCTAACGAGTTCGCGCGACCAACGCTTAGAAACCGGAACGAAATTCCATGGCAAAGGCCTATCCGATCGTTGATCATCAGTTCGACGCCCTTGTGGTCGGCGCCGGCGGTTCCGGTCTTCGTGCCGCCGTGGGCCTGGTTGAAGCCGGCCTGAACACCGCCTGCATATCCAAGGTCTACCCCACCCGCTCACACACCGTCGCGGCCCAGGGCGGCATCAACGCCGCGTTGGGCAATATGGGCGCCGATGACTGGCGCTATCATATGTATGACACGGTCAAGGGCTCGGACTGGCTGGGGGACCAGGACGCAATCGAATATATGACTAAGAACGCGCCCGCTGCCGTGGTCGAGCTTGAGCATTACGGCGTACCGTTCTCGCGCACCGAAGAAGGTAAGATCTACCAGCGCGCCTTCGGTGGCCAGTCGACGGACTACGGCAAGAACCAGGCCTATCGCACCTGCGCCGCCGCCGATCGCACCGGCCATGTCATCCTGCACACGCTGTTTCAACAGTCGCTCCGCCACAAGGTGCAGTTTTTCAATGAGTATTTCGCCCTTGATCTGATCATGGACGACGAAGGCGGTTGCCAGGGCATCATGGCGCTTTGCCTCGAAGACGGCACACTCCATCGTTTCCAGGCGCAGTTGGTGGTACTGGCGACCGGTGGCTATGGTCGGGTCTATTTCTCCTGCACATCAGCCCACACCTGCACAGGCGATGGCAATGCCATGGTGCTGCGCGCAGGATTGCCGCTTCAGGATATGGAATTCGTCCAGTTTCATCCCTCCGGTATCTATGGTGCGGGTTGCCTGATCACCGAGGGGGCTCGCGGCGAAGGCGGCTATCTTACGAATAAAGATGGCGAGCGCTTCATGGAGCGCTATGCGCCGACCGCGAAGGATCTTGCATCGCGCGACGTGGTCAGCCGCGCCATGACCATCGAGATCAACGAAGGTCGAGGATGCGGTGCTGATGGTGAGTTTATCGAGCTGCATCTGGAGCATCTCGAGCCTTCGGTGCTGCACCAAAAGCTGCCGGGCATTTCCGAGACCGCCCGCATTTTCGCTGGCGTCGACGTCACCAAGACGCCGATCCCGGTGGTGCCGACCTGTCACTACAATATGGGCGGCATCCCCACCAATTATCGCACCGAAGTGATGAAGCCGAACGGATCGGGCGACACGGTCGTGCCTGGCCTCATGGCGGTCGGTGAAGCCGGGTGCACCTCGGTGCACGGCGCCAATCGTCTCGGTGGCAATTCGCTTATCGACCTCGTGGTTTTCGGCCGGGCCGCCGCTCATCGCGCTGCGGAGATCATCACACCGGGTGCAAATCAGAAACCGCTCGCCAAGGACGCTGGCGAGGCGGCTATTGCCCGCCTGGACAAAGTTCGACATGCAGAGGGAAGCCTGTCCACCGGCGAGATCCGGCTGAATATGCAGCGCACCATGCAGCGCCATGCCAGCGTCTTTCGCACGGGTGAACTCATGGAAGAGGGTGCTAAAAAGCTTGTCGATGTCGCCTCATCCTTGAATGAGCTCAAGCTCACCGACCGCTCGATGATCTGGAACACGGATCTGGTCGAAGCGCTCGAGCTGGAAAACCTGATGCTGCAGGCGGTGGCGACCATGGCGTCCGCAGGCCAGCGCACCGAGAGCCGCGGCGCCCACGCGCGAGAAGACTTTCCGGATCGCGATGATGAAAACTGGATGAAGCACACCCTTTGCTGGGTCGACGCCGATCGCCATGACGCCAAAATTGACGATCGTCCCGTGCACAGCACGCCGCTCACCAACGAAGTTGAGCCGGTGCCGCCGCAAAAACGCGTCTACTGAACCGGTGCGACCGGCTCGTCTGCATGAGAACGTCAGCCGACCGACCACAGAGCACACAACGCCCAGCGACCCGTTTGGAGAACAGCCGAGATGGCCGAATTCACCTTACCCGCCAACTCCCGGATGAAGGACGGCAAACATCATGGGGCGCCTGATGGCGCCAAGCGGGTCAAGACGTTCAAGATCTATCGTTACAACCCCGATGATGAAAACAACCCGACGGTCGACAGCTTCGAGGTCGACCTGGATGCTTGCGGCCCGATGGTCCTGGACGCGTTGATCAAGATCAAGGATGAGATCGATTCCAGCCTGACCTTCAGGCGTTCCTGCCGCGAGGGGATTTGCGGATCCTGCGCCATGAACGTGGATGGCGGCAATACGCTTGCCTGTCTGAAAGCGATCGATGACGTCGAAGGTGATGTCAGCATCTATCCCCTACCGCACCAGCAGGTGATCAAGGATCTGGTCACTGATTTCACCCAGTTCTGGGCACAATATGAGTCGATCCAACCCTGGCTGCAGACGTCATCTGCACCGCCGGAGAAGGAACAGCTCCAGGATCCCGATGATCGCGAAAAACTGGATGGCCTCTACGAGTGCATCCTCTGCGCCTGCTGCAGCACCAGCTGCCCGAGCTATTGGTGGAACAGCGATCGCTATCTCGGCCCGGCCGTGCTGCTGCAGGCCTATCGCTGGTTGATCGATACACGAGACGACCACACCGGCGAGCGGCTCGACAATCTGGAAGATCCCTATCGTCTTTACCGCTGTCACACCATCATGAACTGCGCCAACACCTGCCCTAAAGGCCTGAATCCGGCCAAGGCGATCGCAGAAGTTAAGAAGCTGATGGTCGAGCGCAAAGTCTAGCTGTTCGGCCCCCGGATGTGATGAAGCGAGGCGAGAGATCGCCCAGCCTGGAGGCCAGTGGTCATTCGGTGGCGCCAAGCCTGGGACGGTATTGAAACGCAAGGAGTGCTGGCTCGAGAGACCTTCAGCTCATGTCCCTCAAGCAGGAAACGGCTTGATGTTGATAGCCCGACGTCGGGGACAGGCAATGCGGAGGTCAGACGAGAAATGCGGCGCCATCCATGGGACCAATGATGACTTGAGGCACATCAATCCGATAGCGATGAAGGTCACCGTTTTCGGATAGCAGTGGCAATAGGGCTGACTGGCGTCAGGAACCTGATCACCAGATGACTGCCTAATTTCGCAAAGATCATGGCAAGGCCATCCGCAAGAGCCGCCGAAATCAGCACGAGATGCTTCACCATTTCGGGATAATACGCCGCGAGGGCCGCCAATAGAGGCACCAGCTTCGTCCGCGATCCTTCATGCTAGTTTTAGCGTTCTGATCAAAGGATCGAATGATGGCGAATGTGTCACCTCATATCGTGATCGTCGGAGGCGGGGCTGGTGGGCTGGTGCTGGCCACTCTTCTCGGGCGCAAGCTCGGAAAGGCGGGGAAGGCGCGGGTCACGCTGATCGACCATTCACTCACCCATGTCTGGAAGCCGCTGCTCCACGAGATCGCCGCCGGTACGCTCAATTCGGACAGTGACAGCGTCAATTATCTGAGCCATGCCAAGGTCCATCACTTCCGTTTCGTTCAGGGTGAAATGGACGGGCTGGATCGACGCGGCAATAAAATCTGGCTTGCGCCAATGCTGGACGAGGATGGCAAGGAGATCGTGCCGAGGCGGCCTTTTGCCTATGACAAGCTGGTACTCGCGGTTGGCAGCACCGCGAATGATTTCGGCGTCGAGGGCGTCAAGGAACACGCTGTTTTTCTCGATGACCATCGCCAGGCGGATCGACTGCAACAACGCTTGCTCCGCGATTTTCTCAAAGCCCAGGTTCAGGAAAAACCGCTGGCGCCCGGCCAGCTGCACATTGCGATCATCGGCGCCGGCGCCACCGGGGTGGAGCTTGCCGCCGAAATGCATCGCGCCGCGCGTGGTCTGGTCGCCTATGGTCTCGATCGCATCGATCCGGAAAAGGATTTTTCGATTACGTTGATCGAAGCCGCACCCAGCGTCTTGCCGGCACTGTCGCCTAGACTGCAGGACGCCACCAGTAAGCAGCTCGAGAAACTCGGCATTGAGGTACTCACAGGCGAACAGGTTGTCAAAGCGACCGAAGACCAGATCGTGACCAAGAGTGGCAAAGTGATCGACGCCGAGATCGAGGTGTGGTGCGCTGGTGTGCGCGGCCCCGATTTCTTTGAGACCTTGGAAGGCCTGAAGCAAAACCGGAGCTTTCAACTTGACGTCGACCCGACCCTCAAGGTCAAAGGCGAGAGCGACATCTACGCGATCGGCGACTGCAGCACCTGCCTCCTGCCGGGCGAGGAAAAGCCCGTACCGCCTCGCGCACAGGCCGCCTACCAGCAAGCCCACACCCTCGCTCACACATTGGTAAACGAAGTCGCCGCGCGACCCGGGCGACTGGCGCGGCCGGCTCGGGAGTTTGTCTATAAGGACTACGGCTCATTGATCTCACTCAGTTACAGCGCTGTCGGCAGCCTGATGGGCAATCTCTTTGGTACGGTGATGGTCGAGGGCATGCTCGCGCGCCTGACCTATCTCTCCCTTTATCGAAAGCACCAGCTCGCTCTGCATGGCCTCCGCTGGGTGATCATGAACGTGGTTGCGCGCCTCTTCATGCGCGGTACGCAGCCGCAACTGAAGCTGCACTGAGCCCGTCAGGCCTTAACAGTCTTAACTTCGTCCCAGGGTCCGACAGCTGATGAAGCATGCCCGCCTCTGGTGCCCCTACAAGAAACGACACGTATTTTCATGTCGTAAGATATTGATTTAATGATAATTAAATTTCCACATCGTGAGAAATTGATGAGGTGACAATGCCACTAGGAAAAAATTAGGAGTTCGCTGCCATCATGGCCCGTCAGCAGTGAAATGGGTCCTGAAAACGATGAGATCTTCGATATGACGGCAATGCAGAAGGCGATGAACGCTTACGGACAGGCGGTGGAGACCATCCCGCCTGCCAAGCAGATCGTCATGCTGTATGACGGTGTTCTCCGGCAGATCGCCAATGCGCGTAGTGCGATCGGCGATCGACGGATCAATGATCGGTTCACCGCCGTTCAGAAAGCGACCTTGATCCTGGAGGGCTTGCAAGGCTGTCTCGATCACGAACTGGGCGGAGACATCGCGCCGCAGCTCGATCAGCTCTACAGCCACTACATTTTCCGCCTGCAGGCTATCAACATGGAAGACGATCCAAATATCTGCGACGAACTGACGGCCCAGATCAGGGAACTCCGAGAGTCCTGGGCGGTGCTCGCCACATCGGGAACGTCGCCGGCGGTTCCCGTGGCGGCGACGGAACAATCTCAAGCATCGCCAACCGTTACCGCCTGATCCCCAAGCGCGCTCTGAAAAGAGCCGGCTTACCGTCGAGTTTTCCGGCGTGTTCGTCGAATTCGGTGCAAACCGAGTGACGTGGTCACACCACCACGTCGACAGCAGAGCAAAAATCCCTACATTGCGCTCATGCTTCATCTGAACGACGTCACCCTCCGCATCGGCGGCCGCCTCCTCCTGGAGGGGGCCACCGTACATCTACCCGCCGGACAGCGGATGGGGCTGGTCGGCCGCAACGGCGCCGGCAAGAGCACCCTCCTCAGGCTGATCCGGAATGACCTGCAGCCGGATCGGGGCGACGTCAGGAAACGCAACCATATCACGATCGGCTGGGTCGCCCAGGAAGCGCCGGGCGGCGACGCGACGCCGCATGAAACGGTTCTGGCGGCCGATCGGCGGCGCGCCGAAGCGTTGCTTGAGGCGGAACGCGCGACGACAGCCGACGAGATCGCGGACACACAGACCCGCCTTGCCGACATCGGTGCGCATGCAGCCCCTGCGGCGGCGAGCACGATCCTTCGCGGCCTCGGCTTCGATGAGGCGGCGCAGCATCAGCCGCTTTCCAGCTTCTCCGGCGGCTGGCGCATGCGCGTGGCGCTCGCCGCCGCCCTCTTCGCCGAGCCCGATCTTCTGCTGCTGGACGAGCCGACCAACCACCTGGATCTGGAGGCGACGCTCTGGCTCGAAACCTATCTTCGCCGCTATCCGCACACCCTCCTTCTGGTGAGCCATGACCGCGATCTTTTGAACCGCGTACCCGAGCGCATCATCCACCTGGAGCATCTAAAGCTCACCGCCTATGCCGGCGGCTATGACGACTTCGAGCGCATCCGGCGGGAAAAGCAGGTGCTGCTTGAAAAGGAGCAGGTCAAGGTCGAGGCGAAGCGCAAGCACATGCAGGCCTTCGTCGACCGCTTTCGTTACAAGGCGACCAAGGCGCGCCAGGCGCAGAGCCGGCTGAAGGCGCTCGCCAAGCTCGATCCGGTCACGCAGATCCTGGACGAACCCGGCATCCGGCTCGCCTTCCCCGAAACCGATGTCCCGCCGCCACCGCTCCTGACCTTCGATCGGGTGCAGGCGGGTTACGGCGACAAAGTGGTGCTCGATCATCTCGATCTTCGGATCGACCCCGATGACCGGATTGCGCTGCTCGGCGCCAACGGCAATGGCAAATCGACTTTCGCCAAGCTGATCGCCAACAGGCTGAAACCGATGCAGGGCGACATCGTCAGGCCGCCCAAGCTCGAAGTCGGCTTCTTTGCGCAGCATCAGATCGAGGATCTGAGCCCGGAAAACTCGGCACTCGACCACCTGGCAACGCGGCTCCCAAAGGAACGCCCGGAGCGGCTCCGCTCCCATCTCGGCCGTTTCGGCCTTGGCCAGGACCGCGCCGAACTGCCGGCAGGCAAGCTTTCCGGCGGCGAGAAGGCGAGACTGACCTTCGCGTTATTGAGTGCGGGAAAACCCCAGATCCTGGTACTGGACGAACCCACCAACCACCTGGATATCGACAGCCGCGAAGCGTTGGTCCAGGCGATCAACGAGTTTGCGGGCGGGGTCATCCTGATCAGCCATGATCGCCATCTGATCGAGCTTACCGCGGATCGGCTCTGGCTGGTGGCGGATGGACGGGTGAAGCCCTATGACGGCGATCTCGACGATTATCGGCAACTCTTGCTTGGCGGGCCGAAAGCGCGCGTGTCCAAGGAAAGCCGCGGCCGCCCTGCCGCCAGCCCCGAGGCCAAACCGGCGGTGCGCCAGCTCTCTGTCGATCGCAGCGTCATCCTGAAGCGGCGCCAAAAAGCGCGGGCTGCGGAAAAGGAACTGGAGCGGCTCTCGAAGGAAAGAGCGACTGTCGCGGCAACGCTTGCGGATGAAAAAACCTATCGCTCGCTCGGCGACGAACTCGACACCCTCCTGAAACGCCATGCCGAACTGGAGACAGCGCTTGAGCGCGCCGAGTCCCGCTGGCTCGAAGCGGAAGAGGCCCTCGAAGCCGTCGAAAAGCGCTAGTGGCGTGGCCACCGCATCGGGTTTGAGCCGCCTTCGAAGGAAGTGCCAGGAATTCGGTGGGTATACGGCCTCTTGTCGGATGGGGCGGCGGCATTGTTCACGTCTTTGGTGTGTGAACGGTCCGGCGTTGACAAAAGCCGATCTGGCCGACGATCAGACGGAGAGCGCTTTCACCGGTCCGAAGCTTCGGCGGTGATGTTTGCAGATGCCAAGGCGCTGCAGCGCCGCACGATGCTCGGCCGTCGGGTAGCCGGCATTCTTCGACCAGCCGTAACCGGGATAACGTCGATCGAGCCTCGCCATCAGGCGATCACGGGTAACTTTGGCGATGATCGAGGCGGCGGAGATCGCTGGAACACGCCCGTCGCCGCCGACCACGCCTTGTGCAGGGCAGGGCAAGGCGGGCGTTCGGTTGCCGTCGACCAGGGCCTGATCAGGCGTGATTGGCAGCCGGGCGAAGGCTCGTTGCATCGCCAGCATGGTAGCGCCCAGAATATTGAGCGCATCGATCTCGCCGACCGAGGCGGCACCCAGACCGATCAGCGCCTGCCCAGGCCGCCGCAGCGCATCATTCAACGCCTCGCGACGCCTTGCCGAAAGTTTCTTGGAATCATCGAGCCCGTCCAGAGGTTCTAACAGTACGACCGCCGCGGCCATGACCGGGCCTGCAAGCGGCCCGCGCCCGACCTCGTCCAGCCCGGCGATCACCCGCTCCCCGTCGGCAGCCGCACGAAAACCGAGATGATCGAAGGCAGCTTCATCGCCGATATTGTCCGCCAGCCGCCGTCTCATACCGCAAGGTCCTCCCAATCGCCCACGCGGCTATATAACCCGGGTGGCGGCGCCACCGCCAGCCATGCACGACTTGCCGCAGCCTTTGACTTTGCCATCACGCAATAGTTTTGTGTATCATTCCGAAATAACCGGACAGGCGTGGTCGCCATCGATCCGGAAAGCAGAGGATGGATGGGGTCGACATCGTCTGATTGCGACACGATATCAATGTTATGGACGTCAGATAGGCGTGAAAACGATCGGGAACAGCTTGTCGTGCTCAGTCATCACTATCGTTTGAACATTGCCGTTCGAAGCCTGTGTGTTTCCATCGTGCTCGGACTGGCGGCTTGCGCCGGCGATTCAGGTAAAAAGGCGGATCCCTATGCGGCTTTGACCGAGATCGACATATCGATCGCGAAAATGCTGCTGCAGCGAACGCTCGACCACGCTCCCGACGGCACCACTCGACGCTGGACGAACGACGAAAGCGGTCACAGCGGCGCGATCACCCCGGTTCGAAGCTACCTCGCCTCCACTGGCCAATATTGTCGAGACTACCAGGAGGACCTGTCGATCAACGGCCAGAGCCGGCAATTTCACTATTCCGCCTGCCGCGACGAGGATCGCTGGGGACTCTAGGTGGTGTGACCACCTCATTTGTTTCGAACCTGCAACGGGCCAAGCACACCCAAGCATTCGGCTTTTCCTGCCCGGCAGGAACTGGCAGATTGGCGGCATGAAAATGGAGGATGCCATCATGTCAAAGTCGAGAGAGCAGAGCTGGAAGGTCGATAAGTACCAACAGCACACCGGTTTCGTGCCGGTGCTGGGCGCACCAGTGCTCGAGCTCTTGGCGCCGAAGCCGGGCGAGCGCATCCTCGATCTCGGCTGTGGAGATGGCGCCCTTACCGAAAAGCTCCGCGCGGCCGGCGCTGAGGTCATCGGCGTCGATGCCAGCGAGGAGATGATCGAAGGGGCTAGAGCACGCGGCATCGATGCGAGGCTTATGAATGGAACTGCGCTTGATTTCGACCAGGCGTTCGACGCGGTCTTTTCCAATGCCGCCCTCCACTGGATGCTCGATCAGGATGCGGTCATCGCTGGCGTCCATCGTGCGCTCGAGCCCGGTGGCCGCTTCGTCGGCGAATTCGGCGGACATGGCAATGTCGCGGCGATCACGGTCGCCATCCTGGCCGTGCTGGAAAAGCGCGGCATCGATGGTGCCTTGATCAACCCTTGGTATTTTCCGACCGCGAACGCCTATCGGGCACGTCTCGAAGCCCAAGGCTTCGACGTCGGTCCCATCGACCTCATTCCAAGGCCCACCCCGCTGCCGACCGATATGGAGGGTTGGCTCGACACCATGGCGGGCCCGTTCTTCGCCGCCCTTGAAGCAGATGACCGCGCCGCTGCCCTTTCTGAAACGGCACGCCTGCTACAGCCATGTCTTCGGGACGATCAAGGCTGCTGGACCGCCGACTATGTCCGCCTCCGGTTTGAGGCTAAACGAACGCGTTGAGCGATATGTTCTTATTATTTTCCGCATCAAAACGAGATAAATTCAAATTTTCTTCGAATAAAACGAGCACAACAACGTTCACTCTTACACGAACGACTTAACAACGCCTTCTTCTTGTTGTTTCGTCGATCGAGCTGGGGTTCGCATAGTGCTGTTCCAAGGCAAGTTAGGCCGCGTAGTGAGCGGTCATCGGAGGGTGCTTGCCAGAAAACTTTAAGCGGATGTTGGTTGGCTTGTGTGGGTTTTGAGTAGCCGGTCTGCTTGCGGCTGATCGCTTTTCTCTATTGATTGGAGCCATTCGGGGGCGCTCTCATGGAGAATTCAGCATACCGGTTTGAAATTTGCCAAGTCTGGAGCAACGATGAATTGGGAGGTTGCTTATGTCTTCAGATGTGATGCTGCAGACATTCGGCGAGGAGGTTCTCGTCGATGGTTCCGATGTTCTTACGCATGACTTGGTCACCAAGAATGTGACGAATAGTCATCGCGTCAGGGATAAAGTTAAAGTCGTTCGGGCAAAAAAACAGGCCTGCGATCGTTCGATGTCACTTCACGTGAGCAAATTGCGAGGCATTAGCTTCGATGTGCGCGCCAAACTGAAACGGAACGGTGTGACGTACACACACCAGCTTCTGTCCGCTGCCGGCAGCTGCGATAAGCGCCATGCATTCTCCGAAACCAGCGGGATTGAAGAGGTTACGCTCACCCGGCTGACCTGCCGGGCCGATCTGGCACGGGTTAAGGGGATTGGTGCGATTTTTGCCGACATGCTGGAGCTTCTTGACGTGGATCGTGTGGTCAAGCTGGCCGCTCAGGATCCCGTGAAGCTGCATGATGCACTCTATACCTTGAACGCCGCCGAGCGTTTCGCCCGTCGGGCTCCGACGCCGGAAGAAGTCGAAGACTGGGTATCGCAGGCGCGTTTACTGCCCAAGCTGGTGACTGCCGAGGTCTGACTTTATCGGCAGCCACGTCAGGCGCCATGTCGGTGCCTCAACTCGACGATCTAAACTGCATGATGCAGGCGATGGCGTCACTCGGTGCAAGACCACCGGGAGACCCGTCGCCGACGTCTTCAAGAACTCCCACTACGTCATTATTTGCTGTGGCCATCCTCTCCTATTCACGGTAGATTTCTGTAAGAATAGGTTTGTTGGAGTGCAGTAGTACTCAGCCTAAAGTTGAGTTGATGATAAAACCGCCTCATCAAGTATAAAGAGGCGGATATAGGGAGTTATTCAGATGATGCCATCATATATCTCGATGCCGACCACGGCGGCGCTCGGTGTTCTGGTTGTCACGCAGCAGGCCTCAGCCGCAGGCTTCGCCATTCGCGAGCAGTCCTCGACGGCGCAATCCAGCGCCTTTGCAGGAGCCACTGCAGCCGCCAAAGACAGCAGCTACATGTTTTTCAATCCTGCGGCACTGGCGCTGCAGGAAGGGCACCAAGCCCATCTGAGCTTGAGCTACATTCTACCCGAATCCAAGTTCAAGGATGGCGAGGCTTCAATCGCCGGCGGCGCCGTCGCGATCAATGGCGGCGACAATGCAGGTGATATCGGCAAGGATGCCCTGGTGCCGGCGATCTACCTCTCGACCCAACTTCACGATCAGATAACCGTCGGCCTCGGCGTCACGGCGCCCTTCGGGCTGACCACTGAAAACGACGAGGGCTGGATCGGGCGCTACCACGCCCTCGATTCGGAACTCAAGACCATCAACATCAATCCGGCGATCGGTATCAAGGCCACCGACAAATTCGCCTTCGGCTTCGGTGTGCAGGTGCAGTATGTCGACACCGAGCTCACCAACGCCGTCGACATCGGCCTGATCGGTGCTGGGCAGGGTATTCCAGGGGCGATTCCGACCGCCCAGGATGGCGACGTCAAGCTGGCAGCCGACGACTGGGGTATCGGCTACAATATCGGTGCCCTCTTCAGCCCGACCCCATCGACCCGTTTCGGCCTCGCTTTTCGATCGGAAATCGATCACCGTGCTGAGGGTTCCGCCGACTTCACCAATGACGACGCCGGCATCGGTACGATCCTGAATAGCGGCGGCCTTCTGCTCGATACGGGCTTGAGCGCCGAAGTGACCACGCCGGCCACGATCTCGGCGGGCGCCTATCATGAATATGCGAACGGTCTGGAATTGATGGCCGAGGTCGCCTGGACCAACTGGAAGAGCTTCGACGAGCTGCGCATCCAGTTCGACAATCCCGCCCAGCCCGACAATGTCACGACCCAGGACTGGGACAACAGCTTCTTCGTCGCCTTGGGTGCGCGCTATCAACTCACGCCGGCCTTCGCTCTCAGTGGCGGCATCGCCTATGACGAAAGCCCAATCCCCGACGAAACCCGCACACCGCGTGTGCCGGGCTCGGATCGCTATTGGATTACACTCGGTGGTGACTATGATCTGACCAGCAATTTCAGCCTGAATGCCAGCTACACCCACATCTTCTTGGAAGATGGCGACATCGATCTGGTGACCAACGGCGCTGACGAAAACGCCGCGCGAGGCAATCTTTCCGGTCGTTATGAAAACCAGATCGATATCATCACGATTGGCGGCACCATTCGCTTCTAGGGGGCATGGTCACGTCATTCGGTGCCCACTGCATCTGCAAGAATGCACTATCGGTGGTTCGTTCGGTAAGGAAGCGCCCTTAGTCCAACACGAAGAAGGGCCGGATACTTCCGGGTTTCCAGGTTCCTTCTTCGACGGCGGCCGAAGTCCGTTGAGTCCGTTGATGTGGCTACGCCACATCCTCCGTTACCGGATAGGCGGCACAGCCTTCGACCACCCAACGAGCCACTTTCTCCGAGGTTGGATCGGCGACTTTCTTCCAGTTGCACCCGGCTATCCTGAGTTGAGGCCAGACGCTCCGGCCTCATGAGGTTTTTCGATCAGCCCTGCAAGCAGGTGGGCGGGGTGATCTGGACAAGGGATCGGTCCGAGGCGAGGATGACACCGATTCAACGAGGGCCGGACCAGCATGGAACGCATTGTTGTCATCGGCGCCGGCCAGGCCGCGTCATCCCTGATGGTGAAACTTCGAAGCCAGGGCTTCGACGGTGATATTATGTTGATCGGTGACGAGCCCCATCTCCCCTATCAACGCCCTCCTCTGTCCAAGAAATATCTCGCCGGCGAGATGCCGCGCGAGCGCCTACTACTGCGCCAGGCGGGATGGTATGAGAAGAACCGGATCGACATCCGGCTTGAACAGAATGCAGTGCGTATCGATCGGGCAGGAAAACGTGTCGAGCTTTCCGGCGGCGAAACCGTCGCCTATGACCGTTTGGCGCTGACCACAGGTGCCCGGCCGCGACGTTTGCCACCTGCGGCCGGTGGCGATCTTCCAAACATCTTCATGATGCGTGGTCTCGCCGATGCCGATGCGCTGTCGGCTGTCATGACGAAGGGGCGGCGCATATTGGTGATTGGCGGCGGCTATATCGGCCTCGAAGCGGCGGCGGAAGCCGCCAAGAAGGGGCTGGAGGTCGCACTGATCGAGGCGGCTGGGCGTATTCTGCAGCGGGTCGCCTCCAGTGAGACCGCTGACTATTTTCGCGAATTGCACTGCTCCCATGGCGTGACGATCCGTGAAGGTGTCGGCATTGAGGAAATATCTTCGAGCGCCGACGGCATACTGGCGGCCAGGCTCGGAGACGGCTCCTCCGTGGACGCCGATCTCGTGGTGGTCGGCATCGGCATTCTGCCCAACAGTGAGCTTGCGGCAGAGGCCGGGCTCATGATCGAGCTTGGCGGCATCAGGGTCGATGAATTCGGCCGAACGTCCGACCCCGCCATCTTCGCGGCCGGTGATTGCGCTTGCCTCGCCTGGAAGGGAAAGCCGGTTCGATTGGAGTCGGTGCAAAATGCGAATGACCAGGCGGCGATAGCCGCCATCAACATGCTGGGCGGCGAGCAGCCCTATCGACCCGAACCCTGGTTCTGGTCGGATCAGTTTGACGTGAAGCTGCAAATCGCCGGGCTGAACCATGGCTATGACGATGTGGTCAGCAGGCAAGGTTCCGTCGCCGCCAGCCGCGCTCATTTCTATTTCGAAGGCGATACCTTTCTCGCGGTCGACGCAATGAACGACCCGGTTTCCTACAATGTCGCAAAGCGTCTGCTGTCCGCTGGGCGGCCGTTATCGAAATCCGCGGCCGCCGATCCGACAACCGACCTGAAAGCCCTTCTGGCGGTGTAACCACCTTATTTCAGTAGCGGTTCAAGCACTGAAAACAGCCGATCGACGTCGCCCTCATTGTTGTAGAGATGCGGCGTGACCCGCAGGCTTTCGCCGCGCAGGCTGACAAAGACCTGATTGTCGGCAAGGCACTCCGGCAGTCCGTCGGGCATGCCGCCAGGAAAGCGTATGCCCAGAAAATGGCCGGCGCGACGGTCTGCGGCCATGGGTGCCAGGCCAAAGGCTCTCGCATGCTGGGCGATGACGGCGGTTTTGGCGGCCAATGTCTCGGCGATGGCCGGCACCGTCCAGTCCAGCAGCATCCGAAGTGCCGCGATGCTCTGGGGCATGAGAGCGAAATTGGAGCGCTCGCCGACGTCGAAGCGCCTGGCACCTGGTTGATACTCGTCGCGATAGTCGATCAAACGCGAAAAATTTTCGGATCCTGCGCGAGAAATCCAGTTCTGTTCGAGCGGCTGCCCGCCCTGATGCTCGGGTGCTACATAAAGAAATCCGAGGCTGTAGGGGCCCATCATCCACTTATAGCCGCCAGCGATCACGTAATCGGGCCGGATAGCGCCGACGTCGAAGGGAAGAGCGCCGATCGACTGGGTGATGTCGAGCACCAGCGCGCTGTCGACGACACGGCAGCGTTCGCCGATCGCCTCCAGATCGATGATACCGCCATCGGTCCAGTGACAGTGGGGAAGGGCGGTGATGGCGACACGCTCATCCAGTTCCTCCAGAATGGCTCGCGTCCAGTCACCGTCGCTCGGCCGGTCGACGGTGACCACCTCAGCACCCGTCTCCTTGGCAAGTTCGCGCCAGGTGTAGACATTCGAAGGAAACTGCTCCGCTAGGACCAGCATGACGTCGCCTTCCCCTACTCGAAGGTTTTTTGCAGCGACGGCGAGGCCATAGCTTACGGCAGGGATGATGGCGATGTCATCGGTGGTGGCATTGACCAGACATGCGAAAAGGCGGCGTGCTTCCTCGCTTTCGGTGAAGAAATGCTCAGGCCTGACCGACCAGGGAGTGGCTTTTCGACAGACGGCCTCGATGCCGGCTTTGGTCACGGATCGGGAGAGTGGCGACATATAAGCGCAGTTGAGATAGGTGACGTCGTCGGGGATCTCAAAAAGATGGCGCTGGCAGGGGATCATGACGTCGAAAGCTCCAGAAGGCTGGATCACCGGTAAGGGCGAAGGGGCTGGACCCGACCTGATTTTTCGCCGACACCGTCTATCATCAACGCCGCCCGCGGTCACCCTCAGGAACGCCAAAGACAGCGGACGCCATCCGCAAAGCAGGTGAATGCTCGATGCCCGATGCTCCCGTCATCATCTTCGACCTCGGCGCCGTCCTGATCGACTGGAATCCACGCCATCTCTATCGAAAGCTGTTCGACGACGAGAGGGCAATGGAGACGTTCCTTCGCGAGATCTGCACACCGGCCTGGAATGCCGAACAGGACCGAGGCCGGACGTGGGACGAGGCGGTAGAAACGCTTGTTAACGAACATCCCGAGCATCGGGATCTCATCACCGCCTATCGTGACCGTTGGGTGGAGATGCTGATGGGGCCGATCCAGGGCACTGTCGACATTCTGGAACGGCTGGATGGCGAGGGGCATGAACTGCATGCGCTCACCAACTGGTCCGCGGAAACCTTCCCGATCGCGCGCGAGCGCTATGGCTTTCTGGAGCGTTTCCGCACCATCCTGGTGTCCGGAGACGAACGGTTGACGAAACCGGACCCTGCGATTTTCGAGCTGATGCTGGAGAGGATCGGCCACCCAGCCGGACACTGCCTGTTCATCGACGATAGTCTCAAGAATATCGAAGCAGCGGCAGCGCTAGGTTTCGATGCCATCCACTTCTCAGGGCCAGGCCAGCTTCTGGCCGAGCTTGGAGAACGCGCTCTTTGACATCGGCTAGACTGTCAATTTGCCAAAAAAATCTGAACAAGCGAGGTGACGGGTGGCTGGAACGCCTACTGCTCGATCAACAAGGCGTTGGATACGGTATCGAATGTGCCAGCCAAGTTCTCCCCGAGAGACTGAAGCACCGTGAGGATGGCGACGGAGACCAGTGCTGCGATCAAGCCATATTCAACAGCGGTGGCGCCATCTTCGTTTTCAATCAAAGCTTTGATGAGGGACATGTTAAGCTTCCTCCAGGTGATATTTATCGTCTACAGAGCGATCATGGAGGTTTTTCCTTAAGAACTTCTTAAAATCAGAGAAAATTTTCGATATTATTTCGGTAAATTTCGATACTGTCTCTGTTTCCGAGGGAAACACTAACTTTGGTCATGTTTCATTGAACGGTCTCGTGTTGCTTATCCTAACTTGCGTTCTACTTCGAATAGGACGATCTTGCTTTGGAGAGCATCGATGATGAAACCCTTGATGCAGAAATGGTTTGGACAATGTGTCCTGCTTCTGTCGCTCGCTCTCATGCTCGCCGCTCCGGTGGCATGGGCGGATGTAGTCGATCAGCTCAGCGATGCGGATCGGGCGGCCATCCGCCAGACGATCAAAGGCCAGATCGACGCCTTCAAGGCCGATGACGCCGATCTCGCCTTCAGCTTTGCCACACCGATGATCCAAAACCGCTTCGGCGACGCCTCGCGGTTCGTCGCGATGGTGAAGCGGGGCTATCGGCCGGTCTATCGCCCGCGGCAGATTGAATTCACCGATCTTCTGGACGTGCGCGGTAAGCCCACACAGCGCCTGGTCGTAATCGGCCCGGACAATGACGTATTCAGCGCTTATTATCTCATGGAACGGCAGCTCGACGGCAGCTGGCGCATCAGCGGCTGCGTCCTCCGCCCCCTCCGCGACCTCTCAATCTGACCCTGCCGGGTCAGGGGTGACTTGTTTGAGCCCTGGACCAGATGTCTGGCCAGGGCTCAAGCTGCTTTTGACGGCACAGTTTCGATGTCGTTTCTCAAGCGAGCGGCCAGTTGGTCGAGGCCGGGATCCATCCCGAACCTATCGACAACGATGCGGCGCGCTTGCCGCCCCATGCTGAGACGGCGCTTCGGGTCTCGGATGAGGGCTTCGAGCGCCGTCGCGAGGGCGCTCGCATCATCGGGCGGAACCAGGAGGCCGTTCTCGCCATCGGCGATCAGTTCCGGCACAGCGGACACTGCCGTCGTCACTGCCGCGAGTTCCTGGGAACCGGCCTCCATCAGCACGTTCGGCAGGCCGTCGCGATCGCCATCGGCGGCGATGCGGCTGGCCATGACGTAGAGGTCGGCATTGCGGTAGGCGGCAATCACCGCCTCCTGAGCCTTTGCGCCCTGCCAGTCGATGCGGTCGGCCAGGCCGAGTTCCGTAGCTCTGGCTTTGATCTGATCCTTCTCGACGCCGCCGCCGATATGAACGTAGCGCCAATGCAGGTCGGCTGGCAGGCGTTGGAGTGCCTCCAAGAGCGTATCCACACCCTTTTTCGCCACCAGCCGCGCCACGCCGAGAAGCTGAACCGGATGCGCTGGATCGCTGCCGTCCGGTCCTGATGTGCGCCCCGGCGCTG
>JBPCVQ010000485.1:0-4046 GCA_051010395.1 Geminicoccaceae bacterium | reverse complement strand
GATCACGGCGGTTGTGGCACACGTCGCGGGCCTTTGGATCACCAGCCCGCCGGACGTGGCCGACGCGCTTCTTTTCGCCTCGCCGACGCCGTTTTCCGCTTGGGGCGTGATCGCCATGTGGGCGATCTTCGTCGCCGCACTTCTGGCGGCACGCCGTCATCGATTACGACCGCGCGCGTGGCGGATCGCTCATACGGCCCTGGTCGCGGTAGTCGTCTCTGCCAGTGTAGTCCATGCGCTGTTGATCGAGGGAACGATGGGGATGGCCTCGAAGACAGCACTCTGCGCGCTGGCCCTCGGAGCGACCGCGAAGGTCGTGGCGGACCAGCAGGTGTGGATGCTCCTGCACCGCTCGAAGGCCTGAAAGAACAGCCTCATCGTCTCACGGAAACCAACGCAGCTGCTCCCCGAAATAATGGCTCGATACGTCAAAGCAGCTGCATCGTGATGACCAGCAGTCAACCTGAAAAGCGCCTTCTGCCAGCGGCCTCTGTTGAGGAGTGGCGCGCCCAAGTTCGATAGCAGCGCTATGGAAAGTCAGTTGTGGCAGCCGTGACCTTAGCCAGCCGCTGCCAAGCGGATGCTGATAGAATTTTAGATCCGATTATTCGGCAGGAATTTCTGCGCGATCGAGCCTGGATTGCAAACGGCGCAATTGGCGACTGACATCCCGAAGTTCCGATTTGATCATCGTTGGATTGCTTTGAACAGACGCGATGTTATCGACAATCGAAGCGACTTTCTTGCTCGTCGGTCATGGAATGATCATACACCAAGTCGCAAAAAAGGAGTCGCCAGCGGTGTGCCTTCATCCCTCTTCTGTTCGTCCAAACTTGGCAGCGTACCGTCTGATTCTTGGCGATAGCGGCGGAAATCAAATGTGCGGGCACTCCACTAGTGGCCGTTGCGGCTGCACGGTACCAACGAAAGGCGGCGCCCCATCCGGGTTCTCATGAGGAACGATGATGAAATCTGAGAAGACCGCCCACCGGAGCATAGACCTGAAGGGGAGTTCGTGAAGGAAGAAGGGCAGGGGAGGGGACCATCCAAATCGACCATGACGACTAAAGGGATCCGGAAACGCAGCGACGGTGTAGAGTCGACTCTACGTCGCTCCCTGTAGAGTCGACTCTCCACCGCCTCGGCCTCCCCAAAAGCCTTTCTAGACGAACCGTCTTGCGCTTATTTTCGTGAAACGTTAAAGCTATGCTCCAATTTGTGAGAAAGGCCTGCGAAATGTCTGCATCTGCACGGAGCCTTCTGACATTTCTCGATCGAATACTCACCGGTCTTGAAGCAACGCAAGTCTCGGCCAGGGTCGAAACGATGCAATCCAGGGTCCGCAAGCGCTTCAGCCTGACCCAATGTGCCCGGTTCCTCAATGTCGGCCTTCAATATCTTTCGACCGTCGCCCAGAACCCGCGCTTCCCGAAAGGCGAACAGGCCGGACGGGAACGCGTCTTCACCGTCGATGATCTCATGCGGATGCGGGTCCTTCTGGCCTACAATGCCAAGCGGCCTTACGACTACCTCCGCTGGCGAAGGCCGGGCGATCCTTTGCGCGTAATCTCGTTCGCGAGCCAGAAGGGCGGCACCGGCAAATCACTGACCTCAGCCCATTTCGCGCAATATCTGTCCCTGCACTACGGCATGCGCGTCGGCGTCATCGATGCCGACCCTCAGGCGACGCTGACACTCTACTTCGCCGGCACCGGCAGATCGGATCTGCCCGATCACACCGTGCCCACCCTGGTCGACTTCTGTGGTCTCTATCCGACGGAGGAGGCCGCATATGTCGATCACGATGCCGAAACACTCGATGCAATGTGGCGGTCGACCGCATGGCCCGGCATACGAATAGTTCCCGCCCATGCCAGCGTTTCCGAAGGTGAGATCCAGATCGCCAGGCTCCTCCAGCAACGCTCAGGGCGACGCTTCTACCGCTTTCTCTACGACTCGTTGGAGCGCTGGAAACAGACATACGCACCGGTGACGACGCCGCAAGACCTGACCACCCCCGATGGCATGATCGACGAAGCTCGGCTGGAAGCGGCACTGGGCGAAACCCTCGATGTGATCGTGATCGACTATCAGCCCGCCCTGACGCTTTTCCAGCTGAACAATCTCGTCGCGTCGACCGACCTGATCATTCCTCAGACGATGAAGGGCTTCGATCTCGCCACGCTCAATACATTCTCGACAAACCTTTACGATCTGGTCAGCGAGATCATCACCCATGACGATATCGATATCTGTTACGGGCTGAATACGGTCCTGCCGACCAACGTGCAGCGCGCCAATGCCCAAGACATCGACCAGCTCGCGCGCCTTATGCAGCAATGCGGATCCAGCATCCTGCCCGTCCATGTCTTCCGATCGGACGCGATCGCAAATGCCGCGACCCTCTATCAGAGCTGTTACGAGTACGTCGTTCCCCCCAATCAGCGCCAGAGCGTCAAACGGTTCACCAACAACACCAATGCCGCCAACGACGCCATTACCCAGCGAATATGGCCTGATCTCGGCAGAGGCTATGCCGAAACCTGGATCGAGGAACAGTACTCCATGGAAGAAGAGGTCACTCATGCCCGCGCATAAACGTCGCCTGTCAGCTGCTCTCCTGAACATGGAGACCCCGGAGGACAAACCGGTCTCGTCGGGCAGGGGAGGGGCTTGGCGAGCGGGCCTGCACGCCGACACGCAGCATGATTTGAACGACCTCAAAGCGAAGCAGGCCCAGGACATCGCCAATGGCGACCGGGCGATCTCCCTTGAGCCGGGACAAGTCAGGGACCTGGTCGGTACGGACCGGCGTGCCGACTGGCAGGATCAGGAAGATTATATCGAACTGCGCGACTCGATCGAAAAATACGGCCAGGATGTGCCGATCGAGATCTGCCCGATCGATCCCGATTGGCAGCCGTCCTCAGCGAACCCCACCGATGTCGATGGTGTCGAATTCGAATTGATCACCGGTCGCCGTCGCCGCGCGGTGGCGGAAGATCTCGGCATCGACGTGCGCGCGGTGATCCTTCCAAAGGACGACCAGGACCAGCTCCATCAGTGGCAGGTCCTGCTGCGCCGCTATCGCGAGAACAACCACCGCAGCAATCTCAGCCCGTTGGAAAAGATGCTCTCGGTCGGCGAGATGTACGAGGCCTGGTCGAAGACGAGTGGCCAGGCATCGATCCGGCAATTCGCGGGATTGATCGGGATCGATGCCTCCTTCGTGAGCCGCAGCAACAGGCTGAGCAAACATGAACGCGCCCTCAAAGCGGCCTTTCCCGATCCCTATAAACTGGGTTACCGAGAACTCGAGAGCTGGATCACCGGTCTTTCCGGCGATACATCGCTGCCGAAACGAGTGCGAGCGAGCGCACCGAAAGGCATGAAGATCGACGTTCGGGGACATCGGGTGGAGTGGAAACGCAAGAAGGACAGTCTGGTGCTCACCATCGGTGGCGTGAATGCAGATCCAGACACCGAGGAGCTCAAGAAGCTTGTGGAAAATTTCGTAACCAAACTGACGAGCTGAGGGGTTTTCGAACCCGATGCTAGTGGAGTCCATCCATGCTGCTAGCAAAGTCCAGTTTCCTGCATCAATGCCGCAAAGCGGCCGTCGATCCCAGGCTGACAGAGGGTAAGGGCTTACCGTTTGACATCCAGCATGCCCAATTCATTCGCCTACGCTGTCATCAATGAGGGACTTTACTAGCAACGGCGCCGAAAAACAGGGACGTCACTAGCCGTAGCATATCCTGACAAGAATGGTCGGTTCCCCGGAATGCCGACTGCTGGCCTATGGCTGCGCACCGATCGAACCATGGATGCGCGTCGCCTGAAAAGATCAGCGACTGGAAACGGCGTAGATCCGTTTGTCGACAGGGGCAGGGGAGGGGTGCAGCCGAAGCCCGTTCTGTTCGACGTCGAGCTTAGCTTCCGGATAGCAGGCAACAGCGCGTGCGAGCGCCTTTTCGAAATTCGGACGGAAGTTTCGCGTCCGACTGTAGGCGCTGCCGAACTGTGCGGCCAAAGCGGACCAGGGG
>JBPCVQ010000484.1:0-4536 GCA_051010395.1 Geminicoccaceae bacterium | reverse complement strand
CATCTCCTTCGGTCATGCTCAGGAATACCGTTTGCTAGGTCGGAATTCTGTGCGGAGCCCGTTCAGGCCCCGCACGAAAAAAATTCTCAGCAATCGAGGTAGGTCGCTTCGAACGTCTCGAAGAGTTTCTCGGTGATCGACTGCATCGAGGCCACGTAATTCTCGACGTCGTCGACGCCGGCGAACACCGTTCCGCTGTCGATGAACTTGTCGGTGAGCGCGTTCGATTTGAAGGGCGCATCCGCCTTCACCGCGCAGCCCGAGCGCAGCCTGTCGGCCGCAAACGAGCCGATATAACCCTGGCCATAGGGGTTCTGCAGCATGGTGCCGTGGACGAAGCCGTCCTTGATCGCGCTCAAGACGACCTCGTCATGGTCGATGCCGACCATCTGGATCCGCTTGTCGCCGATCTTGCGAAGCGCATTGGAGGCGACGACCGCCGGCACCCAGGCCGTAGTGATGATGCCGTCGACCTCATCGGCATGGGCTGCAAGATAAGCGTTGATCTTCTCTTCCGCCGGCTCCGGCGCGTCGATATCGGCAATCACCTGAATGACCTCAGCCCCACCCTCGGTGGCCGCCTGTTCGACGGCATCGATGCGCAGCTGCGTGTTCGGGTCGACCAGGAAGCCGGTGAAATGGGCGATCTTGGCCCCCTCGCCGAGAACCGCCAGCAGCTCCTTGGTGCCGAGATAGGCGGAGTTGCCGGTATCCGTGCCCATGCAGAAGACGGCGTTCGAGGGGTCCTTCAGACAGCCGGCAAGCGCCATGACCGGAGCGCCGGTGTCGGCGAGTTCATCGGCGATGGCCACGGTTCCGACCGGATCGCCTGGGAAAACCAGAAAGGCGTTGTAGCCCTGGGTCACCAAGCTTTCCAGCATCTGATTTTGCAGCCCGAGTTCCCACTTCTGCGGCACTTTGTAATCAGCGGCGCCAAGCCCGAACTCGGCGGCGGCATCCGCGCCCGCCTGTTCCCAGGCCGCGAAATAGGGGTGCGGGCCGCCGGGCACCAGGGCGACACGCGTGGATTCATCGGCAAATGCAAGGCTCGGCACCGCAGCCAGCGCAATCCCCGCAGCAAAAAGGCATCTCAAGTTGATCATGTTTATCCTCCCTTTGGCTTGGCGTTTGGTTGAGTTTGGAAATTGTATGATTTTCGCCTTGGAGCAAGCATGGACGCTTACGAGGTCACGCGTCAACGCGATTTGACGAGCTTGGGCTGCGCCTACATTTTAATGATGGGTTTTCCCGCTTCGCTCGGCCTCGAAGGAAATATCAACAAGATGAAGGGAGACGTCCTTTGAGCTATCAGCCACTTTCCGACGTCCGCAAATCGCTTCGGGTCGATTGGTACCGCTGTCCCATGGAGCCGGGAAAGCTCCGCGAACTTTCGAAACGCAGCGACGCGCAAGGCTGGTTTCAGGCCGGCGGGCACCTTGCCCTGTTTGCTCTCACCGGTACGCTGGTTTATCTCTTCTGGTCAGAGGCGAACTGGCCCCTCTTTTTCATCGCGCTGTTCGCCCACGGCACGGTCGGCAGCTTCTTGGTCGGCGTGGCGCCGCACGAACTCGGGCACGGCACCGTGTTCCGCACCAGATGGCTGAACAAAGCCTTCATGTATCTGTTCAGCCTTCTCAGCTGGTGGGACCCCTTCGATTACGCCAGCAGCCACACCTATCATCACCGCTACACGCTGCACCCCGAGGGCGATCGCGAAAATCTGCTGCCACTGCACCCATCCGTGGGAAAAACCTTTCTGCTCCAGATGTTCACGGTCAACCTGTTCACCCAGCGGGGTCGCGTCTTCGGCAAGGGTGGGCTGATCTCCACGGTCTTCGTCACCGTGATGAGCGCCTTTGGCCGTGTTCCCTCCGACGACAAGGCGATCAACGAATGGCTGAAGGCTCTGCATGCCGACCAGTCTGATCAACACCAAAAGTCGATCTGGTGGTCACGCCTATTGCTTCTCTTTCACGGATCGGTGCTCGTGGTCGCCATAGTCACCGGACTTTGGGTTCTACCGCTGATCCTCACCTTTTTTCCGTTCATCGCCAACTGGCTCGCCTATTTCGTCGGTCTGACACAGCATTGTGGCCTTCGCGAAAACACCCCCGACTTCCGCAAGAGCGTTCGCTCAATCACGCTCAATCCGCTGACGGAATTCCTCTACTGGCGTATGAACTGGCACACTGAGCACCACATGTATGCGGGCGTCCCCTGCTACAATCTCAAGAAGCTGCACCGTGAAGTCGCCCATGACATGCCGGCACCTCGCACGCTCCGAGGCGCTTGGAAGGAGATGCTCGAGACCTGGCGGCGGCAGCAGTCCGACCCCGACTATCAGTTCGACACGCCCTTGCCACCGACGGCAAAGAGCATTCGCGACGACACGCCGGATCAGCTCGAAAGTTCGATTGGCGACCTGGCGCCGGAGGGATTGCGATAGTCTCGAGAAAAGTAGGAATGTGCGCAAACGAAGGCAGGCCCCGCGGCTTGGCCGGGAGAGCACGAATTTGGGAACGACAAAGATGAGCGGAACACTTGATCTCGAAGGCCAGCACGCACTGGTGACCGGAGGCGGCACCGGTTTGGGCTTGGCCACGGCGAAGGCGCTCGACTGCGCTGGCGCCGAGGTTACGATCGCTGGGCGGCGCGGTGACGTTTTGGAACGCGCACTCCAGGACCTTGGTCCCCAAGCGCGCATGCTGGTCGGCGACATCGCCGATCTCGGGCAAGCCGCCGCATTGGCCCAAGAAGCCGAACAGCGAAAACCGGTTTCGATCCTGGTGAACAATGCTGGAACCCATCATAAAGACGATACGCTCACGACAAGCGATGCGGACTTCCAACGGGTCATCAACACCAACCTGATCGGCACATTCGCTCTGACCCGGGAAGTTGCCCGGTCGATGAAGACGAGAAAAAGCGGCAGCATCCTGGTCATCACCTCGATGACCGCCCTGTTTGGCATTCCCTATGTGGCTGCCTACACCGCGTCGAAGTCGGGCCTCCAGGGCCTGGTGAGAGAACTCGCCGTTGAGTTCGGCGCGTTCGGCGTTCGCGTCAACGCCTTGGCACCTGGTTTCATCGAGACCGACATGAACCGCGACGTCTTCAAGAAGGACCCGGAACGCCTGAAGAAAGTGCTGGCCCGCACCCCCTTGGGCCGATTGGGAACGCCGGAGGATATCGCCTCGGCGGCAGCTTTTCTGGTGTCGCCGAAGGCGGCCTTCGTTACCGGCGCCTGCCTGCCGGTCGATGGCGGTGCCGCCATAGGCTTTTGACGACTGGTCAAGGGCAATGATTGTCGAAAATGAGCGGCGAAATTCGAGCTTAGTCTGAGATTGTATCGGAAGCCGACAGGCAATCAGTACTAAGAGCCTGTTCTCTACTAATTTTCCATGACTATACCGTACCTATCATGCGGCATATTTGACGGGTTCGGCTTGGAAGTAGGTACGGATCCGCTTGGGCGAGCGTTGGATGGTGCGCATCACCGCGCGGGTCGCCTTGACCATGCCGTCTTTCGTGCTTGATTGCGGCTTTTGCCGAAGCTGCCGCTTGAGGTCGCCGTTCAAGAACTCGTCTGGATTGTGGTCCGGGGCGTAGGACGGCAAATAGAAGAGTTCGATCTCATGGGCGTGGCTTTTGGCCCAGGCCGTGACCTTCTTGGCGTGGTGTACCCTCAGATTGTCGACGATCAGGAAGACCTTCTGTTCGGCATCTTTGATCAACCGCCGCAGGAAAGCGATGAACCGGTCGGCGTTTAGAGCCCCCTCATAGAACATGAACCGCATCTGCCCTGAGCTGACCGTCGAGATCATGCTCTTGGAAACCCGCTTGGCGGTCCGGGCAATGATCGGTGTCTTGCCCTTGGGCGCCCATGAGCGGCCGATCTGATCCTGGTTCGAGATCCCGGTCTCGTCGCCCCAAAAGATCGATGCTTTCTGGGCTTTGGCGCGCTTGACGATCGCCGGATAGCCCGTCTCCAGCCAGGCCTTGATCGCAGCGGGCGAACGTTCCTTGGCACGGGCCAGCGGCTTTTGGGGTGCTGAACGCGGTACGACCGTAGCGTTCAGCCCCCAGCGCTGAAGATAAAGATGCATCGTCGACAGCCCAAGCCGCTTGCCGAAACGCTGCTCGATCAGGTCGCGCACCACGCGCGTCGTCCAAAGCGCGAACGGCAGCTTCAACTGCTCCGGCGTCTTGTCGACAATCCAGGCGCCAACCTGCTTCGCCTCGGCTTCGGTCAGCACACCCTTGCCACGCCTTGGCGACACCCGACGGCCATCCAGCACCCCGTCATCGCCCTCGGCACGATAGCGCTTCAGCCAGATATTCACCGCCTGGCGCTGTACACCCACAACCCGCGCCAGCCTCAGCCTGGGTCAACCCGTCATGTTCGATCAAATACAGCGCACGACGCCAAAGCTCTTCCTGCGCTGAACGACCGATGCTCCGAAAATCCCGCCCGTCCATGAAAACAACATAGCAAAACTTCGTAACTATGCCCGGTATATTCGTGGAAAATTAGTA
>JBPCVQ010000483.1:0-24235 GCA_051010395.1 Geminicoccaceae bacterium | reverse complement strand
GAGAATGGCCTTGGCTTTCGAGCTATCCGGAAGATGTGGACTGGCGTGCGACCTTCACCGCCCGCCCTTTTCAGGCTCTCCTGGACGAAGCGGCCGTCACCTATGCCGACAATGTCTGCGTCGACTTTCTCGATCGGCGGATGACCTACCGCGAGATCGACAGCCTCGCCTCGAAAGCCGCGCGGGGCCTGCAGGACCTCGGCGTGAAGAAAGGCACGAAGGTTGGCCTGTTCCTGCCGAACTGTCCGTATTCGATCGTCTTCTTCTTCGCGATCCTCAGAGCGGGGGGAACGGTCGTCAATTACAATCCGCTCTATGTCACCCGCGAGATCGATCAGCAGGTCCGTGACAGCGAAACCGAGATCATGGTCACCCTTGATCTCAAAAGCCTCCTCCCGAAGCTCGAGCCGCTCATCGGCGCGGGGCCGCTAAAGGCGATCATCGTCGCGAAACTGGCGGATTGCCTGCCCTTTCCGAAAAACCTGCTTTATCCCTGGGTCAAGCGCGGCGATATCGCCAAGGTGCCGAAAACGCCTGCTTTTATTGGGTTGGATCAGGTCATCGCCAATGACGGCCTTTTCCAGAACGTCCCGATCGATCCCGAAGGCGACATCGCTCTCATTCAGTATACCGGCGGCACCACCGGGGTGCCCAAGGGTGCCGCCCATAGCCATGCGAGCCTGGTAATCAATGCCGAACAGCTCGTCGCCTGGGCGACGGAATATGAACCCGGCAAGGAACGCATCCTGGGCGTGATCCCGCTCTTCCACGTCCTGGCGATCAGCACCGTTCTGACCTACGGCATCCGCATCGGCGCTGCCCTTATCCTGTTGCCGCGCTTCGATCTCGATCAAACGCTGCAAACCATCCAAAAGAAGCGCCCGACCTACATTCCGGGCGTGCCGACCATGTACAACGCGATCAGCAGCCATCCCGACATCGACCGTTTCGATCTGACCTCGATCAGGTTCTGCATCTCAGGCGGCGCGCCACTGCCGCTTGAGGTCAGACAGACGTTCGAGCGTCGCGCCGGCTGCACGCTGGTCGAGGGCTATGGATTGACCGAAGCGCCGGTCACCCACTGCAACCCCTTCAAGGGCGTGCGCAAGGCCGGCTCATTCGGCGTGCCGATTCCCGGCACGACCGTCGAAATCCTGTCGATCGAGGATGGTGAAACCGTCCTGCCAACCGGCGAGCGCGGCGAGATCTGCGTCTCCGGTCCGCAGATTATGCAAGGCTATTGGCAACGGCAGGAAGCCACCGATGCCGCCATCAGGAACGGCCGGCTGCACACCGGCGATATCGGTTATCTCGACGAGGACGGCTACGGCTTCATCGTCGACCGGCTGAAGGAATTGATCATCTGCAGCGGTTTCAACGTCTATCCGCGCGTGGTCGAGGAAGCCATCTACGAACATCCGGATGTCGTCGAAGCGGCGGTCTGCGGTGTACCGGACGACTATCGCGGTGAGACGGTCAAGGCCTATGTCGTCCAAAAGGGTGACGCCGGCCTGGATGAAACCAAACTGATTGCCTTCTTGAAGGATCGTATTTCCCCGATCGAAATGCCGAAGATCGTCGAGTTTCGGAACGAACTTCCCAAGTCCGCTGTCGGCAAGATCCTGAAGAAAGAGCTCTTGCGCGAGGAGCGTGAGCGGACGGGCACTGCATGAAAAACGGCATATGTGTGGAGGACGATCCGGCCTCGGAGAGCCGTGCCTTCGGAATCGGCGAACTGGCCTCTATGTTCGATGTCACCCATCGGGCCATCCGCTTCTATGAAGATCAGGGCCTGCTCGCACCAAAACGCGTCGGCAAGACCAGGATCTTCAGCGATCGGGACCGGGTCAGGCTGCATTTCATCCTGCGCGGCAAGCGCCTTGGTTTTTCCCTTGCGGAAATCAGGGGCTGGCTCGATCTGTATGACAGAGAAGATGGCGAGCGCCACCAATATCAAGCACTGCTGCGTGAAAGCCGGGAGCGTATTGCAGATCTGGAGCGCCAGCGTGACGACCTCGACGAGATGCTCCGTGAACTGAAGTCCATCGAGGCGCTGGCCTTGGAAAACCTAGACACCAACGATCAGCCGCGGCCAAAAGCCGTATCAGGGCAAAAGGGACAGATGAGATGAAGAATGTCGTGATCGCGGGTTACGCCCGCTCCCCCTTCCATTTCGCCCACAAGGGTGAGCTTACCAAGGTCCGGCCTGATGACCTCGCAGCCCAGGTGGTCCGCGGCCTGATCGATCGCACTGGCGTCAAGCCCGAAGATATCGAGGATGTCATCGTCGGCTGCGCCTTTCCTGAGGGCGAGCAGGGGTTCAACGTCGCACGTTTGATCGGCCTGCTCGCCGAGCTGCCGATCTCGGTCGCCGGCGCCACCATCAACCGCTTTTGCGGCTCCTCCATGCAGGCCGTGCACATGGCGGCCGGCGCCATTCAGCTCGATGCCGGCGACGTCTTCGTCTGCGCTGGCATCGAGAGCATGACGAGGGTCCCCCTCGGCGGTTACAATCCCATGCCCAGCCCGAAGCTGATGGACAGCTATCCACAGGCCTATATGAGCATGGGCATCACCGCTGAAAACGTCGCCCGGCAATATCAGATCACCCGCGAGGACCAGCAGGCCTTCGCCGTGAAGAGCCACGCCAAGGCTGCGGCCGCACGCGAGGAAGGGCGGCTGAAGGACGAGATCGTCCCGATCAAGGCGAATGGCCACGAGGTTTCCGAGGACGGCTGCATCCGCCCAGGCACGAGCCAGGAGGCCCTGGCTGGCTTGAAACCCGCCTTCGATGAGAGCGGCACGGTCACCGCCGGCACCTCCTCGCCGCTCACTGATGGCGCCGCCGCCTGTCTGGTCTGCACCGAGGACTATGCGATGAAGCACGGCCTCGATGTGCTCGCGCGCTTCAAGTCGGCGGCGGTCGCCGGCTGCAAGGCTGAGATCATGGGCATCGGCCCGGTCGGCGCCAGCAAGAAGGCGCTTTCTCGCGCCGGCCTGGATATCGGGGACATCGACATCGTCGAACTGAATGAAGCCTTCGCCTCACAGGCGCTCGCCTCCATGCAGGACCTCGGCATGGACGAGGGACGTGTGAACCTGGATGGCGGCGCACTCGCCCTTGGCCACCCGCTCGGCGCCACCGGTGCCCGCATCACCGGCAAGGTAGCATCGCTAATGAAGCGCGACGGCGCGAAATACGGCCTCGCCACCCAGTGCATCGGCGGCGGCCAGGGCATCGCCACGGTGCTGGAGGCCGTCTAGTGGACATCAGGAAAGCCTGCGTCATCGGCTCCGGCGTGATGGGCAGTGGTATCGCCGCTCAGATCGCCAATGCCGGTTTTCCCGTACTTTTGCTCGACATCGTTCCCGACGGTGCTGCCGACAGAAATGTTCTCGCGAAAGAGGCGTTGAAGAAAGCTGCTAAGGCGGACCCAGCGCCCTTCATGAGCAAGCGCGCCATGAAGCTAGTCGAGCCCGGCAATATCGAGGATGACCTGGACAGACTAAAAGACGTCGACTGGATTATCGAGGTCGTGGTCGAGAACCTGGAAATCAAGCAGGCCTTGTACGAGAAGATCGAAAAAGCAAGAAAGCCAGGCTCGATCGTCAGTTCCAACACATCGACCCTGCCGCTCGCCCAGCTCACGGCTGGTCTCCCAGAGACCTTCGCCAACGACTTCCTGATCACCCACTTCTTCAACCCACCCCGCTATCTCCGCCTCCTGGAAGTGGTCGCCGGCCCAACGACGAACAAGTCAACGCTGGAGGCCGTCGCCTCCTTTGGGGATCGGATGTTGGGGAAGACGGTGATCCGATGCAAGGATACGCCGGGCTTCATCGGCAATCGTATCGGCGTGTATTGGATGCAGGCTGCCTTCACGGAAGCGTTCGACGCGAACATTTCGATCGAAGAGGCCGACCTCGCGATGGGGCGTCCGCTCGGCATCCCCAAGACCGGGATATTCGGGCTTGCCGATCTCGTCGGCATCGACCTTCTGCCTTATGTTTCCGGCAGCCTTAGAAAGGCCTTGCCTGCAGACGACGCCTTTCATGCCATCGACCGGGACATCCCGCGCATCAAGTCGATGATCGAGGCTGGCTACACCGGCCGTAAGGGCAAAGGCGGCTTCTACCGTCTGAACAAGGCGGATGGCGCCCGCATCAAGGAAGCCATGGACCTCGCGACCGGCGAATATCACACCGCGGCGAGGCCCCGCCTCGAAGGTGTTGATGCCGCGCGAAAAGGTGGGCCCCGTGCGCTCTTCGAGAGCGACGAGCCGGCGGCCGCCTGGAGTTGGCGGGTGATGAGCAAGACACTCGCCTACGCCGCTTCGCTGGTCGGCGAGATCGCCGATGACATCACCCAGATCGACGCAGCCATGAAGCTCGGTTACGCCTGGAAATGGGGCCCCTTCGAACTCCTCGACAAAATAGGCCCCGCCTGGTTCCGCGAGCAGCTGGCAGCTGCTGGCGTTACTGTTCCTTCTCTGCTTGAGAAGGTCGGTGACGGGACCTTCTATCGGGTGCAGGACGGACACCTGCAGTATCTGACCGTCGAGGGGGGCTATGAGGATCTTGTGAGACCCGAGGGTGTCACCCTCCTGGAGGACGTCAAACGCGCTACGGAAAAGCCACTCCTCAGGAACGGCGGCGCCTCTTTGTGGGACCTCGGCGACGGTGTGGCCTGCTTCGAGATCCACACCAAGATGAACGCCATCGATCCCGATGTCCTCGATCTCCTCAACAAATCGATCGGCCTGGTCGAGAAGGAGATGAAAGCGCTGGTCATCTACAATGAGGGCTCCAATTTCTCGGTCGGCGCCAATATCGGCCTCGCTCTCTTCGCCGCCAACACCGCCGTCTGGCCGATGGTCGAGGACATGGTCGCCAAGGGTCAGAAGACCTACCGCAAAATGAAATACGCCCCCTTCCCCGTGGTCGCAGCACCCTCGGGCATGGCGCTTGGCGGCGGTTGCGAGATCTGCCTGAACGCTGATGCCATCCAGGCCCATGCCGAGACCTATATGGGTCTGGTCGAGGCTGGCGTCGGCGTCATCCGGGGCTGGACCGGAACGACCGAGATGATCACCCGCTGGATGACCAAGAAGAAACGCCCAGGCGGCCCGATGCCGGCGATCTCCAAAGTGTTCGAGACCATCGGCATGGCGGAAGTCGCAAAGTCGGCTGCCCAGGCGAAGGAGCTGCTGTTTCTCCGTGAAGGCGATGGCATCACGATGAACCGGGATCGCCTGCTCGCCGAAGCCAAGGCGAAAGCACTCGCCATGGCCGACACCTACCAGGTGCCGGAGCCCGTAGAAATCTCCTTGCCTGGCCCGACCGCCAAGCTCGCGATGGGCATGGCGGTCGAGGGTTTCCGCCTCCAGGGAAAGGCGACCGCCCATGATGAGGTGGTGGCGTCCGAACTTGCGACGATTCTGTCCGGTGACCGTGCGGACATCACCGAAACCGTCGCCGAGAAGGACCTCTTGAAAATGGAGCGTGACGCATTCATGCGCCTTATCAAAACACCGGCGACGCTCGCCCGGATCGAGCACATGCTCGAGACCGGCAAGCCGCTTCGCAACTGACGGGGAGACCAGATATGACCGTTTACACCGCTCCCCAGCGCGACATGCGCTTCGTCCTCCACGAACTCCTCGAAGTCGAAAAGCTCGCCGAGCTTCCGGGTTACGAGGAGGCGACCGGCGATACCGTCGATGCCATCATCGAGGAGTCGTCGAAACTGGCGGAAACGCTTCTGTTTCCATTGAATCAATCAGGTGACCAGGAGGGCTGCGTCTTCGAAAACGGCGTGGTGCGTACGCCCGAAGGCTTCAAGGAGGCTTACGGCCAGTTCACCGAAGCCGGCTGGTCGGCACTATCTGCAGACCCGGCTTATGGCGGCCAGGGCCTACCCAAGGCGGTCCGTCTTCTGGTGGATGAGATGGTCTGCTCCGCCAATCTCTCCTTCGGCATGTATCCGGGCCTGACCATGGGCGCCTATAACGCCATCATCAAACATGGCACGGACGAGCAGAAGGACATCTATCTGCCGAAGATGGTCGAGGGCCGCTGGAGCGGCACCATGTGTCTGACGGAGCCCCAATGCGGCACCGACCTGGGCCTGATCCGGACTAAGGCCGAGACCAACGACGACGGCAGCTTTGCTATCACCGGCACCAAAATCTTCATCTCCGCCGGCGAGCATGACCTCTCCGAAAACATTATCCATCTGGTGCTCGCCCGTCTCCCGGATGCGCCCGCGGGCATCAAGGGTATCAGCCTCTTTCTGGTGCCGAAATTTCTGCCCAACGACCAAGGCGAGGCCGGACCGCGCAATGGTGTTGCCTGCGGTTCGATCGAGCACAAGATGGGTATCAAGGCGTCCGCCACCTGCGTCATGAACTTCGATGGCGCAAAAGCGTGGCTGGTGGGCGAACCCCATCGCGGCATGCGCGCGATGTTCACCATGATGAACGACGCCCGCCTCGAGGTCGGCATCCAGGGCCTCGGAATCGCCGAAACCGCCTATCAAAGCGCCGTCGCCTACGCCAAGGACAGGCGTCAGGGCCGAGCACTCGCCGGCGCGAACGAACCGGATCAATCTGCGGACAAGCTGTTGGTCCATCCTGATATTCGGCGCATGCTCCTGACCATGCGTGCGTTCAGCGAGGGGGCTCGAGCTCTTGCCTATTGGATCGGCATCCAGCTCGACATATCCGAAAAACATCCCGACGCCGAACAGCGTCAAGAGGCCGACGATCTGGTGGCTTTGATGACCCCGATCATTAAAGCCTACTTCACGGACGAAGGCTTCAACAACACCCATCTCGGCATCCAATGCATGGGCGGACATGGCTACATCGCCGAGTGGGGCATGGAGCAGCTTCTTCGCGATGCGCGCATCACGCTTCTCTACGAAGGCGCCAACGGTGTTCAAGCTCTCGATCTAGTCGGCCGAAAGCTGCCCTCCCATTTCGGCCGCCTGCTTCGTCGCTTCTTCCACCCGGCGATGGCCTTCATCGAGGACCATCAGGCGGATCAAGAGCTCGCTGAATTCGTCCTGCCATTTGCCAAGGCGTTCTCGCGCCTGCAGCAGGTGACCCTGCATACAGCGCAGCAGGGCCTGAGAAACCCTGACGAAGCCGGCGCTGCCTCCGTTGACTATCTCCGCCTTTTTGCGCTGGTCGTTCTCGCCTATATGTGGGTGAAGATGGTCAAGACGGCGAAATCGAAGCTCCAAGACGGTGCCAACGGCGACGCTTCCTTCTATGAGGCCAAGATCGCCACGGCCCGCTTTTTCATGGCCAAGGTCCTACCGGAAAACAGTGCGCTGTTCGCCCAGATCATGGCCGGCGCCAAGCCGCTCATGGCCTTCGAAGACGACGCATTTTGAGGGCGATAGATCCAGCGTTACTTGCGCTCGCCTCAACGCTGTCGCTCATTACGATCGGTTCGACGCTGGCATGCCAGCCGCCGAAAAGTCCGGCTGCCTATGTCATTAATCATGAGACCCATGGCGACATCGGAACCCATGTTCTCAACTTCAGCTGCGACGGCGAAAACCTCATCGTCGAGACCGACGTCGATGTGAAGGTCAAAATCCTGTTCGTTACCGTCTACAAGCGAAAGGCACGCCTTCGCGAGGTCTGGCGGGGTGATCAGTTGATCGCATACGACGCCAGAACGGATGACGGCGGCGATCTCTACGAGACCAGTGCTCGGATCGAGGGTGATAAGATGATCGTCGACGGGGTGGAGAAGGGTGTCGCCGTGCCGCTCGATACCGTTTCCACCCATCCCTGGAACGTCGAGGCAGTCAATCGGTCCACAATCTTCGGTCAGCGCGACGGCAAAGTCCGAAAAGTTCAGGTGGAAGAGGCAGGATCGGAAACCCTAAAGATCGGAGATCGTCCCGTCGATGCAAGAAAATATATCGTCAGCGGCGACCTCGAACGCGAACTCTTCTACGACGCCGACGGCATCTGGTTGCAATGGCGACTAGAGCGAGACGGCAAGACAGTCACCATCACCAAGCAATAACCACGCACGGCGTGGGCCGGTTACTTTGGTAGGGCGCCTCGCTCGAACAGGGAGTGCATGCGTGAAAACACGTCGACACCCATTTGCAGCAACAGCTCGATGATGTCGATCGGCACCCAGTTCTCGCGGATCAGTCCCTCGTGGTGCAAATAAAAATCCATTACCCGCATGGTGACCTCTTTTCCGGACGGACCGGTGCCAAGAAAGTCCGGACCGATATGCTGGGCACGCACACTCGGCCAGCCGCCGGTCACCGAATAGTGACCGTCGCCGATCTGAATGTAGTGGCCGCCTTCGGCGCGATCAGTGATCTGTCCACCACCCTTGCGATTAGGAAAGGCTACCCGGAACGGCAGCTGATGATAGTCGACGAAGCCTTGCAAGCCACGGGTCGTGCCGATGCCTGATGGTCCATACCACATCATCTTCGGATGCCAGTGTTCCTTTTGCGGCATGGCCAGGAGCCCATCTCGGCCAAGGCCTTCATTATCGTCGTAGTCGGCCAGCGTCTTGTGCATCGCCAGGGTTTGGGCGATGGAACCCGCCGAGACTGCCGGGTCCTGCTCGCCGAGAACGATGCCGTCAGCGGTGATCGGACCCGGCCACATGCCCTCGGTGCCGAGGCTCGGCGCAATCGGCCAAAAGCCCGCCTGACGGATCAGATCCAGAAGGTCCCAAAGGCAGGTGCTCAAGACGATCTTCCCATCCTCGACCTGATGCACCTCGCCATAGCGAAGGTAAACCGGCCGGCCGTTGGCCGGAATCGTCAGAAAGTCCTCGCGAAAGGTGCCGCAGTAGTGGCCGAGCGCAGCTACGTAATCGCGCCCCTCGTAGGACCCGCCACAGAAAATCAGATCACGACGCTCCAGATCGGGAAAGGATCGAAGCAGCGGCTGCCAGACATCAGCTTCAATGGCATCGATACCCTGCCGTTCGTTCAAAGGGTGCGAACCGCGCCAGCGCGCATCTTGACGAAAGATTTCGCCTAGCCGCTGCCTCAAGTTCTCAGGCGTCGACGCAGCCAAATTATAGAGATCGCGATAAAGCTGCCTCTTGTCGGCCTTGAACGTCATGGCAGAATTCTCTCCACGTAAAAAAAATAGTTGATCAGCGCAGATCTTTAGAATGCATACGTATTCACATCTGTCAAAAGAAAACACCCATCGCAGCGGGCGTGTTCTTCAATAAATGAGAGCGGGTCGATGTTCCCGCATAAGAAAGGCTTTCGTGCTTTCACCGGAACTGACAGCTTCAACTCTGACCGGGAAGGACGCTTGGATAAAAGAGCTGCTGACCGCCGATCCGAAAAGCCTGGATCGCATTCTGCCCCTCCAGGGACAGCAGCCAGTCAATGAAGATCTGGCCAGGCTTGGCGTTAACGTTGGGGCAGCGCTCGGGGCTCACCAAAATGACGCCATATTGATTGAACAGTGCCTCGTCACCTTCGATCATGATCTTGAAATCACGCTTGTTCTCGAAGCTGATCCAGGTGGCGCGATCTGTCATCACATAGGCGTTCATGCCGATGCCGGTGTTGAGTGTCGCGCCCATGCCGGATCCGGTTTCGCGATACCAGTCGCCGGAGGCACCGGTCGGATCGATCCCTGCCGACTGCCAGAGCACCATTTCCTTCTTGTGCGTACCCGACTCATCGCTGCGCGATGCAAAAAGCGCCTTGGCATCTGCAATGCTGGCGAGCGCTGCTCGAGCATCAGCGCCACCTCCAATGTCAGCCGGATCGGCAAAAGGGCCGACGATGACAAAGTCGTTGTACATGAGATCGAAACGTTCGATCCCGTAGCCCGCTTCGACGAATGATTCTTCAGCGGCCCGGGCATGGACCAAGAGAACATCGCCGTCGCAGTTCTGTGCATTTCTGATGGCCTGCCCCGTGCCAACAGCGACAACATTAACCTTGATCCCGCTCTTGTCTTCGAATACCGGCAGCAAGTGATCGTAGAGGCCAGAATTAGCCGTCGACGTGGTGGACTGAACAATGATCGCCTCGTCGTCAGCCAAGACCGGCATGGCGACCGCGATCGCGACGGCAGTAAGACCGAACAAAGGATTTTTCATCGATTCCGGCATCCTTGAAATCCGGTAAGAACCGGTCACTCTTTGTTCTTTCCGGAAAGAATGCAGCCCGACCTGCTGCTCTGCAACCCCAATCGAGAAGACGACCATCGCCGGTCGTAGCTGTTCGCCCCAGGAGCAACCAGTTCGCCAGTCCGTCAAAGAGTATTCCGGCCCGAGTAGCGGTCAGCATAAGCTCGCCCTCACGAATGACCCCGATCATCGTCACCAGATCGGATATCGAGATAGGTTGCCCGCAGGCACATGGCTCTTATCTCAGGATATGTCGATATGGGCGAAGAGCAGGTTATCGATGCCCTGGCGGTGGGAGTTGGGGCGATCCGGAGCCAGGCCAAGCGCCTTTAGGGAATAGCGGCGGATCTGATCGGAGATTCGCGTTGAGGCATCAGCGGCGGGGAGCTGCTTTCAACCTCATACTGGGAGTTCCATCGTGATCATCAAGGATATCCGCACTCATCTTCTCTCCGTACCGTTCATCGACCCGCCTAAAACTGGTTTCCTGCCGCTCGATAAGATCGATCTACTGGTGGTCGAGGTCGAGACGGCGTCAGGTGTCGTCGGCACCGGTCATCTCCACCCGCTCGCGTCCGGCATGCGTACGCTCGAGATGTGCATCCACGAAATGCTGAAGCCCTTGCTGCTCGGTGAGGACGCAACCCAGGTCGAGGCGCTCTGGCGGAAGATGTGGCAGGCGACTTTTATCCAGGGGCGGATGGGCATCACGGTGATGGCGATGTCCGCCCTCGACATTGCCCTTTGGGATGCCGTCGGCCGCGCTGCCGGCAAACCACTCTGGCAGCTCTGGGGCGGGAAGCCCGACCCACTGCCGATCTATGGCTCCGGATGTTTCCGCGGCCTCGGTCATGACGGTATGATCGAGAAGGCCGAGCGCTATGTCGCGGAAGGCTTCCCTGCCATCAAAATGCAGGTCGCCCATTGCTTCACCCATGACGAGGATATCTCGAACGTGCGGGACATGCGCCGGACACTCGGCGAAAAGATCGGCATCATGGTCGACGTCAATCAAGGCTGGACGGCCGATGAGGCGATTGCCGTCGGTCGACGTCTGGACGATTATGACCTCGCCTGGCTGGAAGAGCCGGTAATCGCCGATGACTTCGAGGGATATCACCGCATTGCCGATGCTCTCCGCACACCGGTGGTCGGCGGCGAGAATCACTTCACCCATCACGACCTGAAGCCCTTCTTCGCTAGTGGAAAAATCCCAATCCTCCAGCCGGACATCATGCGCGGCGGCTACACCGAACTCCACGTCATCGCCCGGCACGCGGCGCGTGCAGGCGTGACCATTGCTCCGCATATGTTTCCGGAGCTGTCGACTCATCTGGTCGCCTCGATTCCGAATCCGTCCTGGCTGGAATATATGGGCTGGTACGATCATCTCTGGACCGAGCCGGTTCGACCCGAACGCGGCTTGATCACACCACCGAGCCGCCCAGGCCATGGTCTCGATTTCAGACCGGAATTATTCACCGATTTCCCCTATGAGGGTTGAACCCCGTGGCAGGATGATTCCTGCTGCATATTGGCCAGGCCCGCCGGCCCGAACTCAACATGCAGGTAACAATCCTGCCATAAAGCCCATCCAAGACGCCTTGCGGTGGCCTGATTTGCCTTGGCTACACAGGATCCTGAAGTAAGCCCAGCTCCCTTCTTTCGATGAACAAGCCGACGCTCAGAAAGCCCCCAAGGGTCATCAGATCAGGCACTGATATCGAGGGCTGGTTAACAAATAGTGGGTGAGTGGCAAGAGACGAATCCGAGAGCCAAGAGGACAGAGTGAAATCGCTCAAGAACTCTCGAAGCATGCTCTTAAACACTACCCACGATTTTGCCGACATGTCCTCCAGCTGATAGCCAGTCCAGTGCTTCCGCCAGATCCCCAAGCGCAAAGCGTCGATCGTCGAGCACCGGCGTCATGCCGTGCTGCGACATGGCCTTGACCATACGCTCGAACATGGCGTGGCTGCCGACGGTGATGCCTTGCAGGCGGATATGGCGGGTGACGACGCGGCCGAGCTGGAGCTCGCTCATAGCCCCGCCGAGCACACCGATCAGGCTGATCATGCCGCTCGGGCGTACGGCCGCAATCGATTTGTCCAGCGTACCGGCACCGCCGATATCGACGACATGATCAACGCCTCGCCCTTCAGTCAGCCGAAGCGCTTGCTTTTGCCAGTCAGGCTCGGATCGGTAATTGATGAGATGGTCCGCACCCATCGTTTTCGCATAGTCGAGCTTCTCGTCGCTCGATGAGATCAGGATGGCCCGAGCACCCTGCATCTTCGCGAACTGCAGCGCAAAAAGTGAAACCCCGCCTGTCCCCTGCAGCAATACGGTATCATCGGCTGCTACCCTTCCCGTCTCGACGATCGCGTTCCAGGCGGTGACTGCGGCACAAGGCAAAGTCGCCGCTTCGGCTGCATCGAGATGAGCAGGCGCCTTCACGACGACCTTGGCAGGCACCGCCATCAGCTCCGCAGCCGTGCCATCGATCGCTCCACCATGGGACCCGAGGTGGGTGTCCGAACCCGCTGTGCCATCAAGCCAGGTCCTGCTGTAAGTCGGACACACCAGGTCGTCGGCGACGACATGCTTGACGTTGTCGCCCGTTTCCATCACGCGGCCGGCGCCGTCGCAAAGCGGGATCAGCGGTAGGGGTCCGGCCATGCGGCCATAGCCACCCTCCACCAGGATGCGGTCGCGTGGATTGATCGACACCGCCTCCATGCTGATCAGAACATCGTCGGGGCCAATCGACGGTTCGGGCAAGTCGATCAGCCGAAGGCTGTCCAGGCCCCAGTCGCCTTCGATACGCATCGCCTTCATCTGTCGCTCTCCGCCCCTTCGCCGAGCGCCTGCTCGATTTCATCGTCACTCAACCCGGCTTCCGCCAAAACCTCGTGGCCATGTTCGCCAAGTCTGGGCTGTGGTCGGCGTACCGGAAGCGGCTCGCGATCGAAGCGATAGGCCGTGTCCGGGATTTCCAATGTTCCCTCACTCGGATGCTCGAAAGATCGGAAAAACCCGGTCGCCTGCAGATGCCGGTCGTCTCGAAGGTCTTCGAGACGGTTCACGGCTCCCGCCGGAATTTCAGCCTCACTGAGACGTGCCAGCCAACTCTCGGTATCATCAGCCGCCAGCGCCTCACCGGCGATACGGTAAAGCGCATCGATATTATCGGCACGCGCACCGACGCTCAAAAACCGGGGGTCCAGGGCCTGCCCTGGCGCTCCGATCAAGTCCCAAAAACGTCGCCATTGGTCGTCCGTGTAAGCGAGCAGGCAGAGATAACCATCCCTGGTGCGATGCGGCCGGCGCTCCGGCGAAAGGGCGCGCGGATAGCCGGGGCCCGAGGCGGGTGGCCGGAACATTGAACCGTCCTGGTGCTCCAGCAACGTGTAGCCGACCAGACCTTCGAACATCGAGGTTTCGACGTAGACACCCTTGCCGGTGATTAGCCTTTGGATAACGCCCGCCAGCAGACCGTTCGAGGCGAGCAGTGCGGCCGTCTTATCGGCGGTGATGGTCGGCGTCAGGACGGGCTCGCCGTCCCGCGCCTGAAACGTGCCGGCCAGACCTGATTGTCCTTGGACGACGTCGTCATAGGCGGGCATGCCGCCATAAGGCCCATCCTCCCGATAGCCGAGCAGCGCGCCATATACGATCTTGTTGTTGCGCGCCAAAACGGAATCCGGATCAAAGCCCAGCTTCGCCATTTTCTGCGGGCGGATATTATGGATCAGTATGTCGGCACCGTCGACCAGCCGCCAGAGCGCTTCCCTCGCGGCCAAGCGCTTCAGATCGAGGACCACGCTTCGCTTATTGCGGTTCGATCCTAGAAAGAGCGCCGTCATCTTCTCGTTGCGAGCGACACCGATATCGCGGGTCATGTCGCCGCCGGGCGGCTCGACCTTGATGACATCAGCACCGAAATCGCCGAGTAGCTGCGTCGTGTAAGGCCCGGCAATCACCGTCGTAAGATCAAGCACCCGCAACCCCGAAAGTGGGTGGCGGTGGCGTGGCCACCTCATTTGGTTTGGGCCGTCTTCGAAGAACGTGTCAGGAATGTGAAGGGTATGCGGTTTCTCGTCGGGATGCTCTCCCGACCCTTCTGTGCCGAACACGCCATCAGTCCTTACTCCTCACCGCGCCAGCCCAACTCCTGATCCCAAACCGGGCCGCATACCGTCTCTCCAGGCACCACCGCAAAGTCAATGAAGTCGTCACACGACACGCTGGGGGAAGCGGCGGTTGATCAGGGAAGAGGTGATGTTGATTTTTTGGATGTCGATCGATCCGCCGGCAATGCCCCAGCCCCAGCCGTCGCGCATCTTTTGTTCGATCGGGTAAGCCTGGCTGTAGCCGTAGCCGCCCATGAGCTGCATCGCCTTGCCGGTGACCTCACGCACCATCTCGTTGGCGAAGCATTTCGCGATCGAACTGTCTCCGATCGACGGCAACCCCGCCTCGGCATTGACCACGGCGCGGTAGAGGAGGAGGCGAGCCGCCTCGAGCTTCATTTTCATCTCGGCGAGGGAGAGCTGCACGGCTTGGAAGTCCACCAGCGGCTTGCCGAATTGCTCGCGATCCTGAACATAAGCGAGCACATAGTCGAATGCCGACTGCGCAATCGCGAGGCTCATGGTGGTATTGCCGCAGCGTTCCAGATCGAACGCCTCCATCAGTTTTCGAAACCCGCCGGCGGGGGCAACAAGGTTGCCGGCTGTTACGTCGACGTCATCGAAAAACATGTCAGCGCTGGTGACGCCGCGAAAACCCATATGGCGTTCGCGTTCGCCGAAGGTCAGGCCGCCGGTGTCCTTCTCGACCAGGACGGCGCCGATGCCCTTGGCGCCGGGCTCTTCGGACATCCGGCAATAGACGACATAGGCATCCGCATGCCCGGCCCCGGAACACCAGCGCTTTTGCCCATTAATGATGATCCGGTCGCCGACACGGTCGGCGCGCGTACCGAGATCCGTCAATGCACTGCCGGCGTCCGGCTCGGACATGGAGACGGCGATCATCATCTCACCGCTGCAGACTTTAGGAATGACTCGCCGTTTCAGCCTCTCGTCTGAAAAATGCTGGATTGCCAGGACAGGGCCAAAACAGCTCTCGAAAACGGGAAAGGCGATCGCTGGCGAGATCCTGGCGATTTCTTCCAGCACCAGAACCGCTTCCAGATGTCCTGCACCCTGGCCACCGAACTCAGGGTCGAGATTGATACCGAGAAAGCCCATCTCGGCGAAACGCCTGACGATATCCGCTCCAGGTGGCTGGTCATCGCCTTCGACCGTTTTCGCCACATCGACAAGCTCCGCCTCCGCAAATCGCCGGGCCGTCGCCTGCAGCGCCAGCTGCTCTTCGCTCAATGAAAAATCCACCCCAAGCTCTCCGATCCGAACAGCACCGCATCACCCCTTCATCTCAGCATGCGAGCAGCTCGGAACTCTGTAAATGCCTGCCTCTCGGGTTGCGAAGGCAGGTTCATGGCAGGCATCACTCATTTCGACCAATTCATTGAAAAATTGCTGAAAATTCTATCTTTATCATGTGATTGATCTAAGCTCGTTCCGCCCTCCACCGTGGAGAGGCGAAGGTCAATCAGAAAACGGTCTGCCGGGAAATGTCGAGAAGACGTCGGTTGCCAGGGAACGATGTCGGAAACGAACAAAAAAGACGTGAAATGCCGCTTCTCGCTTTATCTCTCGATGGCTGCACTGCTCACCGTGCTGGCCTTCGGACAAATGAGCCCTGCGGGCGGCCAGGACCTTTCGGCCTATGGCGCTGAAATGTGCGCCGAGTTGGGCATTCCTGCCGAGCGATGCTCGCTGTCCACCTCTCCCAGCCCCTCGGAAGCTTCGAGCGCTGCCCGCGACAAGACCGCGACACTCGTCGAACATGGACGGCGGGTCTGTGAGCAAGAGGGCGTGCCAATGGAGGATTGCAAAGCGCTGCCATTCCCCCACAGAAAGGATGAGGCCACCCTGCCGACAGCGTCTTTTCTCTCCGTGCCCGAGAGGATTCCCGCCCCGGACCCGGGATTGGTGCCCGTGCCGGTGATCGGCGATGCGCCGGCTCCATCCCGACAGCCAGACATCCGTTATGCCCGTCCTCCCGTAGCACCAGCTGAAGCTCCGCTTCGCTATGTCGGCCCACCAATCCAACCTGTCGGCCCTGACTTCCGTTATGCTGCCCCATTGCCGCCACCGGTCGAACCAGCCCTTCGCTTTGTCGAACCGCCGTTGGCAGAACGCGGGGCACGCGCTGGCCGGCTGGAGCGCTTTCGCGAGCCTGAACGTTTCCAGCAGCGCGAACGCCTTCGCGGGGATGAGCCGTCTGGCCGTTGCCTTCGGGCCGTTCGCTACTCCCGCCCGCCCTCTTATCGCTATGTCACCTGCTGATGCCGAGCGGGCGGTAGCAGTCTGGCCGCATCGAAGAGAGAGCTCTACGCTCTCATCTGATCCAGTCTCCTGGATCTGCATGCCGCCAAAGGGCCTACTCCATGAATCCACCCGATCCTGAACGCCTCTGCATCCACCAGGTGACACTGCTCGAGCGCTGCGACTTTCATCAATCAGTCGATTGTCTTGCCCGGAACAACGTTTTCAAAACGGCGATATGGCGCGACATGCTCGATGCCGCCGGCTTGAAGGCCGCCAAGCGCGCCCTTGCCGACAGTGGCGTTCAGGCGCCAGTTTTTTGCTCGGCCGGCTTTCTGACGGCGTCCGACGCTTCGGACTTCGCCAAGGCCCTCGACGATAATCGCCGTCGCTTCGAGCAGGCGGTCGAACTCGGCGCGAAAGTCATCGTAACGCTCACCGGCGGTCTCGATCCCGACGATCCCGACCTCGACGACGCAAGAAAACGCGCCTTGGACGGTCTGGCTCAACTCCTGCCCGATGCGCGAGATGCTGGTGTCACGCTTGCACTCGAACCGCTCCACCCCATGGTCTGCGGCCTGCGTTCCGTCCTCTCGACGCTGGGTGACGCCAATGACTGGCTGGACCAGCTCGATGCCGACGACGTGCTCGGCCTCACCGTCGACAGCTACGCCCTTTGGTGGGACCCGGCTCTGGAGCAACAAATAACGCGGGCCGGCGACCGGCTCGCCTCCTTCCATGTCAGCGACTGGCTGCCGGAAACCCGCGATGTCCGTCTGGACCGCGGCATGCCCGGCGACGGCCTGATCGACAACCGGAAGATCCGGGGATGGATCGAGAGGGCAGGTTTCGACCGGCTGATCGAGGTCGAGATTTTTTCGTCACGCGATTGGTGGCAGCGCGATCCGGATGAGGTCGTCAGGACGATCAAGGAACGCTACCAGACCGTGCTCTAGTGGCGTGGCCACCTCATTTGGCTCCTAGGGTTATCGTCAAGAATCGACGGTATGCCGCCAAGTCTGGTCGGGCAGAGGCAACGTTCTTGTGCTGAAACACACGACGAAGACACGGATCAACCTGCCCGAAAGCCAGGCGACACGATGAAAGGCAAACCTTCTGATGCATCGAGGCGCCGCCTCGTCATGCCCGCCAATTGAGGAGCCGCTTTTCCAGAAAGCCGATAGCGGCACTGACCAGGACGCCCAGGAGCGACAGGATCACGACGCCTGCGAATAACCGCTCGAGGTCATAGAGCGAGCCGGCTTCCAGGATATAGGCGCCGATGCCAAATTCGGCACCAAGCATCTCGGCGGCCACCAGGAGAATGATGGCGATCGCCAGGCTGATCCTGAGACCGGAGAGGATGCCCGGCATGGCGCCTGGGAGCACGATCTTCCTTACGATCGAGAACCAGGAGAGGCCGAAGCTCTGCCCCATGCGGATCAGTGTTCGGTCGACATTGTCGACGGCCCCGAATGTCGCGACGACAGTCGGGGTGAAGGTGCCAAATGCGATCAGCGCGTATTTCGAGCCCTCATCGATACCGAACCAGATCACGAAGAGGGGGAGGAGCGCGATCTTGGGTATCGGAAAGATCGCCGCGATCAGCGGAGAGAGACCGGCGCGGACATAAGAAAAAAGTGCGATCAGGACGCCTGTCGCGATGCCTATGCTGACGCCGATGGCGGCGCCGACGATCAGGCGCGTGATCGATGGGATCAGGTGTTTGAAGAGGAGCCCGGACTGGTAGAGTTCCTGAAAGGTCTGGAGCACGTCACTCGGTCGCGGCAGGGTCAGTGGCGTAATCCAGCCCGAGCGCGTGCCAAGCTCGATCAGGGCTACGAGCCCAGCGAAAACTGCAAAACCGACCCAACGCCGGGTGCTCGGTGCAAAACCGCCGCCGCGAAAATGGACCTCACGGCCGTCTGAAACGGGCGTTGGTTCAGCCATCGATCAGCTCGGCATCAGCAGCAACGGCCTCGTCGCGCATCAACGTCCAGAGATGTTTTTGCGTAGCGTCCAGATCGGGATCGGCGTAGCCGCGTTCGGCAAGCGGTTTCTTCAGATGCACAACCTCACGAATCCGCCCCGGTCGGCGGGACAGCACAACGATTACATGGCCGAGGCGCACGGCTTCCGCGAGATTGTGGGTGACATAGACGGCCGTGAATGGTGTGCGGGTCCAAAGGGTGATCAGGTCGTCGATCAGAAGTTCTCGTGTCTGGGCGTCGAGCGCTGAAAGCGGTTCGTCCATCAGCATCACCGCAGGCTTCACGGCAAGGGCTCGGGCGATCGCGACCCGCTGTTTCATGCCGCCGGACAACTGCCTGGGCAGCGCATCGGCAAAATCAGCGAGCCGGGTACGGCTGAGGACATCCGCGATGATCGCGCCTGCCGCCTTTCCGCTGATGCCATGATCCTCGAGCACCAGGGAGACGTTGCCGCGCACCGTTCGCCAAGGCAACAACGCAAAATCCTGAAAGACGTAGGTCAGCGGATTGAGGCAATCGTCAGGTGGTTCGTCAAGCCGCAGCACACGGCCAGATCCTGGACGCTCAAGGCCACCGATGAAGCGCAGCAACGTGGACTTGCCACATCCCGATGGACCGACCAGGCAGACGATGTGACCGGAGGGGATGTCGAGCGAGATGTCGCTTAGAACCTCGGTCTCGCCATAGCTGTGGCCGATGCCATCCAGTCTGAGTTCCATGATGGATCAGGCGAGAGGAAACGGTGTGCAATGCTCCCTCATCACATCTCAGCCATCCGTCGTTTCGACGTAGCTGGCATCCACCAGGGAGTCGAGCGTGATCGAGGCATCGACGAGATCCTCGGCCTGGAACCATTCCAGTTGATCACGAACCGATGCGAGGTTGAGGGTGGCGCCTTCCTTCAAGCGCATGGTGCCGTTGATGATCGAGGGGGCGGCCTTTTCGCGCGGTCGGTCCGTATAGACATATTGGTGAATGAGATCGACCAGATCGTTGATCCCATCGTCACCGCCGGCTTTGTCGATCATCGTGCCGTTGTAGTCGGCGACACCTTTTGCATAAGCGGCCAGGAAATCGGCGGTCATGCCCTTCTCTTCGGCGGCGTTGGCCGTCGAGGTAAAAACGGTCGTGACCTGATAGTCCGGCAGATAATCGGAGACATTGCCGATGATGTGCACGGCACCTGAGCCGGCGAGCGGCTTTGCGATATGCGGCACGATCGACCAGGCATCGATCTGGCCGGACTTGAGCGCGCCGATGATCGCGCCGACCTTTTGCAGCGGCTTGAAGCTCGGTGATACGCCCTCGGCTGCCGCGACCTTGGAGCCCATATAATGGAAGGAAGATCCGGCCGTGGTCATGCCGAAGCTCTTGCCGTCGAGGCCAGCCGGGCTGGTCAAGCCTGCCTGGAAGGCGGCATCCGAGGCCAGGATCTTTTGCCCGTCGATGCCCTCTTCTTCGGAAAGCGCGCCGCCGATTACCTTGATGGCCCCCTTTCCGGCCAACGAAATCAGCCCGCCGGAGATCGCGGTCACGGCATAGTCGATGTCGCCTGATGCAATGGCCACCGCCATGGGCTGCGCCGCCTGAAAGAACTTCAGCTCCACGTCAAGCCCGGCGTCGGCGAAGTAGCCGCGTTCCACAGCGATGAAACTGCCGGAATGGCTGGTGAAGCGAAGGGCGCCCACGGTGATCTTCCGATTTTGCGCAATCGCCGGCATAGCCAGCCCGGAAGCGGCGGCCGCGCCCATGAGCCCGAGGGCGGTTCGTCTATTGGTGGTGAGCATGGTGGTCTCCCTTCTGCTTCGTTGTTTTCTTTCACCCATCGAAAACCCAGCTGACGGGTTTCGCAAGGGCTTCAGCAGATAGAAATCTTCGCACTCCGCTCGGCGGAAAGGACAGGTGGCCTCTGGCTGCTATGGATCAGGCGGTAACAGTGTCACGCACAGCGCGACGGATAGCCGCTTCGAACGCCAGATCGGCAGGCGTCGGCTTGTTGTGGTTACGGCGAAGGACGTCGATCCGTCGCCGTGCCGACGGGTCGGCGACTGGTAAGAAGCGAAGCGTGTTCTCGGCGCGCTCGATCGCGAGGCGGGGCAGGACCGTCACACCGACGCCGGCGCGCACGAGGGCGAGCAATGAGGTGGTGTTTCGGACCATCAGCCGAGAGCCGACGAAGACTTTCTGAAAATGTTCGTCCTTGATGTGCTGGCAGATGCCGTTGGCGATGAAAGGCCAGGGATCGAGGGTCGACCATCCAATCGGCTCGGGTTCTTCTGCGAGCGGATGATCGGGCGGGCAGATGACGCCGAAAGCATCAGAGAAAAGTTCCTCCCGCGCAATCTCGGCACCGGCGCCGGATGCTGTTGCAAGGCCGAGATCGACCCGTTCCCGATCAAGTTCACGCAGCACGGCGGCGCTGTCCATATCGCGGATATCGATCTGCACGCCCGGATGATCACGGAGGAAGTCGCGGACAACAGTGGGAAGAATAGCCTCAGCAACCGAAGGCACGGCGGCGACGCGCACGAAGCCGGCTTTGGCCTTCGAAAAATGATCGATCGCCGCGATCGTGCGTTCGAAATGATCGAGTTCGCGCGTCGCCTGATCGAGTGTGAAGGCGCCCAGCGCCGTCAGCCGGCTCTTGCGCTCACTCTCGAACAGAGGTGCATTCAGATGCTCTTCGAACTGCTTGAGCATCATCGACACTGCAGACGGGGTGCGGCCAAGCCTCTCCGCCGCATCGGCAAGATTGCCGCTTTCGGCTACGGCGACGAAACAGCGGAGCATATCGATCTTGATGGTCATTTAATTCAGTTTTTCTTAAATAATTTACAGTAATTTGATTTTGACTGAAATGAAAGATTCCGTCCATAGTGGCTCTATAGAGCAGCGTGTCTCAGTCGTGTCGGGGAGATAAATCGTGGATCGGAAGCTTAATTACATCGGCGGCGAATGGGTCGACGGTGAAGGCGAGATCGAGAACAGCAACCCATCCGATCTGTCCGACATCATCGGTCTCTACGCCCAGGCCAGCGCCGAGCAGCTGCAAATCGCGCTCGATGCGGCGCGCACGGCGCAGGTGGAATGGGCTGCTGCTGGCATTGAACGCCGATATAATGCGCTGATGGCGATTGGCCAGGCGCTGATGACACGCTCCACCGAGCTTGGCGAACTCCTGTCCCGCGAAGAGGGCAAGCCGCTTGCCGAAGGCAAGGGCGAGGTTTACCGCTCCGGTCAGTTTTTTTGTTACTACGCCGCCGAAACGCTTCGGCAGATCGGCGACAATGCCGACAGTGTGCGGGACGGCATTGAGATCGACGTCAGGCGTGAGCCGGTGGGCGTGGTCGCGGTCATTTCCCCTTGGAATTTCCCGACGGCCACCGCGAGTTGGAAAATCGCGCCCGCTCTCGCTTTCGGCAACGCGGTGCTCTGGAAGCCCGCAAATCTTACCCCCGCCTCCGCCGTAGCGCTTACCGAGATCATCGCCGAGCAGGATCTGCCCAAGGGGCTTTTCAATCTCGTGATGGGTTCCGGCCGCTCGATCGGCCAGCAGCTGGTGGAAAGCCCGAAGGTCGATGCCATCTCGTTCACCGGCTCGGTCCCGGTCGGCAAGGGCATTGCCGCCGCGGCAATCCCGAACCTGACCAAGGTGCAGATGGAGATGGGCTCGAAGAACGCGCTCGCCGTGATGGATGATGGCGATCTCGACGTCGCGGTTGCCGTGGCGCTGGGTGGTGCATTCGGCGGCAGCGGCCAGAAATGCACAGCCTCTTCCCGTCTGATCATCCATGAGGGTGTTCACGACGCCTTCGTCGAGAAGCTGGTGGCGGGCGCCAAGGCCCTCAAAGTCGGGCATGCGCTTGCCGAGGGCACGCAGATCGGACCGGTGGTGAGCGAAGGGCAGCTCGGAGAAAATCTCGACTATATCGAGATCGGCAAAGGCGAGGGCGCCGAGCTTCTCTGCGGCGGCGAACGGCTGTCGATGGCATCCGAGGGCTATTACATGTCCCCCGCGGTTTTTGCCGGCACCACCAACGCCATGCGCATCAATCGTGAAGAAATGTTCGCGCCGATCGCATCAGTGATCAAGGTCCGCTCCTACGACGAAGCCCTGGCGACGGTCAACGACACCAATTTCGGCCTGACCTCCGGCATCGTCACCTGCTCACTCGCGCGAGCAAGCCACTTCCGGCGTAACGCCCGAACCGGCTGTGTCATGGTCAACCTGCCGACCGCAGGCACCGATTACCACGTCCCGTTCGGCGGTCGCGGCGACAGCTCCTACGGCCCGCGCGAACAGGGCGGCTACGCCAAGGAATTTTATACCACCGTCAAAACCTCCTACATCGCATCCGGCCTGCCGGAATAACCCCATGACAAACACAGAGCAAAGTCCACACACCCGGTCGTACCGGGTTGATAATCTTCAGTATGCGAACTGGTCGGAGAAGATTTTTCGGCAGATGCGCGAGGGTGAGGTGGACGCGGTGCATGTCACCATCGCGTATCATGAGAATTTTCGGGAAACGGTGCTCAATATCGAGCGCTGGAATCGCTGGTTCGAGCAGTTTCCGGACTTGATCTTCCAGGGGCGCACCGGCGACGACGTCAGGCTAGCGTGCGAGACTGGCCGCACCGCGATTTTCTTCGGGTTTCAGAACCCGTCGCCGATCGAGGACGACATTGGGCTTGTGGAGGTGCTGCACACCCTTGGTGCGCGCTTCATGCAGCTCAGCTACAATAACCAGTCGCTGCTGGCGACCGGCTGCTACGAGGCGGAGGATCCGGGCATCACCCGCATGGGACGGCAGGTGATCAAGGAGATGAACCGGGTCGGCATGGTTGTTGATATGAGCCATTCCGCCGAGCGCTCGACGCTGGAAGCCATCGATCTTTCGGAAAGGCCGATCGCCATCACCCACGCGAACCCCGCCTTCTGGCATCCGGCGCTCCGTAATAAATCGGACGAGGTGCTGAAAGCGCTCGGCCAGTCCGGCGGCATGCTCGGCTTTTCCGTGTATCCCCATCACCTCAAAGACAAATCGAACTGCACGTTGCAGAGCTTCTGCGAGATGATTTCTCGTACCGCCGAGCTGATGGGCGTCGAGAATATAGGAATCGGCACCGACCTTTGCCAGGATCAGCCGGACAGCGTGGTGACGTGGATGCGGGTCGGTCGCTGGACCAAGGAGATCGATTACGGCGAGGGTTCGAAGAACGACGCCGGCTTCCCGCCGATGCCCTCCTGGTTCAAGGACAATCGCGATTTTTCCAACATCGAAGCGGGGCTCCGGGATGTCGGCCTCGGCGATGCCGAGGTCGCAGGTATCATGGGCGAGAACTGGCTGCGTTTTTATAAGAATAGTTTCGGGCCGACCGCCGCTGGCTGAATTCAGTTGAACCGTAAGCGGGACGCTTTCTTCGAGGGCGGCGGGAACCCAATGAAGTAGTCACACCAAGAGGTTTCGACCTATTTGATATGATGGATGGCCGGCGAGCCAGTTGCCCACATCTGAAGAACGGGGGGACATCATGACGGAAGTAATGCAGAGGGCGGTGCCGACGGAGCCCTTGCGCTCGCCCGCTGACGTCATGCGCCTTGCCCGGCTCGGTTCGTTTCCTCCCCTCCTCCTCTCCTTCCTTCTTCCTTTTCTTCTCCTCTTTCCCTTTTCTCTCTTTCCCTTCTCTCTT
>JBPCVQ010000482.1:0-8168 GCA_051010395.1 Geminicoccaceae bacterium | reverse complement strand
GACCTCGCCGATCCTGGGCAACTGATGCCATGCAATGGCTCGAGATGAATGGAAGCACGAAACAGCGAGGTGCAGAAAATGGGTGACTTTCCGCAGGTGGCGCGAGCTTTGGCAAATATGCTTAATTCATTTCCAAACTGCTCACTCAAATCCCGAATGATTGCCCATGCTGATCAAGGTCATCGCTCTTATCGGACTGTCCGTCATGGTATCGCTGCCAGCAGCAAGGGCTGCCCAGATGAGCGCACTAAGCTTCAGTCTGACATATCTGGATCGCTTCAAGATCAAGGATGAAGAGGCGGGTCTCACCGAACCCTCCGGTCTCGTCCTTGCGCGGGACGACGATGCATTGTGGACGATCAGTGACGACAATGAACGACTTTTCAAGCTCGACCTCGAAGGCGAACTTCTGAGCGATCAATCCTTCAAGATCGATGACGAAGGTCTGGAAGGCGTTACCGTCGATCCGATCACGGGAGACCTGCTCGTCATCAAGGAAGAAGCCTATGAAATCTTGAAGATCGACACGACATCCAAGAAGACGGCCTCCCGTCACTTGCTTTCCGACATGGCAGGTTTCGAAATCATCGGCCAGCATCTTTCAGGCGATGCCGACAACAATGGGCTTGAGGGCATCACCTTCAATCAGGACACGGAAACCTTCTTCCTTCTAAAGGAACGAGAGCCTGGCTTGATCATCGAGATATCGAAAGATCTGGAATCGATTCTCGGTATGCGTGTTCTCGATGCCATTAATGGATTTGCCGATGATGATGTTGATGCTGACGAGATCGATTTCTCGGGCCTCCAATACGACCCTGCACGCTCATCCTTCTGGATCGTCAGCGACCGGGCCAAGAGGCTGTTTCTCTATGATTGGGAACATGATCAGGTCATCCAGAGCGCCACTCTCGGCTACGAGAAAGACGGCAAGTTTCGAGAGATCGAGAAAGCGGAAGGAATAGCCATCGACGCCCGGAGCCATCGCCTTTATGTCGTCAGCGATGCAGAGGCGCGATTGTATGTTTTCGATTTTCGATAAGACTGGATCATTTTCAGATGGTATAGCCACACCAATCGATTTCGTCTCTCGCTGACAAGATAGGCGGTATGCGGTTCTGTTTAACGAGACTTGTCAGAGAAGCTCGCCGTCCCTCGTCATTACTTCGCCGCTTCAAGGATATCGATGATTTGTTCATAGCCGCTACTCTTGGCATGTTCGAGCGGCGAGACACCTTCTCTGTCAGCGATCGTCTGATCGGCACCTCAATGTACAAGCCGACGAATTGCGGCTACGTCGCCCCCATGTGCCGCTCGATGAAGACCTTGGCAGCCTTCAATGTCGCTCGCCAGACGTCGCCGTCTGCGCCAATGCCATGCTGACGGGGAACTTCGGAAACTGGCCGTCATCCTGCACCGGATGTGGATCGACGGCACGGATTTCATTGCGGCCTCTAAGGAAACTGCCGAACAGCGTAGCTGGACACCGAATTCCCGCCACTCAGCGGGATGAGACGTTCCTGCCGGGACGACGGCGGAGGCGAGATCGGCCCTGGCTTTGCGACGTTCGATCGAACAAAACGCGCTTGTAACATTGATCCACCAACGTCATTCGCTGCAATCATGTGGAGAGCTTGCGTCTACCGCGGAGAGAACCATGGACCCGGCAAGGACAAATAATGAGCGTTTGACAACAGCGCCCGCTATTCCTGGCAACTCCGGACACTACGTGTAGCCCTGGCTTCCAGGGTGGGCTTTCCAGCCCTTTTCTGCCGCAAGCCAGGCGACCAAGCAGTGCCTGAGCGGACGCTCCCGGAGCAGCGGTGACGTCGTTCACGACCCGTATGGCTTTTATCATTCAGCGTTCTGGTCGAACAATGACTTCAGCGCGCTCGCAATGTTCACTTGGTCAAACTGTTTGGAAACGCCGCTCATGTGCTCGTGGATGAGCGGGCCATAGATTTTCCACATTTGTCCCCGTATTCGGCATCCCTTCGACGTAATCCCCAATATCTTTCCGCGTCGATCATCTTGGAATACCGATTCCTCGACCAATCCCGCTCCAACCATGCGGCGTAGCAGGCGAGAAAGATTGGACTGCTCGAAAATGAGCAGCCTCTCTAGTTCAAAGGGGCGAACGCGCCCTCCTTCTGCGCGCTCCAATGCCCAAAGAACATCGTACCATCGCAAGGGGGGCAGGCCTTTGGCTTTCAGTGCCAAATCCATCGACCGATAGATCGATCGCTGCGCACGATTGAGCGCCACCCAAAGCGCCGTCTCCTCTGCTGTTGGATACGCGCCATCACGTTCCCGTGATTGTAACTTCTGCGAATCTTCTCCGAGATTGCGAGAGGCATCCTTGTTAGATAGATGTATTTTCATCTAACTCATTTTCCGTCGATACCGAGGATCGAGCATTGCCTTTGGCCGGTCGTCAGATTGCAGGGGGTGGGCCGTGAAAACAAAGGAGAACTCTGATGAGAAATCCAGCGAAATTTGGGCTGTCAGCGTTACTGTTGACCTTCGCCGTTCCAGCTCTGGCTGCTGAAACCTACTATATGGATCAGGGACACACCGAGGTCCGGTTTGGCTGGAGCCATGCCGGCGTCTCGATGCAAACCGGAGAATTCACGACGGCGAGCGGCAAGCTGGATCTTGATCCTGACAATGTCGAGCAGTCGAGCATCAGCGTGACGATCGATGCGGCCAGTGTTTCGACCGGCTTCGAGGCACTCGACACACACCTGAAAAGCGCGGATTTCCTCGAAGTTGAAACCTATCCGGAGATTACGTTCGAGAGCACGTTGGTGGAGCGGACTGGAGACATAACCGCCAACGTTACCGGCGATCTCACGATTCACGGGGTTACCAAGCCGGTGACGTTGGAAACGACGCTCACCCATCGCGGCGAGCATCCGGTTGCAGCAGTACTCGAATACTATAAAGGTCAATGGGTGGCATTTTCAGCCACGACCGAGATTGATCATCAGGCATTCGATGTCGGCGGGTTCTCGACGGGTCCGATCTCGATCTCGATCGTCAGCGAGATGAAAGACCGCGAATAGACGACCGATCTACGAAGAAACTCAGCAGATTTGACTTCCGGCGACGGCCGATGATCCTCTGATGAGCTTCTTCGTGACCTCTGTCGGCATGGGCGACGGTGCCAATCTGGGTGGGTTGGAAGGTGCCGATGCGCACTGCCAGGAGCTGGCTGAAGCCGCCGGCTCCACGGGTTGCACATAGCATGCCTACCTACCTTTCAACGCAAAAGGAGGGCGAACGCGGTATCTCGGCGCGCAGCCGCATCGGCGAAGGCCGGCCACCATGATGGAGGCAACACGTTCTGGAACGCCGCCCACAACTCGCGCGGCTGCCGTCAGGAGAGCCTCCTTCGCATAGGCGCGTTTGCACACCGTGCGGGGAATATGGCGGCGAGCGGTCCATTGGGCGAATCAATTCCAACCGCACAGGATCACCCAAAGCCGCAAACACCGACGCACGATCAGCCTTCAGCATGACGTTTGAGGCTGGCGGTCTGGATTTCCCAGCCTTCGGCATTATCGCGCAGCAGTGAAACACGTCGATCTTCGGGCAAGGCGGCGAAGCCCGTCTCTAGGACAGTGACCAATGTGCCACCATCTCGCGGCTGAAGTGTAAAACTGACAGTCATCCAGACCGTGTTGGGGCCGACGCCCTCGCCCTGCACGCAATCGGGCCAGCGAAAGACAAGCCGCTTGGGGGGCTGCATCACCTCCGTGACTGATGTCCAAGATACGCCTTCATGTCCGGGATAAGTCATTTTGCCCGTAGTCGTCTCTCCGATGACGAACGGCCCATCCAGCTTTACGCGGAACCAATTACCAAACTCCGCCGCGTCCGATAGCACATCCCAGACGCGCTGCGGGTCTGCATCGATCTGGATCTGACGAGTAATGCGGTCGTTTTCCATGGGGTTCTGTCTCAAATATTTGGAGAGTTTGAGGGTCGGCTATGCACTGGACAGATTTATCCATCGAGAGCGGCAAATCGCTGGACAGGGGACAGCGCTGTTTTGTCGAACTGTTTCTTTCGGATCATGTGAGCGGCCTCGATGCTCTGCAGGGTCGCCGATGCCGAATGGAACGCTTTGAAGTCCTTCATCGACTTTATGATCTTCTTGATGAAGCGGTGATCCTGCTCGACGATGTTGTGAACCAACCATCGCGCGGTCTGCCATCACGAGTTCATCTACGTCACAGATCCGGAACATGGTTGCGTGGCAGCGCGCTTTCACGTGGAAAATACCGAAACCGACAGCAGTCTGACCCACAAGTCCAACCGCAGCTTTTTCGAGATAAAGGATGGCAGTTTCTCGGCCGTCGCCGTCTACATGGCGAGGCCGAATACCCTGAATGCCAAGGGATGACGGAAGGCTCCAAGCCAACGATCCCGTTGATTTCAAGTTGAATGGTGCGGCTCCATGTTAAGGAAATGACGGAGGCGTACTGCTAGGCTGGAAACACCCAAGGCTGCTCGGTTTCGGCCCTTTCGCGAAAGCGTGCGATTTCGTGGGCATGATCTCGGGTCAGGTCGATGTCGTCCCATCCCTTGATCAGCTTCATCCGCCCCACGGGATCGATGTCGAAGGGCACGATGAGCGCGCCCATGGTGATCTTGCAGCGATTGAGATCGACGATCGCCTTTGCCGGCATGGAAAGCGCATTTAGAAGCAGAGCTGCATCCGCCTCGGCAATCTGAGCAGGCAACAGGCCGTTGTTCACCGCATTGCCAGCAAAGATATCGCCGAAGCTGGGTGCCGCCACCACCTGGAAACCGGCGTCGACCAGCGCGTAGACCGCGGCTTCGCGCGACGATCCCCCGCCAAAATTTCGGGCTGCCACGAGGATCGAAGCATCTATCGCTTCAGGGCGATTCAGCGGAAACGCCGGATCGAGCGTGTCCTCAGAGCGGCGCAAATCGTGCAACAGAAATTTTCCATACCCTTCCGAACGTGGCGCCGACATGAACCGCGCCGGGATGAGCTGATCGGTATCGACACCTTCTTTTGGAAGGCCAACCACAAGCCCTTCATGCATTGACCAGCCATTCATCGAATCCGTCCTTCCAGCATCGGTCGCACATCGGTCAGCTCACCGTTCACTGCGGCCGCGGCGGCCATGACGGGCGACATCAGATGCGTCCTCGATCCTGGCCCCTGCCTTCCGCGAAAATTCCTGTTGGTGGTCGACGCACAGCGCTTGCCCGGCGCCACCAGGTCGCCGTTCATGCCCACACACATCGAACAACCGGCCTCGGCCCATTCCAGACCCGCTTCGACGAAGACCCGATCCAGGCCTTCCTCCTCGGCCGCCCGTTTGACCTCTGCCGATCCCGGAGAGACGAGCCCGGGCACCTTGGCCTTGCGGCCCGCCAGGACCGCCGCCGCCGCCCGCAGATCCTCCAACCGAGCGTTGGTGCAGGAACCGATGAACACCAGATCGATCTGTGTTCCAGCCAGCGGCCGTCCGGGCGCCAGGCCCATATAGTCGAGCGCATCACGCACCTTGCCGGCCTCGGCTTCCGGCATTCCTGCAGGATCAGGCACCGCCCCGGTAATGGGCAGTGCATCTTCCGGGCTGGTTCCCCAGGTCACGACCGGTGCTATCTCGCCGGCGTTGATCACCACTTCCCGGTCGAAGACGGCATCATCGTCCGATCGAAGCTGCTCCCAGAGTCCGATCGCCTTGTCCCAGTGCGTCCCAGCGGGGGCGAAAGGGCGGTTCCGCAGATAAGCTGACGTGGTCTCGTCAGGCGCCACCATACCCAGCCTTGCCCCGCCCTCGATCGACAGGTTGCAGAGCGTCGAGCGTCCTGCCATCGACAGGTCCCGCACCGCGTCTCCGGCATACTCGATCGCATGTCCCCGCGCCCCGTCCGCACCCAGCCTGGCAATCCAGGCCAGGGCCATGTCCTTGGCGCCGACGCCAGATCCGAGCATTCCGTCGAAGCGAATACGCATCGCCTTTGGCTTAATTTGCCATATCGTTTGCGTGGCCAGCACATGGGCAACTTCGGTCGCCCCGATGCCAAACGCATAGGCGCCGAACGCTCCATGTGTCGCTGTGTGACTATCGCCGCAGACCATGGCGAGGCCAGGAAGCGTCAGGCCTTGTTCCGGGCCGATCACGTGAACGATCCCCTGTCGGGGGTCGCGCAGTCCGAAGAAACGGATGCCATGTTTTCCGGCATTGGCCTCAAGTGTTGCAATCATGCGCCGAATATCTTCGGTAGCCCCACCTCGTTCGCGCTCGCGCGTCGGCGCATAGTGATCCGCGACGGCCGTGACGAGCGAAGGTTCGGCAACACCGAGGCCACGCTCGTCGAGTTTGCGGAAGGCATGATGCGATCCCTCATGCACGAGATGACGATCAATCCAGAGAAGCGAAGCGCCATCGTCACGCCGATGGATCTCATGGCTCTCCCAGAGTCGATCGAGAAGCGTTTTTCCCGCGGTCATGCAGCCGCCTCCTGTCCACCTGTGACCGGCACCCATCAGTGCTGTCTTCTCCTACCGTCCTATCGTACTCCATTCTGGCCAAGACTTGTTCGCGAGGAAATAGGATGGCATCGACGAGATGCGGTCATTGCGCGATGGCAACAAATCGACATCGAAAGTGAGGCGATTGAGTGCCTGTACTGCCCCTGCCTGAAGGTAGTTTCGAATTCACAGCCGGCACACTGATCGTCGGTGCCGGCAGCATGGTCGCTGCCCTGTCGGCGCATGAAAAGGGCGAAGAGATTGCTCAGCGCCGTCGTCCTGGGCCGAAAGGCCGGGGCGGCAAACTGAGTGAAGGGATTAACAATTCAGGCCGTGATCGCCGCCACCGCGTCTTCGCAGGTCGCAACGCTGCAGACGGTCGAGAGATCATCGATCGCACGGCGATGCGCCTCCTCGGAAAAGGAGGCGCAGCCGTCGGCCAAAACCGTGATGCAGAAGTCGCGGACATGGGCGTCGCGCACGGTCGAGGCGACGCCGCCATTGGTAACGATGCCTCCGACGAACAGCCGATCGATGCCGGCTTTTCTCAGCACCCACTCCATTCTCGTCATGTAGAAGGCCGAATAAGCAACTTTCTCGACCGTGAGATCGGCAGGCTGCAAGTTGTCGACCAGGCTGTTGCCCCAGCTGCTAGGCGCGAAATCGCCCTTGCCGAGAAACGGGCGGAGCACTTGCAGATGCGGTGAGATGAAGGGCTCGCCGTCTCTCCCTGGAACCAGCGTAAACTGGGTGGAGACGACCCAGCCACCACGAGCGCGCAGGGCATCGGCGATCGGCAGAACTTTGTCCGGCAAGGCAGCGATGTCGGCATTGGCCTGGCCAGCGCGCGCATAAGCACCGTCCGGGTGCAGGAAATCGTTTTGCAAATCGACGATCAAAAGCGCCGTCTTGGTCAGCTCGATGGCCGTGTCTTCCATAATCATGCCCGTTCGCGGTTTAGGACCGTCCGTTGGTGGCGTTACACCTTGGCGGCGATGAGAAGATTGCCGAAAGCGTCGACGCGGCCGGTAAGGCCAGGATCGACAAATATGGTGGTATCGGGCTGTTCGAGGAGTGCTGGGCCCTCCACCAACGTGCCCACTTCGAGATCGAGCCGCTCATAGACCGGCGCCTCCCAGACCTGCCCATCCGCATAGACGGTACGCCACCCAATGCGGCAGGCCTCGGCAGGTTTGCCTCCGGTCGGCGCGAACAAGCTCATATCGAAGGCGGGCCGCCTGCCGATCACGGTCACCCGATAGTTCATCAGACGAACCGGGATGTTTTCCAAAAGCCGTCCATAGGCCGCGCGATAGGTGGCATCGAACGCGGATTGGACGGTCTCGCGATCAAGGCCGGCCGCCGGCATCGGGACGGGCACGGACAGGGTGTGAGTCTGGCCCAGATAAAGCATGTCGAACTCGAACAGCCGCTCGATCCGCTCGAAGCGCGCACCGGAAGCGCGAACTAGCGCCTCGGTCGTCTCAGCCACACCGTCCATCTCCTGGCCAAGCGCCGTCACGTCGATCTGATCGAGCAGGCGATTGACGGTCTGGACGCGGTCATGCCTAAGATCGGCGACGACGCATCCGAGTGCCGAGGTCACGCCTGGAAAGCGCGGCACGAGTGCGGCGCCGAGACCGACCTC
>JBPCVQ010000481.1:0-31473 GCA_051010395.1 Geminicoccaceae bacterium | reverse complement strand
CACCAAACCGATATCATGCCGCCCACCGAGATGGCGGCCTAACATGACCATGGAAAACCTGATCAGCAGACTGAAATTGTAGCTTAAAATTCCAACGTCACTGTCCGGCTAACAGGGAGCGGCTCTGACTACAACGCGATCGTTCGACTGCTGATGCTGACCGGGCAACTGCGGGAGGAAGCGGCAGCCATTACTCGGCAAGAACTCGATCTCGATAACACGCTTTGGCGTATTGCTCCTGAGCGGACCAAGAACAGCCGCCCCCACGATGTGCCACTATCATCGACTGCTCTGTCAATTCTCGATCAGCTACCCAGACGTGTTGATCGAGACCTTATCTTTGGCGGCCGGAAGGGGCCATTCTCAGGTTGGAGTAAGTCAAAGGAGCGCCTCGATCAGCGCTGCGGCCTTGTAGCTTGGCGGTTACATGACCTCCGGCGCACCTTTGTGACTGGCATGGCAGAACTTGGCGTTCAGCCGCATGTCATTGAGGCAGTTGTCAATCATGTCAGCGGGCATTAAGGCCGGCGTTGCCGGCGTTTACAATCGTGCCACGTATAGCCAAGAGAAGAGGAAAGCATTGCAAGACTGGGCGGATTATGTGGACCGCCTCGTCTCAGCCTCGAATGATCAGCTCGACGAATAAGAATATACTTTTATAAATCAATTTTCGCCATTATTATGATCGATAAACCCATTGGATATCGATCATGCTCTGGAACTGGCAGCATCAGCACTGGCCTCACTTTTCATGGGACGCTGCAAAGCTTGCGTCCGCCGAAATCTCGTTTGCCGAGAATGTTGGGATTTCGATCGGAACCACGCAGCATCTGGACGCCGCAAGCCGCGAGGCGCTTACAATCGAGATCATGAGCGGTGACGCTTGCGACAGCTCGGCGATCGAAGGAGAGATACTCGATCGCGACAGTGTCCAGTCATCGATCCGTCGTCAGCTTGGCCTTGGGGCCCGCCGACACGCTAACCCGGCCGAGGCAGGCATTGCCGAGATGATGGTTAATCTCTGCCAATCCCTAGCATCGCCGCTGGAGCATGAGACGATGTTCGCGTGGCATCGCATGGTGATGAGTGGTCGGCGTGATCTCGCCGACATCGGTCGCTATCGCAGCCACGACGATCCAACGCAGATCGTCTCCGGTCCATCCCATAGGCAACGGGTCCATTTCGAAGCACCGCCATCCGCACGCATAGCGGAGGAAATGGACCGCTTTCTCGCTTGGTTCTTGGAGACCATGCCCGGTGGAGCAACACCGCTTCCGGCCGTTACACGTGCCGGCATCGCTCACATCTGGTTCGAAAGCCTGCACCCTTTTGAAGACGGCAATGGTCGCATCGGTCGGGCGATCGTCGAAAAGGCCTTGGCGCAGGGCCTGGCTACGCCGACGCTGACCGCAGTTGCAGGCACACTGCTCAAGCATCGAAAGGCTTATTACCAAGCCCTTGAAACGGCCAGTCGTGGGCTAGAGATCACGGGTTGGCTTTCGTGGTTCGCTAACATCGTTGCTGAGGCGCAACAACGAAGTCTCGACTGGATTACCTTTATCTTGCAGAAAGCGCGCCTTTTGGCTCGCGCCCAGGGACATCTGAATACCAGGCAGGAGAAGGCACTGCTCAGGATGTTCGAGGCGGGTCCCGAAGGCTTCACTGGTGGCCTCAGCGCCAAGAATTATAGAAGCATCACCGGCGCCCTATCCGCAACCGCGACCAGAGACCTGGCCGGTATGGTTACAATCGGCGTGTTGCAACGAACCGGCGAGCGCAAGGCGGCCCGCTATTCCCTTCGTTTGGACGACGCTTGACGCCAGCTCACCGACTGAACTGGTAATGCCCTCGGCGTTCCGCGAATTTACCATCACCGGTTTTCGCGACGCCTTGCTGAAGACGGTTTCGACGACGGTGATGATCTATTTCATCATCATCGGGGCAAGCGTATTTTCACCGTTTCTCGCACTGACCCAAATACCGGCTGCACTCGCTGAAGGATTGGCTGCATCGTAGCTGCTGTCCCTTCTATTTATCTGATCGGACCATCAAGCGGCGATCCTCTCGTAATGATGATGAAGGCCACCAACCTTCGGAAACGGCACGACAGTCCCCTGCCCCACTGAAACCGGTCGGGTATCAGGAGAATCCTTCACTAGCGAGAGATGAGCGCGGGAACTATGATAATAGTCCAGATATTTCCTTAGAATTCGGCGAAGGTGATACTCATTCAGGATGATGATGTGATCTAAACATCCCGCCGGACGGAGCCAATCACTCGCTCCACATACGGGTTCTGCCAATGCGAACGCGGGGCTATCAGCACCTCATCGATACCCATCCCGGCAACACGACGTCGAAAGGCCCTCCCGTAAATGCTGTCTCGATCCCGAAGGATAAAGCCAGACGCAGTATCAAACGGAAAAGCTTCGATTATCTGCTGCGCGGTCCACAACGATGTCGGGTGCGCTGTCACATTGACATGAAGAATGCGACGACGATCATGCCGAAGCACAAGGAAGACATACAGAATCCGAAACTTTCTCTCGCGTAACGAAGAAGGGACGAACTAAGTCGATGGTTTCGCCGTTAACTCCTTAATACAAAAAAACACAGGATGGTTTTTTGCCGGATAACGAAACAACCTCAGTCTTCGCAGGCTCCCGACACCTTGTCGCCTCTCGGGCGAAACGCCTAAAATCAGCAGCTGAACAGCTCGCCTCGGCGATACGGGACTTTCCGGCCCTGGCCGCTGCGCGTCTGCACGCCGAGCGGGGACAGCCGGACGCCGCGATCGAGCGGCTGGGAAAAGCCGTGGTGCGACGGCCCCAATCGCAAGCCCTGACCAGGGCCTTCACCGATGCATCGTTGCTGTTCAGCGACACCGGGGAAGCCATCGAGCGATGTGAGCGACGGCTTGCCGCCCGGCCATCCGCCTCCTGGACCTGGCATAGCTACGTGTTCCTGCTGCATGTCCGCGGCCGCCATGGCGAAATCGAGCGGTTGCTCGATCGCTGTCTCGAAAGCGCGTCGACAACGACCGATAACGCGCTGCTGGCCGTGACCCTGGCAGCGAAGTTCTCGCCGCTTGCCTTTGATCGGATTGCCGACAAGGCCGCCGAACGCATCGGTTCGGATCGTGAAGCACGGCGGTTGCTGGCCATGCTCCAAGGCCGCGCCGGCAATCTCGGCCTGGCGTTTGATGGCCTGGACGGCATCGAAGGGCCGGTTCGTTGGACCAGAAAAGAAGAAAAGCTGAGAAAACGCGCACGCCGGGTCTGGAATAAGGTTGAGGATGAAGGCGGTGCCGGGCCATCGGCCTCCATGCGCGAGCTACGCGTGCCGGAGACGCCTCTCGAACTCCTGGTCAGGCGGAGCAGCACGGCTCCGGTCGCGGGACGGCATCTCCTGTCGATGGCCGTGACCACACTTGGCCCAGGCGGCGCCGAACGGCAGCTCGCAAATACGGTGAACGGCCTTCGCCGCCACGGTCTTTTCGAGGCCATCAAGATCGTCCGTACGCGTAGCCGCGACGACGACGTCGATGGCTTTTATCAAGGCCAGTTCGAGGGCGATCCGCTGCCGATGACCACGGTAAACCAGGAACCGACAGCGCTCGATCTGGTGGCACGTCGCCTCGGCCGCCATGTACCGGCCCTGCTGTCTGTGATGCCGCGGAGGCAGCAGCGCTATCTCGCACGCTATCTCACCGAGTTCGTCAGAACCGAATCGCGGATCGTGCATTGCTGGTCCGATCAACGGAACATGACCGCGGGTGCAGCGGCCGTGATCGTCGGCGTGCCGCGCGTGATCCTGGGGACACGCAGCATTGCACCGCCCGGCAATCGTCCGGCCCCCCGCTACGCGCCGGCGATCTACCGTGCCCTTCTGACCTGCCCCAGTGTTCGGATGATCAACAACAGCCGGGCCGGTGCGACCGGCTATGAGGCCTGGCTCGGCCTTGCCAGCGGCTCGGTGGGCGTGGTCTATAACGGCATCGACGTCGATCACCTCCTGACCTGCCGCAATCCGTCGAAGACCAGGGCAAACCGCGAGAAACTCGGCTTACCCGAGAAAGCGAAAGTCGTCGGATCGATCATCCGCTTCTCCTCGGAGAAACGCCCGAGGCTCTGGCTCGACGCCGCCGCTTCCATCCTCAGGCGCGAGCCCGACGCGTATTTCGTGCTGATTGGCGATGGCGAGGAGCGCGCAGCGGCTATGAGCCATGCGCAAAGGCTCGGCCTTGGCGAACGCATCCGTTTTCTTGGCCTGGTTGCCGATGTCGTGCCTTGGTACGACCTGATGGATGTGGTGTTGATGACGTCGAGCCGGGAGGGCACCTCCAATACCGCGCTCGAGGCGCAAGCACTGGGCAAGCCGCTGATCACCACCGATGCCGGCGGCATGGGCGAGGCGCTCGCTGTCGGCGAAAGCGGTCATCTCGTGAGTGTCGACGCCAGCCCGGAAGAACTCGCCAATCAGGTCTGCCTTTGCCTCGGTGACAGAGCGTGGCGGCAATCTGCGGCCGTGGCCGGCGAACGCTTCATTCGCCAACGCTTCTCCATCGAACGTATGGCAAAAGACACCGCAGACCTCTATGACGTCGAGGACGCCTTGCAACGAAGCGCTTGAATACGCGATGTCGTTTTAATCAAGAAGGCTTGCCGATCCCGGAGCGATGATCCTGTCAGGACTGCGCAAGCACAACGAACAAAGCAAATGAATGGAAATGCCGAGCCAATTTCGATGCCGTCCGGGATGAAGTCGCGACCGCTGTCGGACATCCGAGCCGAGCGCGCCGAGGCGGCGCTCAAAAGTGATCTGACACGTTTGGAACGCCTCCTCTTCGAGGGTGCAGAGCATCCGCGCGGCCAAGAGGAATGTCTCCTGCCGCTCGCCAGGCTGCACGAGGAGCGGGGCCAAAAGGACGAGGCCGCACCGCTCTGGAGGCGGCTCTTCACCCTCGCCCCCAGCCTTGAAGGCGCCTTTCATCTCCTTCGCCTTGGCGGTGAGGATGCGAGCGCGGCCGGAGATTGGCTGGACCAGACGGTGCCGGGCGCCGCCGAGGCGCTCGACGACCTGATCCGTCATCCGCCGCCCTGCCCGTCCAGGCCGTGGCGCCATGTCGCGATCTGCGGCGTGTCCTATTGCGGCAGCACCGTGCTCGGCCGCCTGCTCGACGGGCTGGAAGGCGTTCACGATATCGGCGAATCTCACTGGCTGATCGAGCAGCGCTCCGTCGTCAACGGCAGCCGCCTGATTGATTTCTTCGCGGCCGCCCCATCACCAACTACGCCCTATTGCCGCCAGTGCGGCGAAGCTTGCAATGTCTTGAACAAGACCTTTCGCCTCGGTCTGCAGGTCGATCGCCGTCACTGGTATCGGCGGATCGCGGCGCAGGTCGAGACGGCCATATTGGTGAGCAGCGACAAGAACCTCCGCAAATATTGCGACCTCGACCCCGAGCTCGGCTTTGATGCGATCGTGCTGTTCAAGTCACCGGTCGACGCCTGGCATTCCTTCAGGAAGCGGCTGACGACCGACAAGCCGGACGAACAGCAGGCAGCGCTCGATGCCTTCATCGCCAGTTGGAGCCGTCAATATGGCAGCGCTCTTCGCTTGCTGCCGAAGGGGCGAAAGCTGTTCCTGCATTTCGAAAGGCTCGCGAAAGCCCCTGCAGGAACCTTGGCGCGGCTGGCCGAGGAGCTGGGGCTGCCGACGCAGCGGACAGCAGGCGACGGCCTTTTTGCTGACAAGCACGCCATCGGCGGCAATGACGGCTTTTTCGTGCAGCACCCGCCGACCGATCAGACTGTGGTGCGCCAGATCGAGACGCCTGCGGTGCCCGACGAGCACCGCCGTCGGATAGCCGACGATGTGACGGTTCGCCAGATCCAAGACGCCATGCTGTCCCAATCGCAGGCGGTATTCGGTCGATCATGAGGTTTTGCAGCCCGAAAGAAGGAACCGAACCGAGCGCGACGATCTTGCGCCGAACCTGCCAGGCCGACAGCCCGAAACGAGTGGCGCCGACAGGGGCTGCCGATGCTCTTTAACTCGCCGATCTTCATCTATTTTTTCCTGCCGGTCGTCGTCTTCATCGGTCTGATGCTGAAGAAATCGGGCGAGGACAACAGCGCCTTTCTCGTCTTCATCTCAGCGGCGTCGATCGTCTTCTACGGCTATTCCGAGTTCGAATGGGTCTTCATTATCGTCCTGTCGATCGTCGTGAACTATACGGCCGGCGACTTCATTATCAGATCGAATAATCCTGGATCGAAAAGCGGGGGTGGCGTCGCCAAGCCGGTGCTGATCGCCGGCATCACCTTCAACCTTCTGCTTCTCTTCTATTTCAAATATGTAGATTTCCTGCTGCTGCAGATCGACCAGCTGTTCGGAGGAAATCTTCCCTCGCTCGGCGTGGTGCTGCCGATCGGCATTTCCTTTTACACCTTCCAGCAGATCGCCTTTCTCGCCGATGCCTATCGCGGCGAAGTTCGCGACCTCACCTTCAAGCGCTACGTCTTCTTCGTCACCTTCTTTCCACAGCTGATCGCGGGACCGATCGTCCACCACCGGGAGATCCTGCCGCAGCTCGCCGGCAGGCCGCGGACCGATCTGCTGGCCAACCTCACGGTCGGGCTCTGCACCTTCCTGATCGGCCTCACCAAGAAGGTGCTTTTCGCAGACAGCTTTGCGCGCATCGCAACGCCGATCTTCCAGACGGCCGACGCCGGCGGCACATTGTCGAGTGCGGAGGCCTGGACGGGTGCGATCGCCTATGCACTGCAGATCTATTTCGACTTCTCCGGCTATTCCGATATGGCGATCGGCATCGCCCTAATGTTCGGCATTTACCTGCCGATCAACTTCGCTTCGCCCTACAAAAGCGTCGGGATTATCGAGTTCTGGCGGCGCTGGCACATCACGCTGTCACGCTTTCTGCGCGACTATCTCTACATTCCGCTCGGTGGCAATCAGCGTGGACCGGCACGACGCTACGTTAATCTGATGCTGACCATGGTGCTGGGCGGCCTCTGGCACGGTGCCGGCTGGGGGTTCGTGATCTGGGGACTGCTGCATGGCCTCTTCCTGGCATTCGAACACGCTCTGCGAGCCGTCTTGGGCACTACTCACCGGCCGCGACCGGCCCGCTGGCAGTTAGGGCTCGGCTGGGCGCTCACCTTCGGCCTCGTGGTGCTCGCCTGGGTGCCATTTCGGGCGACGACGCTTGAGGGCGTGCAGACGCTTTGGGCTGGCATGGCCGGCTTCAGCGCCGCTGCTTCAGGAGATGCGGCGCTGCTGCAATCGGATTATTTCGCATGGATCGCTGTTGGCTTGTTGGGAGTGTTGCTGCTGCCCAACAGCCAGGAGATCGTGCGCCGCCTGTTCGGCTACGAACTGGGCACCGGGCAAGCGGCGCGGACAGGGAACGAAGGCATCATATCGCCGGCACCACCGGAACTGATGGGGGCGAGCCTGCAGAGACGCGCGCTGCAGGTCAGTCTCGCCGCCAGCCTTGGCTTCGGCGCCGCCTTCGGCATCGCCTTCAATAACCAGATCAGCGAATTCATCTACTTTCAATTCTGACAGAACAAACGAAAAAAATGCGCCTCATCATCATCGCCTGTCTCACAGCCTTGCTTCTGCCCGTCCTGGGCATCATGGGCTACAACTACTATGTCGATCCCTATCAGTATTATCGCAAATGGTCGGGCGCCGAGCCGATCTTCTCCACCGACGGCCGGCGTCAAAACCCAGGCCTGATCAAGCATTACGACTTCGATACGCCGATCATCGGCACCTCCAGGTCCCAGAATTTCACGCCGGAGATGTTCGAAGGCAGCGGCTGGCAGCCGATCAAGCTTACGGCGAGCGGCTCCGGCAGCTATGTCCATGCCTGGACCCTTCGCCAGGCACTCGAAAGCGGCAAGGTTGAGCGTGCCATCATCGAACTCGCCCCGACGGCCTATCAATTCGGTCCGACCTACACGCGCCAAGGCAAGACTCTCCCCGAATTCCTCTACCAGCCGACCGTCGAAACACCTTTCCTCTATCTGCTGTCGATCGACCTCTTGAAGAAATCGCGGCGGATCATGGCCGGCAAGGACCGCTCGTCCAGCCTCGGCGAGATCAATGTCTGGCAGCACCGCTATCAGGACGCCTTCGGCGAGAATCGTTACCTCGCCGACATCTCCTTCGATTGCCGGCCGCTGGATGACATCGCGCCCTCATGGCGCGGCACCTACCCCCAGATGGATGAGGCGCTCGAGGCCAACCTCGAATCTGTACTGCAAGACCATGCCGACATCGAGTTCCTGGGTTTTCTGCCGCCTTATCCCGTCTCCTGGTTCGGCAAGGTGAGCGAGCCGCACCGTCGGATGCGCTTCGGCTTTCGTCAGCGTGTTTACGAACTCGCCGCGCGACATCCGAACCTGCGGCTATTCGACTTCGAGCTGGTCCAGGGAATCGTCGATGATCCGGCCCGTTACAAGGACTTTAATCACTATGACCAGGCAACCAACGCCATGATGGCGCGATCGTTCATCGACGGTGAGTGGGAAGTCAGTGGGGATGATCCGACCGAAGGGAACCGAAGGCTCAAGCAGCTGACGGACGCGTTCGACTGGCATCGATGGACTTCATGCGATCAGAGGAACTCGAAGCTCGACATGGTCAGCTCGCGTTCCGAAGGATGATGACATGCATGTCGGCTTTCTCTTCAATCACTACGTCCCCCACCAAGTGCCCCATGCCGCCCCCTATGCTTTCGAGCTATCGAGGCTGCATGACGACCTGTGCGTCACCATCGCCTGCTCGACACACGACGAACTCGAGGCGAGCATGGCCATCGGCGCACGCTATCCCGGGCATCGATGCACCTTCGTGCGACTGAAGGTTCCCTGGCATTGCCATTTGCGCGATGTCTGGCATGCGGGGCAATCATTCAAGCGCAAGCGTTGGGTGCTGCAGAATAATGGCGACTTCTTCGCCAGCCTGGACGTTTTGGTGTCGCCGGAAAAGAACTGCTTGAAGCTGAAGTCGATGCATAAGCTCGATCAGCTGAAATTCATTCATACCCGGCACGGTGCCGGCGATGCTGCCGCGGCCTTCGACGAGCGGTGTCGAGCCTTCGACTTTCTCCTGTTGCCTGGAGAGAAATATGCCGATCGGCTGAAAGCCCAGGACTGGCTGCAGTCCAGCGACTATGCCGTGGTCGGCTACCCAAAGTTCGAGGTCTTCGATGCGCCCCGACAACGGCGGCGAAAGCTGTTCGGCAACGACAATCCGGTGGTGGTCTACAACCCGCATTTCGACGAGCGCATTTCGTCCTGGCAGTCGGTGGGCCTGAAGGTCCTCGACTTCTTCATCGAGAACAAGGACTACAATCTGATCTTCGCCCCGCATGTCGTACTGTTCAAGCGCCACAAGCGCCATGGCGCCATGCTGCCCAGACACTATGAGCACCACGACAACATCCTGATCGACAAGGGCAGCATTGCGTCGGCCGATATGACCTACATGATGGCCGCCGACATCTATCTCGGCGACGTCAGCAGCCAAGTCTACGAGTTCTTGATCCAGCCTCGTCCCTGCATCTTCCTCAGCCCTTACAAGCTGCGGTGGAAAGACGACCGCAACTACGAAAACTGGCAGCTCGGACAGGTCGTCGACGACGTAGACACGGGCCTGAGAGCCTCACTCGATCGCGCCCCCGACGTTCAGCCGACCTACGCCGCGCGCCAGGTGGAAGCATTTCACAAGACGTTCCGCATCGAACCTGACAGCACGGCGGCCAGCCGTGGTGCTAGGGCCATTGCCGAGTTTCTCAATCTCGGAAGTCAGAGCCGTGAGGATGCTGCCTGCCGCACCGAGGAACTCCGCTACTCCGCCTGAGGGAACGCGCGGCCACCTCCGCGGGAGGTTTCGTGTCTTTTCGATTGGCCAGGTGTCAGTTTCACATGACGAAAACAATCTAGGACGTCAGCTTGCGCAACAGGAGCGCGCGCAGCGAGATTGCTAGGATCTTGCATGACAGCGCGAGTGAGCCCAGCAGTAGAAACGGATCGAGGTGGCCGCCCATGGCGAGCAGGATCGCAAGCGCCACCGTCGAGGCCAGGAGGATGCACAAGAGCACATGCTCGATCGAAATCCTCTGCGCAGGCGAGTCGGATAGACGTCGGCCGAGCTGTCGCAGCGGCCATGTTCTACCGGCCCTGTCGGCATAGCGCTGACGCTTGGTGTCGTCGTTGAAACCGACGGCCTTGAGTGTCAGGCTGGCGAACGGGCCGAGCAAGGCCGAGATCACCGCCTTGGCGCCGAGAAAGGTCACGCGCCTGTCGGTGCGCATGGCGCTCAGTGACAGGATGCTCCGCCAGAGATCGCGCGCCCTTTGCCGGCTGAGCGGTGTCGATGGCGATTTGGTGTCCGTTCCCCAGAGGTATTGGACCGCGAAGCCGAGCCTGAGCGCCGCCATGGCAAGGGAGGAGAGGAGCCAAGCATAGGGCAAAAGCGCCGCATCAACACTGGCCGCCACAAAGCCGATGATGCAGGCCAGGGTGACGGCATACTGGCCACGCAGGACAACCTCCTGCACAACCTGCGGCGCCTTGGCCTTGATGATGCCCGTGAGCGGCGTGATGAGATTGCCGAGAATGATCAACGCGTAGAGCTTGGCAAAGCCCATATCGAGTGTTCCCGGCGCGATCTGGCGATCAAAGAGCGTGATGAAGGACCAGTAGAGAGCCAGGATCAGGAGGGATGTGATCAGGTGAAGCGAGCTGATATAGCCGAGATACTGCCAGCCGATCGAACCCTTCCTGCGCACCATTCTCTGAACGTCGACATCGCTGTCCAACGTATAGAACCTGATAAGGGACGTCAGAATCATGTGCAGAAAGTAGAAACTGAAAAACGCCTCGACACCCATCATGTAGATACCGATGAAGATGCAGATGATGCGCAGCAGGGCCGCGTGCATGTTCCTGCAAAATTCGAGAATGCGGCCTTTCTTGGTGACGGTTTGTTGCACTAAAGTCTTTCCTGATCCTACGCGAGTGTCATCCTGCCGTGATGATCCAATAAGGATGCGGCTTTCTCTGTGTGCAGGCCCGGGCGAGCCGCTGGGTGATGAGAGCATGTCATTCTGTGGGAGATGGGTTTGAAGCTTGATGAGAATAGCCGCCGAATTTCGTCAAGTCCAAGGCCGAGTTCGTGATGCCCACACCATTCGATCCGGCCGTCTCGGGCAATCTCCCACAGAATGACATGCTCTCCCCTCCAATCCATCCGGCACCAACCGGACGGCCTCGCCCGTGCAAAGCTCACCACCCTCATGCTTGAGGCTCAGATTGCCCTTGAGGTGGATACGGTAGCCCCAGCCGACCTCCTGACACCAGCCGATCAACATGGCCGTGCCATAGAAACGATCGGCCGCCAGCATCACGGCGGCATCCGATAGCAGAGACCTTGCCCGTTTCGTTCCGCGGACGCCTTGCTATCGGCTGGCACACCTGCCGTCACGCCTGGCATGGGAGGATGTCAGGCGCATGATCGATGAGATCGAGGCGACCACGCCGTCGGGCATACGGGACCGCGCACTGCTGCTCATGCTTGCAACAACCGGGCTACGCAACAAAGAGCTGAGATCGCTCGAACTTCGGGATATTGATTGGCGCCGCGCCGAGATCCTGGTGCGCCGGACCAAGGCGAGGCGCGACCGCGTCATGCCGCTCTTGGAAGAAGCGGGCAAGGCGCTCGCCGACTACGTGCTGCATGCCAGACCCAAGATCGACAGTCCGCGGGTTTTTCTGTCCCATAGACCACCGGTGGGGCCCTTCAAAACCAGCGGCTCCATTTCCAGGATTGTTCGATACGAATTCACGCTACAGCCCATGAGCCAGCAGGATGGGAGCAGCTACTACTGGATATAGGGGATGTCGGCGTCGGAGAGGCATTCACTATCGGACGGATCGATCTCGCGGCAGATCAACCTGAAGTTGTTTTTGCGTCAGGTTTCCTGAAGCATATTTTGATCTCGTTGAACGCCTTGAGCATCCAAGCAAGGAATTTGGCATTCAGATGATGAAGTGCATGGAGATGGGTAAGACCAAGCCGTCTAGCGATTGATCGTTTTTGCCCACGATCTTGTGGTGATACTTTTGAGCTGTCCTTTGATTTTGAGGAGGCTGTTCCAGGCCCAGCAACAAGCATCCACGATGTCCTCGTAGGTGTCGTAGACCCTGGCATTGAGGAAGTTGTGCCTGAGAAACTGGAAGAGGTTTTCGATCGGGTTTAGTTCCGGTGAGTAGGGCGGCAGCAAGAGCAGCGAGATGTTATTAGGTAGATCGAGGTCATGGGCGGTATGCCACCCTGCTTGATCGAGGATGACGACAGCATGGGCGCCGTCCGTGACCTGGGTGCTGATTTCGTCGAGATGCAGATTCATGGCTTCGGTATTGGCATGGGGGAGGACCAAAGCCGCCGACTTGCTGGTTTCCGGACAGGTCGCGGCAAACAGGTAGGCCGCCTTGTAGCGCTGATCTTTAGGTTGCCTTGGCCGGCTGCCGCGACGTGCCCACTGGCGGCTCAGCTGACCTTTCTGGCCGACCCTGGCTTCATCAGCGAACCGGATTTCTACCGGACATTCAGCGGCCCTGTCGCCGACGGCATCTCCGACCAGATCCTGGAATTTTTTTTGTACTCAGCCTGGATCTCAGGATCGCTTTTGGGATGCTGTGGACTCCGAATGCGAAGTCAAACTTGATACGTGAAACCCGGGTGAGCGCTTCATAAAAGGGGCTGGAATGACGAGCATCTCCAGCCACGCCCTGATGACGGCTTTGGATCTCTAGATGTAGGAATTGCGTTGCTGCAATAGTTTCGGTGTTCGCTTCCAGGCGGATCAAGCGCTGAAATGGTGAATCGCAAGGGCGATCAAAGAAAAAACGACACCAGACAACAGTAGCGCCAAGGCAAAATCCAGTCGATAATCTTGAATTCTGCTTAACCAATGATGACTTCTGGAAGCTCTGACTAAATAAATATTTACCGGCAGGATAACGGATTGCATCCCAATTTTTCCATACGAACCGCTCAGGCATTGGTTTGTCCTTCAACATTTTTTGTGTGCATGTTCACGTCGGATGGGTCAGGGGTATAGCGCGACAATCTTGATGGGAGGCCGTCCCAACTTGTTTGTCGCGCGCCAGATTTCTCCGTTTCTCGCCCAGAGATCCTTCGACATGGCCATTCGAAGAGCTGTGTGCGGCGGGGCGGGTGCGCAAGGATCAGGATCCAGCGCGTGCCGCCGACAACTGCTACTAAGATCCCCAGAGCAAAAATATACCAATGATGTTGGGTCGAGGGGTTGGTATCAAACATCAACAAAAAGAGTACATACGCCAAGAAGATCAAGCCCGCATAGGCAAGGGGGTCAAATTGAGCGGCGTTAGTGAAGCAACGCTTCGCCGCAATTTCGGGCCGAAGGGAACGCCCAGATTTGCCGGATCAGACAGGGTAATTAAGAAGTGAACCCACCGGCTTTCCGACCGCTTTGCGGTCCAAAGCAGCAGCTCGGCGCGAACTCGTCTTCCTTCTCAAGTAGACCCGGACCTGACAAAAAGCGACCATCACTTGATACCCGTTGAACCGATACTCTTCCTAAGCGGGTTATTCTAAGAAGACATTCCAGGGCATGACGCCAAACAACCCAAAAACCTCGCAGCTACCCGCCGTCGCATAGACTCCCCATTAAATGGCATGCTCTCCACCAATATCCGTGTAAAAACGCTGCGGTCTAGCATATTCTGAAATATACAACAAAGTCGAACTGGAGAGACCGGATGCCTTGGCAAACACAATGGATCACCTGGAATTTGGTTCAATGGGATATGTTCCACTTGGCATTGATGCCAGGGAATGCTTGGCCGTTGGTCGGCACATCGATCGGTCCATATCAATCGAGCGAGGAATTGCTCGGATCGTCATTGGCCAAACGGCAGCCTAGGTTGACCGAAGGACTATGTCTAGGCGCCGTGATGAGATGGTTGCGGCTGCTATCCGATCACCCCGCCGAATCAGCGCTTGACCGCTTAAACCGTCTGGAGGCTGATCCCAAAGCTGCGGCGGCGATACAGTTTCTGCATATAGAGACACGGCCAAATTTAGCTGACCCGCTGCACGACATGCGCTTCTATGGTGAATATCTTGAGTCGCTGAGTCGCGTATCACGTCTTCAGTTTGACTTTGTGTTTAGTATTAACTTTCCTTCTTCAATTGGCGGCAGCATCCAATTCATGAATCGTCTTGAAAGAAATCGTGTCTACTTCTTGCGGTTGCACGGCATAAAACTTGAATCGATGATGCCATGTCTCGTAGGCCACGCTCTAGCAATGGCTACCATAGCGGATCATAAGACAAGAGTGTTTGATGTCAAATTTGGTGAGTTTGAGATTAGCGAACATGAGCTAGAGCGTTTTTTGTCCGATTACTGGCAGGCAGAAGCCAGTTTAGGCCATTCTTATCAAGAGCTTGCTGCCTATGAAGTTAGAAAGTCATCGCTGCCTAACTCTAGGTAGATACGGAGTCTTCTCAGACTTACCTCATCAACTTGACGATCCCGACGGGAGGCATGAAACTTGAAAGGCATCGGCGGCAGTCCTGGCTGCTGAGAAAACCAAAACCATCGCCGACGCGATCCTCGATCGTGTCGTTCACAACGCCTACCGCATCGAACTCACTGGTGAAAGCCTGCGCAAAACCCGGAGACAAGATGATCAGGCTTGACCACGAACCAACGCATTAGGATGATCAACACGACCCAAGGAAACGAAGCCCTGACTGTCCGGCATCAAATCGGAATCGCGGCCGGCTTCGGATCGGAAACACTGTCCGGTTTCATCGGCACCCGATTAGACCAAAATTCATCAAACACAAAGACACCGCGCAAACTTTGCGACAAAGCCCATGTTTATGCTCGGACGATTGGCAGGACAGCTTTCGAGGATTGGCAGACCATATAGCCATTCAGATTGACGTAGCTACGCCCTTTTTCGCTTTCGTGGACCAGGTAGTCAAAAAAGAACTGCATAAGTCGATTGGGCTCTATCTCCAGCTCTCCAAGGTTCATGTCAAAAACTCTCACGGGCCCTCCTCCTGTCGTCATAAATGCGATGCTGTGGTCTACCTGATCAGTCTCCTGTGCCTGTAGCCATAGATATTGGACCGCATTCCTTTCAATCGCGTTTTCAAAGCGAGCCAGGCCACTTGATATCTGCAGCAAGGGCACAGTGAATAGGTGAAAAAATTTGAGGCGAGAGACGCGACAGAGCAAATCAAGGCAATTGCCATGAGTCTGAGGGTGCATTTGTGCTGGCGTTAGAAGTCCGAACGTCTCTTCAACTAACCATTGCCGCCCTCAACATCCTTGAAGGCACAGTGATCGGCAAATGCCGACAAAAGCACCGTCACCAAGAGTTCATCAGCTTTCTCAATGCCATCGAACGCGAGATCCCGGCCGGCAAGGTGATCCACGTCATCCTCGACAACTATGCCACCCACAAGCATCACAAAGTTCGGGCATGGTTGGCGCGCCATCCGCGCTGGACGTTCCACTTCGTCCCGACGTCCTGCTCCTGGCTGAATGCGGTCGAGGGCTTCTTCGCCAACTCACCAAGCGCCGCCTCAAACGCGGCGTCTTCTACTCGGTCGTGGAGCTGCAGCAGGCCATCAACATCTTCATCGAAACCCATAATCAGCAGCCCACGCCATTCCACTGGCGGGCAAAACCAGAGGACATCATCGCGGCCGCAAAAAGAGGGTATTAAGTGTTAAAGACGATCCACTAGTGCAGCTTCGCCGGGACAGCAAGCGGCTGAAGGAGGAGGTTGAGGTGCTTCGTAAGGCTTCGGCTTTTTTCGCTCAGTGGGCGACGAAGCCATGAAGACGAAATTCGCCTTCATCGTTGCCCACGACTTTCCGTCGCCAGGGAATTTGGGACAGCTAGCAGCTTGAATTAAGAGAGGCTCTTGAATATCCGTTTCTCGTCGTCACTGATGGTCCATAGTGCATCGTCGTCCCGCGCAAGGGCGAGGCCGGAGGGTTCGGTGAGACCCGCCTCTTCATCCTTGATCTTGAAGCGATCCAGATATGTCAGACTGAAGCTTAATGGGCTCATTTGGGCAGCCATTGTCGCTGGCAGTGATGCCATGATGAACAGTCCGATAAGAGCGATGACCCTGATCAGCATGAGCGATCATCCGAGTTGAGTGAGCAGCTTGGAAAGGAAACAAGCATACTTGCCAAAGCTCGCTCCATCTTCGAAAAGTCACCCTTTTTCTGCGCCTCGCTGTTTCGTGCTTCCATTAATCTCGAGCCATTGCATGGCATCAGTTGCCCAGGAACGGCCAGGCAGGATCGGCGAGGTCAAGCCCGTCTCGATGGCCGGGATTGTCGAGCAGGCGGCATCGAACGACGTTCGTGTCAGGCGCCGTCCGGCGGCGCGAAGGCAATCGATCGTGGCAAAAGCTGCGGCGGCTGCAAGAGCGGCAATACCGCGATGCCGCTCTTGATGGCCATGCTGTTGGATGATGGCTTCGAACTGGCGACGCCGATCATGGTCGGATGGGGCGGGAGGATGTGGATTGAGAAGCGTCAGGAATAGGCCGGGTTTGTCGATCAGGTCCGGGAGCATGGGCGCTATCAGATCCACGGAGGTCCAGATCCGAAGCGGCTGTTTCAAAGCTGTGTATTGGGCAAGCGGCGATCCGTCGGCGAGATAGAGAAGGGGTTGTTTGCCGGCCTTTTGAAAGAGTGCGCCGGGATCGTCAGTATCGAGATCGAGGCGTTCCAAGCTGAAGCCAGCTATCGAGGCGGCTTCGCGTTCCGCTGCATCGGCTGCGCGTCGATACCTGTCGTCCTCGGCTATGATCAGCATCGCCCGATCGTGCACCGAGGCGATTTCCCGGATCATCAGGCGTGCCTGATCCTCAAGCGATGGCAGCAGCTCGAACTTGACCTCCCGCACATCTGAGCCTCGATCCTGGTTCAGGGGAAAGAGATCGAGCGCTTGTGGTGTCGTCCCGGTGAGGGATGTCATTCGGCCGACCAGAGCGAACAGCTTGTCCGGCAAGGCGGAGGGGTCGGAAAGCACATCGAATTCGATCGATCGTCCGTAGACGCCGCCTGCTTGATTGGCGCTCGCCATGATCGTCTGCATGACCCCCGCCGCAGCCTTGGCGGCGTCGAATAAGCGCCCGTCGCCCGGTATGATCGTGGCCAGCTTGATGGTATCGGCACTCACGCCGGCGGGCTCCTGCCTGCCGATGACCTCGAGATAGGCCAGGAGAGCTCGGACGGTCTCTTGATCCATGCGATATCTCGGCATGGTCGCATGAAGGACGCGGCCGTCCGGATCGATGCCCTCTTCGAGCGCCTTCTTGAAGGAACCGCGATCATACGCCGGTCGATTGTTGCCGGGAGCGGCGAGATAGCGCCAGGTGATCGCCGGAACGTCGACTCCGCCTTCGCGTCCGCCACGACCGTCGACACCATGACAGTTGATACAGGCAAAAGCCGTCGACGGGCGTTCGATGCCTGGGCCTTCGAGCCTGACCTGGATGGTCTCTTCGCCATGCTCGTAGAAGCGCTTGCCATCGTCGGCGACATCACCCGCGGATGCCGGGGGCACGACGTCCAGACAGGTGATGAGGGTGATAAGAAGGCCGGCTGGTTTTGCTTTCATCCATCCAGCTCATCGAGCTCGGCGATGAATTCATCGATCGCCGGAAATCCAAAGAGCTGTCGATAGTCGCCGGTTTCACCATTGCCGACGATGAAGACCGGTGGATGCTCGACAATATCGCGACTGTAGGCACCCAGGCCGTAGAGCACCTCATCCAAGAGGGGCTTGTCACCGGTCAGCCAAAGCCAGTTAGGCCCAGCATCCGCCATGTCCGCGGCTTCGGTCAGGGCATCAAGCGTGTCGTTGGCGGGATCAAGGGTGAGGCTGACCAGCCGCACGTCGTTCATGCCTCGATCGTCGAGCGCGGCTTCGAGGTTTTGAAAGATCGCCGTCGTGATCGGGCAGATCGTGGAACAGCCGGTATAGATTGCGCCCACAACGACCCTATGGTCGCCGATGACATCGTCTCGAAAGCGCATGGCCTCGCCGCTTCGCTCGACCAGCGGATGATCGATGATGCGCACGGAGCCGTCGGCCTTGACCGCCGATATCACGAGCGGGGACAGGCAAACCAGAAGGCCGATCATGACAGTTCTCAACATGGTATGATCACTCCAACATGACCTGCAGCCGATGGTCGTCCTCGAAGGTGAGACCGGCACGCTTGGAACGCGCGAACAGCGTGTAGGCGCCGGGCCCTGGTGGCTCAAGCATCACGCTGTAGTCGCCCGCCTTGTCCAGAGGCTCGGCGAAGCCTTGCCAGTGCCAACCCTTCGAACGGTCGACGATGAGAATGCGAAGATCCCGCAGGCCAACGACAGGCTTTCGGCTCGACGCGTAGCTCACCTGGAACGTAATGGCGATCGGTTCGCCGTCATCCAGCAAACCCTTGACGGCAGGTGTGATGAGCAGCGATTGGCCTGTCGTTCCATCCGATGCAAGCCTGCCGATATCGCCCTCGACGCTGATCGGGTAACAAGCGACATGGGCAGGGCTCGCCAGGTGGAAGACCACTTCATAGGCGCCAGGCTCCTGCACCAGGGCGGTGGTCTCATAAAGGCCGGCGGCCTCTTCCTTCAGGCTTTGGTCATGGATCAGCACCGCTTCGGGCGCCGCCGTCCAGCTCTTGAAGGCGTTGGAGGGGGCCTGCATGCCGGTTTCCCGGTAGAGATAGAGCGTCTTGTCGACGGGATGCGCGATCAGGGCGCCGCCGCCTTCGGGCAGAGGGGCTATGGTCGGGAGGGGAGTGGCGAGATCGGTCGGGCCGACCGGTTTTGCGCCGATCGCCACATCGAGCACGCCGGGCATCGCATCGCTCGAAAGCGAACCTTGATGGAGGATGCTGACGCGCGCCGCTTCGGTCTCCCGAAGATAGAGATAGTCGTCCGTGATCGTCATACGGTCGGGTTTGCCGGTGAAGTCGAGTGCGTGGGTCGCGCGGTTGATCGCCAGATCGACGATCGACAGGCGGCCCGCCTCGACGTCGAGCGCAAACAGCCAGCGGCCGCTATGATCGGCGACGATCTGATCGGCGCGTGCCGGCATTTGGATGGTCAACGGCGTGGCTTCATGGTCGAGATACAGGAGACGGAGCGCCTGTTGGTCGCCGCCGGCGATCACGAGGGCGTCGGCTTTCCGGCTGTAGACGATCGCCTCGCCGCCAATGCCGATCTGGTGGTCTGCCATGATCGCGCCGTTCAAGCCGTCAATGATCAGCAGCCGGCCCACTTGATCCAGAGCAAAGAGCCTTTGATCGGCCAGGTCCAGAGCGAGGCCGATCAAACCCGCTTCCAGATCGATCGAGCCGAGAACCTCGCCCGTTGCTTTGTCGAGACGCTGGAGCGACCCACTTGCGAAAGCGGCGACCCAGAGATCATCCTGATCGGGAAAGGCCGCGAGCCGGGCAGGACCCTCGGCAGTCGGCCAGTTCGCGACGAGTTGCCCCCTGAACAGATCGACCACCGCCAGCCGGTTCTCCTCGGGCAAGGCCAGGATCAGGCGGCCCGAAGCGTCGTCGAGATGCCAATCCGCCGCCTCCGCTTCGAGCCGGGTGAGCGAGAGGAGATTGCTGGTGGCGAGGTCCAGTCTTGGATCGACTACCGCGAGCGTGTGGTCTTCATTCAGCGTGACGAAGGCATAGCCATTCAGATCGATGTCGGCGCCGACATTGACGCCGCGCCGGAGATAATCCTGAACGGCCTGCCTGCAGGTCGAGCGGCCGTCGCTCGCCTTTCTGATCCAGGCACCGGGATGCAGATCGCCAAGCGGAAACCGCCCGCTTTGATTGGTGATGCGAAAGCCGATGCGCAGCGGCTCGCCGGCGCGAAGGGACGTGTCGCCACCGCGCCGCATCTCGGCCACCAGCTCGACATTCAAACCAGCACTCTCGGCTCCGGCCTCATCAGCGAACCCAAGGATGACGCCGAGCGCGAAAAGCACCAGCGATGTCGACCCGGGCGATCTCACTTGGTTGCCGTCTCGACATCCCCGTCGGTGTCGACGGTGAACCGACCCCAGACACCGCCCGACCACATCTGGGCCGGACCGTCACGATAGAGCCACCTGCCAGCTTTGACTCCTGGATAGTGCTCATCTTGATGATCGGTGCTGCGCAGCCTTGCTGTGATCGCTTTGCCCACGGAGAGCAACGTGCTGTTCGCCGAGCCGAATTCGGGCTTGATGTCGTCATAGCCATGGCCGTAGACGGTGAACGCCCGCTGCCGCGCCCGGCCATAGGGCACGCTGATCCTGAAGCGCACGTCCTCGCCCTCGATCGCCGAAAAACTCGGGGTCGGGATGGCCCGATAGCTCTCGTCGAAGAAGTTGGTCGGGAACACAACCTGATTGAGATTGCTCTGCGGCCGGATGTCGTGGATGACCGGTTCGTTCCGATCGTTGTAGCGGACCCGGAGCCTGGCCCAGAAAGGCGCTGTTCGATAGCTCAACGCCTTCTCGCCGAGGTCGTAGCTGTCGTCGCAGACGGGACAATCGAGAATGGTCCTCGTTTCGCCGCTAAGCTTGTCATAGTAGTCGAGATTCAGCCCGTCCTGATAGGCGATGACGAATTCGCGGAAGGTTCTCTCGCCGCCATAGGCTTCAGGGTCCGGATAGGTGACGATAGCGGCGTCATTTCTGCCGTCGACCAGCGTCCATTCCGCATCTTCGGGCTCGATGATCAGCGTGCCGATCATGCCGTGCGAGCCGTGACTGAGGATGTCGCCGGTGGCGATCATGTTGATCGGGCCATAGGCATAGGGTGTCGCTTCCGCCCGATGCGTGCCGTCCCCCTGGTCCTCGATGTCCACGCGTCCGGCGTAGTAGACGAGCCTCAGCGGCGTGATGCCGCCGTCGTCGGATGCGGTGGCCGCGACCGTGCCCTGGCGATTCCAGCCGATCCAGCTTCCGCCGTGGACCGCGATGTTCTGTGGAAGCATTTGCACCATCAGCCCGACATCGGTCGACGGCCGGAGATCATCCGGATCCTCGGCGCTGCAGGCCGGCTGGCCTTCATGGCCGCAATCCTGATCGACATTGAGCGGCGTGATCCTCGGCATCAGCGCATCGCCCTTGCGGTCGGCAAGTTCGCTCGGCAGGAGATTGTAGAGCGTAATGCCGACACATTGCCCGGCACGCGCTCTGAGCACCAATGGCTGGATCTCTCGTGCTTCATAGGCGGCGCGCAGCGGCGTCAGCACATCGGATTTTTTGAGCGACAGGCTGGGCGCGATGCTGTCCGGCAGTTCGACGAACACCAGGGCATCGCGGTCCGAGATCGAGTTGGTGTGATTATAGACCAAAGGCTTGCCGATGAGATCCTGGACGGTCACCGCGGCGATCTCGAAGTTTTCCGTATCTGCATCCACCGGGCAGAAGCTCGGTGTGCTGAACGCGTCCAGATTGGCGATGGTCAACTCGCCTTGCTTATCGGTTTCAGGCGTGGGGTTGTCGAGACGCACCAGCCGCTCGCCGATCGTATCGCGATCGTCTTCGCAATTGTCGCGACCTTGCGGGTCTCCGCCTGGATTTGGGGTCTCCGATGTCGGATCGAGAGCGCAGGTCGAGCTGTAGGTACGGATCAATCCCCAGGCACCGTTCCAGAGCGCGTCGGCCGTGCTGAAGCTGTAGAACGCATCATTGACGTCTCGACCGCCACCAACATTGGAAAGGGCCGGCAACTTGGCCTCGAAATGCTCGGAGATTCCGATTTCCTGGGCCGCGGTCAGATTGTAGACGTTCTCGTCGATCGCCTGACGCGCCTCCAGCCTTTGACTTTCGGACGTGGAAAGCGTGACGCCCTCATCGACGATCCTCGGCCAGGCCAAGCCCTGGATCTGGAACATGTGCTGGACTTCCTGAGCGCCCTGGATCAGGCGCACCTGCACCTGTTCGCCCTCGTAGCCCTCGACGATCGGCGTGCAGGGGTCGCCATGGGTGAGCGAGTTGAAGACGTGGGCCATGTCGCCCTGATCGCCGTCCGCCTGGAACCTGATGCTCTGGTCGCTCTCCTTGACCTCGAGCTTGGCGCGGATCTCGGTTCCCTCGTCCGTCTCGATCTCGTGCTCCACCAGATTGTAGAGTTCGCAATCGCGATCATGCCGGCGGTCCGGCACGTTCTCGCCGACTCGAAGCGGGATGGGCTCGTGTTTATAGTTCACGAGATAGGGGTCGTGATGATCCTTGGAGATTGCCTCGGGTTTGGCGGGCGGGGCAACAGGCACACCCTCATGGGTGCGGATCTCGTCCCGACGTTCGCGCAGCGTTTTGCCAACCTCGCTGTAAGGATCGGCCTGGACCACCAGCGCGTCGATACCCTGAGCATCCTCGGCATCGGGCAGGGCGTCCTCGTGCCTGGGCTCGTAGAGCAGCGCGAAGTCGGCGACCGCGAGTGCGAACTCGCGATGATCGACATGCAGGCCATTCTCATCCGTGCCAACGATCAGCGCCTTCGAGCCGACCGCTTGTCCTTGGTCGTCAACGATCGAGACGCCGGTCTCGGGATCGAGCCAGTCGGTTTCAGCAGGTTCGATCAGAAGGGCTGAATAGAATCCATGCTGCTGTATCGAGGATGGCGCGAAATGATCATGGGTAAAGACCGTGCGCAGCGTTCGATCCTTAGCGTCAGGATCACGGGACGGCGCTGTCAGCAGCGGGTCGGCGAACCAGCGATGAACGGTGGTCTGATACGCGTCCTCGCCTTCGCGCGGCGTGAGCTTCTCGTAGCCAAGAAACGTGTTGATCGCCTCGATCCGCTCCTCGACCGCATCGGGTGCCAGCGTGCCGTCCTCGTAGTTGAAGCCGTTGCCGCTGCCGTCCGAGGCGGTCACATCGAACTTCACCAGATGGATGTGCTGACCGATGATGTCGGTCGGCGTCTTCACCTGGAAATCGTCGAGCTCCAGGTCTTTGGGCGTGCGGTTGGTGTGGCGATATTCGATGCATTCGCCGCTTTCCGCACGGAAGAAGAAGGGCTCCGCCTCGCCGGTGGTCCGGTTCTCCCAATCTTCGACGTCCTTGCTCAGCACATTGATTCGCGCCTGCGGGTCGTGCCAGCCCGCCTTGTTGACCACGAGATCGAGCTGGATCGCCGACACGTCATAGATGCGCATGTCAGTCAACGCCGGATCGTAGCAGGGATCGGCAAAGGGGGCGCCCCGCGCGCCGGGAGCACCATTGACCGTGAAGGGCGCATCCGCACCCTCTGGCGTCACGCTCGGATAGGCCGGTCCACCGCTATGCGGACGAACGTCGCCTTTGACCGTCTTGAACTCGGATGCAGCACCCGCATGGAAGTCCATGGCGCGCTGCTCGTTCGGCTCGCCCTCATTATCGAGGATCTTGACCTCGGCGCTCAGGATGTGGCCGGAGAAATCACCACTGTCGACGGCCTTCTTCACCAACGTGCCATCGTCGATCGCGTTCTGCACCTGATCCGGCGACAGGCCCGAAAGCTCACGTTCGCCGACGCCGGTAAAAATGTGACGCGGCAGGCCGGCATCCCGATAGGTTTCGTCGTCTTCCTGGTGAAAGTCTTTGGGCGGCTGCGGTGCGCGATGGCCGGCCTTGGCCTCCATGAAGAAGGGATAGCCGGGCATGCCGTCTTCGCCATAGGTCGGCATCGGCGGCAGGGCCTGGCCGGGCAGCGGTACGATCGCCGGGATCGGCGTGCCGCTCTCCTTGCCGTCGACAGTCACCACCTCGCCGGAGATCGGGTCGGTGCCCGAGCGGCCATAGTTGTCGGTCGATAGCCCATCAGGCAGCCGGCGGCTGCCGTCCTCGAACACGTCATGATTGCGCCAAAGCGCCCACATGCCCTGGGCGAAATGGGGATAGAGATGGCAGTGGAAGATGGAATCGCCGACCGTACGGTTGCGGTTGCCGGCGCCGTTGGTGAGGTTGAAGGGTGTGCTGCCCCAGTCATCGAGGCCGCCGTCGTAGATATCGTAGGCAAAACCCTGAAGCGGCGCGATCGTCTGGCTGTCCAGATAGGTGCCTTCGCGTTCGTTGTTGGCGGACAGCCATTGATGGGCGTGCAGATGGAAAACATGGGTTTCCTTCGGCCCGGCATGCAGATTGCGGAAAGAGACCCGGTCGTTCAGATAGGCGTGGTGCACATTGGCGGGATCATCTTCATACTGCGCCAGGAGAGCCGGATCGCCATTCGCCCAGCTCTGCAGGAAGAATTCTTCATATAAGCATTCCAGGCAGTCCTTGGCCGGGCCAATACCCAACCGGTTGGCGAGCAGGACCGTGCCCATGCCCGAGGCGCCGTAATTGATCGCAAAGCCGTCGCCGATGCCGGTGAGCTGGCCGAACTGTTCGAGTGCCGTGAACTCGTCAGCATAAAAGGTCTTCAGCTCGTCATGGAAGATCACGGTGAACTCGCGAAACGCATCGCTATGCTTGCCTCGGCAGCGCTCGAGCTCTTTGTAGGGCGCTGCACAGTCGACGATGATCGCGTTGATGTCGCCATGCACCAGATCATAGGTTTCATAAGCACCCGACACTGGCCTTAACATGTTGAGAACCGGCTTGCCGTCGTCGTCCACGGCTTCGTAGTCGATCAGAGCCGGCGCCGCCGCGGCATCCATCGCGGCATCCAGATCTTCCGCCTTGACTTGGCTTCGATACCAGCGGCTGCCTAGGGGCTCGACCATGACCGCGCCAAACAGCCCATAGGTGAGCGAACCGCCTTCACCCTCGCCGCCTGCGGGAGCACCGTTGCTGTAGAAGAGATGGGTTCCGGTGCGATCGGCGCGGTAGCGGTAGACGGTCTGCTGGCCGGGGAGGATCGGCTGAATGCCCGTGCCGATGGGATCGAAATTATCGTCGATCGGGGTCAGGCCCTGGATGGTGATCGATGCTTTTCGCGTGGCTGGCCAGTTGTTGCCGCGCCTGTCGCGCTCCGCCGTGATCCCGGCATCGAGCTCTTCCGCATGCTCCGGCTCTGCGCCCTCCAGTTCTTCCTCGCCGAGATTGGTGTAGCTGACGCTGGTCTCAGGCTCGGTATCGATGATCGGCGGCTGCCAGCGAAGGCCCTCGCCGGAAAGCTCGTCGTCCGAAAGATCCGGCTGGTCGGGCAGCAGGCGGTTGTAGAAGGTGACTTCGAGAACATCGCCCTCGTTCATGCGCATCACCAGCGGGCGAGGGCGTTTTTCGGCTTTAAGCCTGACCTTTCCGGCCGGCGTCGCCTCGCTGAAGGGCGTTGCCTCGCCATAGTTCCGGCTGGACATGTCTTCGACGTCGCCGGCGAGCGCGTAGATCATGCCGTAGGGGTTGATCGACCCGAAGCGGTTGTAGATCAGCGGCTGGTCGAAGGCGACGACCTCGGCTCGGATGATGCGGTTGGGGACGTCGTGACCAGGCGGCGTGCCAATACCATGGCATCCTGCCAGCAGGACGAAGGCACCGAAACCGATGAGACCAGAAAGACATCTGCGCATGGCGTCTGTCCCTAATGTGGTGGCGTCAGCTTATATCGAGTCCGCAAAGGACCATGGCCGAAGGGCGGACAAATTCGAGGCCGGTTGGAGGATCACTGGCGCTGAGCACCAGCTCGGCATTGGCGACGATCCAGCGAAGTCTGCCGGAGAAGCCGCCAGATGGCTTCCAGACATGCTCGATCCAGACATGGCCGCCCGGACCGCGGGTCTGGTTGGCATTGCCTCTCATTTCGAGATCGAAGATCTGTGCCAAGGTAACAAGAGGCTCCCCCTCCGGTTCAAAGGCGCAGAAGTCATTGCCCGGCAGGCCATCGAAACGCAGAAATCCCCAGTGAAAGCGAAGTGCACTACCGGCGGGAATGGTCACATGATTGCATTCGAGCCAGGCACCGTCGCCTGGGTGGGTCCTGGCGCCACCATGGTCGATCGGCGGAACGATCGCGGCGACATTGGCGGCTTGCACGTTGGGTTTGCGTACACCATTGCTGTCGATGCCGCGCGGCGAGTCCAACCGTAGAAACCGATCGAAGCCGCTGCAGGGGCGAACGATCTTGCCCTGGCGTCCCGTGAATTGCGCTTCCAGCGCCGATGAACCATGGACCGAATCGACAGCCCCAATCGTCCTGAATGCGGCTGTGGCAATTCTATTCAATGGCATGCCGTCTCATCCCCGTGACGGTTACGATTATTCTTTAAATCACCCAAGTCCTGGAAAAAGTGAGGTAAATCCAATGAAGCAACCCCTGATTAAAATAGCATGACGAGGCCACTTCATATGTGAAGTGCATCACATCCTTGATGTCGCGGAGCCGCTATACTCCCGGCTTTTTGGCGGATGCTGCCACGTTTGCGGATTTGGGCGCTTTCTTCGGCCCAAGTCCGAGAATGCAGTTCTGATATCACTGGAAGTTGACAAGCAGCTTGTCTCAAATGACCCGGCAAGCCGGTGATCGACATGATCCCACCCATGCCCTGGGCGATCTGATCAAAGCCCGGGCGCTTGGCATAAGTTCCGTCCCGGCCAAATCCCGAGATGCAGAGTATCAGCCCTTTTCATTTGATACCGTTCGTGTTGACAATTCCGATGCTGCTCCACGATGACGGAGCAACTTGATATCTAATCTGATTAGTGATGTTAGACACTTTCCTCGCAACTTGCTTAGAGCCTGTGTGAGTGCGCCTTCAAGATCGCCGGCTTGATCTGGATTGTCGAACGTACCTTCGCTTGGCTAGGCCGTTCTCGGCGTCTCGCCAAGGATTATGAGCGCCACGTCCAAACTTCAGAGACCATGATCGACATCGCCACTGTCCGCATGATGATCGACAAATTGGCGCCAAACTGACCTTCTCACACATGGCGTAACTCGGGGATTGTATGGAGCCTGGTCGATATCGGCCGTTGCTCTGCGTAGATTTTGACGACCGGTCGATGGCGCCGGTCACATCCTTTGCGAAGGGACAATGATTTCGGAACCGGAAGCCATTGCAACCTTCATCAAGACGAACGCCGTTAATGTGAAGCGTATCGGTCTCGAAACAGGCCCGACCACGACCTGGCTTTGGCATGAGCTTAGAGCGCTCGGGCTGCCGGTGATCTGCATCGATGCCCGTCATGCCAAGGCGGCGCTGTCGATGCAAATCAACAAGAGTGACCGGAACGACGCCGTGGAGATTGCCCGGATTATGCAATGCGGTTGGTACAAGGAAGTCCAGGTCAAGAGGCTCTCATGTCATGAGATCCGTGCGGTTCTGAACAGTCGGGCGCACATGGTGAAGATCAAGGGTGATCTTGAGAACCAGATCCGTGGGTTGTTGAAGAATCACGGCCTCATCATTGGCAAAGCAAGCGGGAATGTCTTCTATCGCCGCGTCGAAGAATTGCTTGACCAGCATGATCTTCTACGGGCAGCGACTTGGCCTCTTTTGGAGATCCGCGAGAAGGTCCGGCGAGAGATCGCCGCCCTTCATCGCAAGGCTCTGGCTTTGGCCCGTAACAACGTCGACACCAAGCGATCCATGACCACACCAGGCATTAGGCCAATCACCGCCTTGGCGTTCTACGCGACCATCGATGACCCGGCCCGCTTTCTGCATTCCAGGTCGGTCGGCGCCTACGTTGGATTGACGCCGCGCCGCTACGCTTCGGGCGAAATCGACTGGACCGGCCGGATTTCCAAATGCGGCGATGCCATGGTCAGGACCTATCTTTTCGAGGCCGCCGGTGTCTTGCTCACCCGAGTCCGCCACTGGTGTTCGCTCAAGGCCTGGGGACTCAGGCCGTGGAAACGCGTCGGCTTCAAGAAAGCCAAGGTCGCCATAGCACGGAAGCTGGCGGTCATCCTCCATCGCATGTGGTGCGATCGAACCGACTTTAGGTGATCAAGCAAGGAGGCAGCAGCTTAGCAAAGGCCAAACCCCAAGAGTTCCGCGCGAGCGGAGAAGAGGTCCCTGTCGGGACGGCAGCGACGGCGAGATCGAGAGAGGCTTTGCGAGCCTGCTTCAAGGCAAACGCGACTCACACATTGATCCGCTGGCGTCCTCCAACGCCACCATGCTGAGGGCAAAGCCTACCGCGGAGAGAACAGTGAAACCGACAGGTACCTAAGGAGAGCTTGACGCCCATCCCCGAGTTAGAGAACAGGCTCTTAGCCCTCAAATAGTTGTCGACCGGATGGTCATAAACGCCGGATTTCAGTTGGAGGGCAGCGCCCTCCACGGCTTGACTTAGGGCCTCGCCTGGGCCTGCCGCTAAAGTTCGGCCCGGCATCGCTATGGATTGAGCGTCGGTTTTGCCGCGTTGACCTTGACGGCGATCAAGCCTCCAACTCTTCGGTAACGTTAGCCTGACGGGCCTAAGACAACCACGATGCGAAATGTACAATGCTAATGGCCGTGATTCGAACGGCGTTCATAGCCAGTGCATTCGTAGCCGATCACCCATCTGTTGAAGGCATAGCGCCGAACTGATGAGCAAAACGACCGACGCAAACCCGGAACAGCTCCCTTCCCGCCGAACCAGATCAACGGCGCCCATCCTCCGTGTCGGCCTTCGCCCCTTCTTCTTAATGGGTGCTGTCTGGGCGGTGTTCGCCATCTGCCTCTGGCTCGCTGTGCTAGCAGATTTGCTAACCCTGCCCAGCGCCATGGCCCCTGTCGCCTGGCACCAGCATGAGATGCTGTTCGGCTTTTCAAGCGCCGTGATCGCAGGCTTCATCCTGACGGCCGTTCCCAATTGGACCGGCAGGCTGCCGGTGGCCGGTCCGGCGCTGGCAGTGCTGGCCTTACTTTGGCTCGCTGGACGGCTGGCGATACTCGTCAGTGGCGCCATCAGTGCAACGCTGGCTGCACTCATCGATGCGTCATTTCTCTTCACTCTCGCCGGACTGATCGCTTGGGAAATCGTCATGGGCGGCAATTGGCGCAATCTGCCGCCTGCTCTGGTGATCGGCCTGCTGGCGACTGCCAACGGACTATTCCATCTAGAGCAGCTGAGTGTCCTTGATCCGAACGGGCTTGGCACCCGCCTTGGCATCGCTGCCATCGCCATGCTGATCGGGCTGATCGGCGGGCGGATCGTGCCGAGCTTCACGCGAAACTGGCTGGCCAAGCGTCAATCCGCCGGCCTGCCCAGCCCCTTCGACGCCCTCGACAAGCTGGCTTTGCTATTGCTTGCCACCGCTTTGCTTGCCTGGATCATAGGCCCCGAAAGCCGCCTGAGCGGTGGCCTGCTCGCTGCTGCCGGCGTCGCTCACACCATCAGGCTGGCGCGTTGGGCCGGGTGGCGCTGCCTCGCCGAGCCCCTGGTGCTCATTCTGCATATCGGCTACGGCTGGCTTGCTCTCGGCGTTGGCTTGCTCGGTCTTGCCAACCTCGTCCCGGCCGTCAGCAATCTCGCCGCTCTGCACGCGCTCACGACTGGAGCTTTCGGCACGATGATGCTTGCGGTCATGACCCGCGCCACACTAGGCCATACCGGCCGGGCGCTGACGGCGAACAGCGCAACCGTCCTGATCTATGCCGCCGTCACGCTCGGCGCGATCGCAAGAATCATCTCACCACTCCTTCCAGGGCAAACATGGCTGACGGCCGCCGGTCTCCTTTGGGCCAGCGCCTTTCTCATATTCGTCCTGGCTTACGGCCCGATGCTGCTGGGCCATAAACCAACGCCTGCCCGACACTGAGACAGTTCGGTTCTCTGTCAGCCAGGTCCTGACAGGATTAGCCGCCGGTTGCCTCTTTGATGTAGGCGATCACGTCGGCGATCTGATTATCTTTTTTGAGACCAGGGAACGCCATCTTGTTGCCCTTGATGTAGCCCTTGGGATCAGCGAGATAGGCGGCGATCGTTTCCTCATCCCAGGTGATGCCCGACTCTTTCATCGCATCTGAATACTTGAACCCGTCAACGGCGCCGGCAGCGCGGCCCATGATGCCGACCAGATGTGGGCCGACTTTGTTCTTCTCCGTGTCGACCAGATGGCAGGTCTTGCACTTCTTGAACACCTTCTCCCCCTTCGCCACATCGCCGTCAGCGACGGCGGCGTTACTTGCCAGAACCAAGGTGACGAAAGCTACGAGGCTGTTGATGCGCAGGGTCATGATCTCTCTCCCTTTGGGTGCTAACGAACCAGTTGCCGGTAAATCGCCGGCAAGGCGGGAACAAGGCGATTGATGTGGCTGACCAGGGCGTAGCCGCCGCGGCCGAACAGATAGGGGATGTAGGCGCTGGCATTGCGATCAATGGTGATGGCGAAGACTGCCGTACCCGCCTGCCGCGCTTCCTGCACCGCCTTTCGCGTGTCCTCGATGCCAAAACGGCCGTCATAGTGATCGATGTCGTGGGGCTTGCCGTCCGACAGCAGCAGCAGTAGGCGGTGCTGCTCAGGTCGGGCAGCGAGAGTTTGTTGGATGTAGCGGATGGCGGCGCCCATGCGGGTGTAGGCGCCGGGCTTGAGCGCGCTGATCCGGCGAAGCGGAGCACCGCCCAGCGGCTCATCGAATGTCTTTATAGGGGCGACGCGTACCTGGCGCTTGGTCGAGGTGAAACTCCAGAGGCTAAAAGAATCGCCGGAGGCATCGAGGCCGTGGGCGAGCGCTGTCAGCGCCTCTTTTTCGACGTCGAGGGCGCGGCAGTTGTCGACCCAGGCATCGGTGGAAAGTGAAACGTCGACCAGCACGGCGGCGGCGAGATCACGCCCCTGATTGCGTACATCCTGATAGATCTTGTCGGACAAATGACCGGTCGCCAGCCTGTCGGTGCGGGCGCGCACTAATGCGTCCATGTCCAGCTCGCTGCCATCGAGTTGGCGGTGCAGCGTCTCGCGCCTTGGCCGAAACGCCTCGAACTGACGGCGGACGCGTCGAATGCGCTGACGGGCGGCTCGATCAGGTTGCCAGGCCTCCCCTTCCTCGGACGCCGGGCTCGCATCAATGGCGCAGTGGTTCGGAAGGTACACGCTCTTCTTGTAGTGCCACTCCGGCAGGGTGATCGGCCCCTCTGCGCGTGTTTCCTCGATTGTTCGCGCGGCAAGATCGAGATCCATGCGCAGCGGTGAGCTGGTCTTCTCCTCGCTGTCGCCCAGGGTCAGTTGATCCATGTCGCCGAGCGCCTTCTTCGCGGCATCCGGCGTCTCCTCGTCTTCGGCACGGCTGACCTTCACCATCTCCGCGGCGAGCAGCAAAAGATCGCCTTTGTTGACCAGGGTCAGCGGATCGTTTTTTTCGACGTCGTCAGGCTGCTGGCGAGCAGCGCGTATACGCTTCGCGGTGCTATCTTCGGCCTCGCCAGCGCTCGTCTCATTGTCTTCGGACGGTTTCGATCGATCGTGGCCACGTGCAAGAACATCGCTC
>JBPCVQ010000480.1:0-3927 GCA_051010395.1 Geminicoccaceae bacterium | reverse complement strand
TGCAAGAGCTAAGTGCGCCATGAAGCGCCCAGAGCATGCCAACACGCTCAGCGTCGTTGGTCGGTCCGTACCAGGGCCGGCTGTAGCTTGGCTCGGTGTTGCCGCGCCATGCCGGGTGGTCGGGGGTAGCTGCTCCTTTGTGCTCGTCCGCACTGCCCTTGATCAGGTCGTGGATATTCATTTCTCATCCTCCAGCGTGCCCGGCACGAGCCAGACGGATTCGTTGCAGTTGAGCCCTCCTGTCGTGTGGAAGCAAACTTCGCCAAGATGAAACTGGCCTTGGCCTCCCCAATACCAAACAAACATCACCCTCTCCATCTGACTGCTCAGAGGTGCCCGCCTCCAAACGGGCACTTGCTGAACGTTCATGTCCGAAATCTAGTACACGAATTGAGGCTTGTCAATCCTAAATTTCGGACATATGATTGCATCATGTCAGAACTAGAAAGACAGACGGAGTACCTGCGGCAGTGGCTGCGAGACACGCCAAGGGATCTGCGGAATATTGCCAGTTCGTCACGCGTTGCACGCAGCTCAATCTATCGATTCATGAGCACGGGCAAGGCAACGATAACGGTGCTGGCTGCATTGGCTCGGGAACGGGAGAAGGATCCAGACAACGGGAGCGAGGCGGCATGAATAAGAGAAAGTACGGCGGCTATCGGAGTGGGGCTCCAGCCGCCGCCATCGGAGTGTTGCAAAGGTTTAACATAAGGTTATTGGAGTTTGTACACTATGAACATTAGCACCGCGCCGAAATTCCTTCAATGGGGCCGATGCCAGGAGCTTAAGGGACTGATCATCCCTGAGCGGTTCGAATCCGCAATTGGCCGGAAAGTGGGGCAGGGCAAGTACGCGCGTGTTGGGCTAGTGTCCGGCATTGCTACCCGGATGGGGTTCAAATCCCCGCCTGCCACCACACCTCTTCAATCGTCTTGGGCGTAGGCATGTTATGCCAGCGCCACTCCGCATCATCGTTGAAGGAGTCCCGGTAGCCAAGGGCAGGCCGAAGTTCACCACGGTCAACGGCTACGGGCGCAGCTACACCCCTAAGAAAACCCAGAACTACGAGAATTGGGTGCGTATGTGCGGTGTCGTGGCCATGAATCTGGCCGGGCGCTCGACTATGGATTGCGGGCTATCAGTCGACCTTCAGGCGTTCGTGCCGATCCCATCAAGCTGGTCTGGTAAGAAGCAGCGTGCCGCGGCCGCGGGCGAGATCCACGCCACCAAGCGACCGGACCTAGACAACATCATCAAGGCTGCCAAGGACGCGCTCAACGGCATCGTATGGCGGGACGATTCACTCATCGTAAACCTGACTGCCCGTAAGCTCTACGGCGAGACACCCAAACTCGTCATAACCGTGGAGCAAATCACATGACCGGAATCTACGTCCACAAGGCGAGCCCCGAATTCAAGATCAACGGGCGCAAGTGCTGGATCGAGAATTGGAGCGACCGCATGGCGGAAGACAAAACCCGCGTCGAGGTCCACCTGAGCACCGACACGAGCGGGCAACCATGGGACAGCTGGGAGCTCAGCGGCGAGCCGGCCGACGTGTTCGCTCGGGTCAAGAAGCACATGGAATTTCGCCGGCAGCACAAGACTCTGCAGCCTGGCTGCTACTGCATCACCGTGCCGGGCTACAACCGCAAACACATCTTCGAGGTTGAGTGATGACGGTAGAGATACGCATTGGCGATGCGCTGGAGCAGCTGCGCGAGATGCCATCCGAAAGCGTGCATTGCTGCGTCACCAGCCCGCCGTATTGGGGGCTACGCGATTACGGCGTTGACGGTCAGATCGGGCTCGAAGAGACGCCCGACGAATGGTGCGCGCGCCTGGTCGATGTGTTCCGTGAGGTCAAGCGCGTGCTGCGCAAGGATGGCACGTGCTGGGTCAACTGCGGATCGTCTTACGTTTCCGGTGGTATGAATGCCAGCCAGTCTCGCCAGCCAGCGCATGCTCCTGCATGTGGCATCGATGGCAAAGGATCTGCAGGTTATCAGGATCTTGATTCCTCTTGTCCCGATCACGGTGATGCACACCGAGACGGCTCTCCGAGCCATCATGACCACAAATCTTGCAATGGCCCTCTTCCTCACACAACCTCTTCGCAGCACGGGCTGAAAGCCCATGGTAACGAGCGTCAGGATTGCGGGCTAGTTGACGCAGGCTCATCTGATGCCGCCGTTCAGGAGTCCACCACTCCTTCATCATCTTTGCATGCTCAGGACGCTTGCGCCCCCGGAGATTTGGCTTCGGATTGCCCTTCTGAGCATCAGACATTTTCCGACGATGATCCATCGTCCTCTCGTATGGCTTCGAACAAGCAAGGCAAGAGCGAGAGTTTGCAGCCATCGGTTGCCCGCAATCAGGGCATGGCTTCTTCGGTCGCGGCATGTGGTGATCCTTCGTGTTCAGGGCGATGTGGAATTTGCTGGTCATATTTAGCCATACCAGCCCTTTCGTTGAAAACCAAGGATTTAATGATGCAAGCTAATTTGCTTGCGTTGGCGCTTCAGGCCGACGGCTGGTATCTCCGCGACGCGATCATTTGGGCAAAGCCAAACCCCATGCCGGAAAGCGTCAGGGACCGCTGCACCAACGCCTATGAGCACGTGTTTTTGCTGGCGAAGTCCAAGCGGTATTTCTTTGATGCTGAGGCGATCAAAACTCCACATCTCCCGGAGAGCATCTCTCGATCAAAAAATGGATGGAACGGCAATGGCCAGAGAGGCTATCCAGGCCAAGCACAATTCCGAGATCGACAGGGAGCTTTGAATACAACTCCAGAAGGTGGCGCCAACTGCCGCAACGTCTGGACGATCGCGACCGAGCCGTTTGACGAGGCGCATTTCGCCACGTTCCCGACCGAGCTCGCGCGGCGGTGCATCCTGGCTGGCACCAGCAGCAAGGGCGTTTGTTCGGGCTGTGGTGCGACGTGGGTGCGCGTGGTTGATCGTGAATTTCAACCGGCGACGGATGTGCTCAGCGATGAGACCCGAAATCGTTCGTCGAACGGACTTGATCCAAGCAGTGGTCTTGCCGGTACCCCTAGAGGCACGATCAAAACCACAACGCTTGGATGGCAACCCTCCTGCCAATGCGGCGCCGAGATCGCCCAGGCGACTGTCCTTGACCCATTCGGCGGCGCTGGCACCACCGGCCTGGTCGCCGACCGCCTCCAGCGCAGCGCCGTCCTGATCGAGCTCAATGCCGAGTATGCCGCTATGGCAGGAAAGCGGCTCGACACAGACCGCGGCGACCTCCTCGACATCATGCAGCACCCGAAGCCAGAGCAGGGGTCGCTATGCCTAACCCCTTGACCCCGCCGCCGATCTGCGCCATTTGCTGCGGTGTCGGGCTTGCAATCCGGCATCTGTGCATGTTTTCGGGCCGCCGTCCGCGAGTAGCTTTCCCCTCTCGCGGCGGCCGGCACCGAACAGGGGAAAGATCATGAAAGACTACGCCAAGGGCGCGACCGCGCCTGGATTCCAGACTCCATCAAATGGCATAGCCGGAAGGCTGCTTCAGCTCCGCAAGGATGCCGGGCTAACGCTAGCCGAGACCGGCCGCCGTGCTGGCTGTAAACCTACAACCGTGCACGCTTGCGAGAACGGCAAGCAAAGGCCTTCGGCTAGGATCACTGCTGGACTGGCCCGTGCCTACGATTGCCCTGTTGAGTGGATCGTAGAGGGGCGATCTCAGGACGCCATAGCACCATTCACGAGCCGCTTCTGCAGGCTTTCAGGCCGCGACAAGGAAATCATTACCGCAACGATGGAAGCCATGCTGCGGGAGTCGGGCGATGGCTGATTTCCCGCATATGGCATGGTATCCGCGCGACTACATCGCCGACACGCGCCACCTGACACCAGAGCAAAAAGGCGCCTACACCGACCTCCTGAACTATGCGTGGCT
>JBPCVQ010000479.1:0-12259 GCA_051010395.1 Geminicoccaceae bacterium | reverse complement strand
TCGTCACTCCTCTTGCGCTCTCAACCAAAAATGTCCGCGACGATGCCGGCGTACCAGTCGTCGGCCTCGCGGCGGGTGTCGGCGCGCAGCTCGGCGCTCTCGCCAACCTCGCTGATGAACCCGTCGACCTTGGCGATCTTCTCGTCGGTTGCCTCGTAGGTGGCACCAACCTTCACCCCATCGTTGGTTTCGATCAGCGACCAGCAGGTGTTGGAAAACTTCGCAGGAAACACCTGGGAGCCCGTCAAAGCGCCACGCACGGCGTTGGCGCACACCTTGGCCTGGCTGTTCGCCGAGAACCCCGATTTCGGCATGTCGCCGGGAATGCAGGCATCGCCGACCACATAGACGTCATCGACAATGGTCGACGCCATGGTCTTCGCATCGATCGGACACCAGCCGGTGTCGTCGGTGGCGCCGGCGGCGGCAGCGATCACGCCGGCTTTCTGTGCCGGGATGATATTGGCGGCGTCCGCCTTGACCACTTCACCGTCTTCGGTGGTAACGGTCATCGCCGACGCATCGACGGCGGTGACTTTGCCGCCGAAATCGCCAGGCACCCACTCGACCATGCCATCATAGTGATTGGCCCAGGCTTCCTGAAAAAGCGCTTGTTTGGAGTGTTTTTCCTTGGGATCGAGGATCATGATCTTGGCGCTCGGGTTCGTCTCCATGAACCGCTTGGCGATCATGCAGACGCGCTCATAAGGGCCTGGCGGGCAGCGATAGGGATTGGGCGGCGCCACCATCACGAAGGTGCCGCCTTCCGCCATGCCGTCGATCCGGTCCTTCAGAAGCTTGGTCTGCGCTCCGGCCTTGTAAGCGTGCGGCATGATCTCGGCTGCTGCTTCATCATAGCCCTCGATCGCTTCCCATTTGAAATCGATGCCGGGTGCGAGCACCAACTTGTCATATTCGACGACCGACCCGTCCTCGAGAGTTACGGTTCTGGCCGCGGCATCAACGCCCGATGCCATCGCGTTCACGACATTGACGCCGTGTCCCGCCAGGCCATCATAGTTATGGGTGATCGACGCAAAATCTCTGATCCCGCCGATATAGAGATTGCTGTAGAAGCAGGTGGTATATTGCGGATTGGCTTCGATCAGGGTGACGTCGAGATCCGGTGCATCCTTCTTCACATATTTGGCGACCGTGCCGCCGCCCGCACCGCCGCCGACGACCACCACACGGCCGGCGGATTGCGCACGGAGAATGGCCGGGGCGGCAAGGACCGTTGTGCCAGCCGCCAGCCCCTGGCCAAACCGACGTCTCGATAGATTGATCATGAAACTCTCCCTTCTTGGTGATTAAAGCGCGTTTTCTTAAGACGCTGTTACGGTTCGAGTTGCTCGAAATAGGCTGCCAAAGCTTCCATTTCAGGGGGGGCGAGCGAGCGGGCAACGGTCCGCATCAGCGCGTGATCGCGTTCGCCATCCCGATATTCCCGGAGTGCTTCGACGAAGTAAGGGGCAGGTAGAGCATTGATGGGAGGAATGGCGCTTTCGGAGCTGGGGCGATGACAAGCGACACATTCCCCAGCCAAATATTCACCATAAGCCAGATCACTGGCCGCCACATCTTTTGTAGCAGACGAATAGGTGAAGAGCAGGAAAATGAAAATTCTACCAATGCTCACCTGAATTCGTCTTTGCATCTTGTTTTTTCCTTTTTGTTAGTCTTTTTAGTTTAGGGAATAGATGTCATTTTTCATATTTTAGCGACTTTCATGTTAACTTGATGCTAATCTAACATGAATATGACCACAAATAGGTCGGATGAGCGAATAGGACCGAGCAATAACTATCCGTATCAAAGACTAGCGGAACAACGCCGGTCATACCACTAGTCCACCAGTGATCCGTCGCCTTCCTGATCAGGCGTCACATCGAGGATGCGCGCCTTGCCGATGATCGCACTGGCAACGTCGCAATCCCGCATGCATGGCTTGTCGGTCGGCGTGTCCGGCCTTGGATCGGGCATGAGAAACCCGTCCTTGTTGGGCATCTCGATCTTGGCGAAACTCTTCTGATCATGGACGTCGTCCAGTTCGACCAGATCATTCAGATAAAGAACGTAGAGTGAAACGGCGTAGACTTCTTCATCCGTGAGGCTTTGCGCTTCACCGAAGGGCATGGCGCGATGGATGTAGTCCCAGAGCGTGCTGGCATAGGGCCAGTAAGAGCCGACAGTTTTTTCCGGGCGATCTTCGGTCAGGGTGTCGAACCCACCCATCAGCACCGGCCAGCGATCGATGCCCTCACCGAACTCGCCATGACATGCGGCACAACGCTCGAAGAAGAGCTCCTCGCCATCGGCAGCCGAAGCCGAACCCGGCGGCAGCCCGATACCATCGGGACGGATATCAACATCCCAAGCCGCAACCTCCTCAGGCATGGCCAGCCGGCCATAGGGGATACTTGTCTGGTCCGCGGATGCCGTCGTCGCCAGCAGGCCAAGGACAGCACTCGCCAACACTGTCCAGTAAACGCCGGCGCGCGTTCGCGCCTCAGCCCAGGCGGACATTTTCGACCTCCCCGCTTGGGTTCACCAGCCAGGTTTGCATGGCGTTGTTGTGGTAGATCGAGTTGACGCCGCGCACATTCTGCAACTCTTGCATGCTCGGTTGGACATAGCCGGTTTCGTCCATGGCGCGGCTGACCAGGAGTGCATCGCCGCCTTGATAGTCCCAGGGGATTTCGAAGCGGGTCATGCATTTAGGCAGAACCGGATCGTGCAGCCGCGCAGTCTGCCAGTTCTTGCCGCCATCGGTCGAGACGTCGACGCGCTTGATCCGTCCGTGGCCGCTCCATGCCAAACCTTCGATCTTGTACATGCCCTGGCCATTGACCGGCCGCTCGGGGCAGGGGCTGGTGATGACTGATTTGGCTTCCTGCACCCAGGTGAACATTCTGGCGCGGCCATCTTCGAGGAGGTCCGTGTATTTCGAGGTTTCCTCGCGGGTCATGTAGGGCGCATCGCCAAGCTCTATTCGGCGGAGCCATTTGATCGACATGTTGCCCTCGAAACCCGGCACCACCAGGCGAAGCGGGTATCCCTGTTCGGGCCTGATCGCCTCGCCGTTCTGAGCAAAAGCGATCAGCACATCGTCCTTTGCCTTCTCGATCGGGATGGTGCGGGTCATGCCGGATGAATCCGCACCCTCTGCCAATATCCACTTCGCGCCCTCTTTGACGCCCACATAGTCGAGCAGCCATTTGAGTGGCACACCTGTCCATTGGGCTGTCGACACCATGCCATAGGTGAACTGGCAGGAATTCAGCTGCGCGCCCCGCCATTCCATGCCTGAATTGGCGGCGCATTCGGTGAAATAGAAATGGCTCTCCGACGGCATGCGTCGAAGATCGTCCATCGTGAAGACAAGCTCGCTTTCGACCATTCCATGGATCATCAGCCGATGTTCTCTTGGATCGATTTCGGCCACACCGCCATGATGGCGCTCGAAATGGAGGCCATTGGGCGTCACGAAGCCGGTAAGATCGTAAAGCGGCGAGAAGTTGACCGAGCTCTCGGCCGATGCCGTCAGCCATGGCACCCAGCGACGGATGGTGTTTTCCTCGAAACCGGACGGCACGCCATAACCCGTGGCATCGACGCCATAGCCGAGATATTGGTTCCAGTCCTTGAGTTCGGTGATCGCCGGATCGCCCGACGCGGCGAGCGTTGACCTGGTACTGACGGCTGCCGCTGCACCACCCGCGACGGCACCCGCCGACGCCAGAAAGCTGCGGCGGCCCAACGCCTTGTCGCGCTTCGGATCTCTTGTCAATTGGGTTCCCCTCTATCGCGCTTTTTTTCGATATGCCTGACGCTGGGCAGATCACGTAGTTTAATTTATTCGAAGAAAACAATATATCAAGAATGAATATTTAATCAGGGCCTGATGTTTGTAGATAATCTTGAAAGGTCTGCTCTTCATAGGCTTTTTCTTTGACGAAGCGGAACACGCCGACGAACTGATTGGGCTTGGTGTATCCAGTCATACGAACGGCTTCCGCAGCTTGGCCAGTTTCGCCGGCGATCTCCTCACTGCTTTCCGGAAAGAACTGCAATGTCGGCGAAAAGCGAATGCCATATTTCTGGCGTAACGCCCGTTCCTCCAACTCTTCGCCATCGAAGTCGGTCACCAACCTGGAACCCTGATAGTTGAGCTGCAGGATCTCGAAATTATTGCGGACATAAGCGTTGATCTCGGGGTCCGCGAAGTTGATGAAATGCGTGTCCTTGCAATAGGGGCAGCCTTTCAGCTCCCACATGATCGCGAAGCGTTTACCGTTCGCCTTGGCCTCATCCAGGTCTTCGGAGAGATCCAGGAAGCTCTGCAGAAACCAGGCCTGTGCATAGAGGCCATCGTCAGTCAGGATCGGTTCGATCTTCTCATCGGCGTTCCCTGGCGAAGAGGCGATCATTGCGCCGACCAGCGTCAATGCCAGAACCCAGAGTTTCATGATTATTCGCCTCCCAACACATTCCTCCATGACAATATATATTTTTATATTTTATGTCGAGCCCGACACGTCGAAGATATGAAGTGAGAGGAGTGAAACACAGTCCGGTCGGTATTGCTGCATTGTCTTTAGCACTCGTTATTTGCAAGGTGGAGGCTACGTTATTGGGGCTATCCACCGGGGAGAGATCATGTCCATGCAATCAGCGGTCGACGGCATTCTCAGAACAGCCGTCGAGAACGGGGAGGTTCCGGGCGTCGTCGCCATGGCGACCGATCGAGATGGCGCCATCTACGAAGGTGGGTTCGGGGAACGTGTGCTCGGATCGGGCGCTCTGATGACGCCGGATACGGTTGTCTGGATCGCATCGATGACCAAGGCGGTGACCGGGGCTGCGGCCATGCAGATGGTGGAGCAGGGCAAGCTGCACCTCGATCGCGCGGCAAGCCATGTCCTGCCGGAGCTCGCCGACCTCAAGGTCTTCGACGGGTTCGATGCCAATGGCGAGGCTCGATTGCGCAAGCCCAAGTCCGAGGTCACGCTTCGCCACCTCCTCACGCACACATCCGGGTTCAGCTACGATATCTGGAATGCGGATCTGGCCAAATACCAGGAGGCCAAAGGCATTCCGGGCGTAATCTCCTGTGAGAACGTTGCGCTCACTACGCCGCTGACCTTCGATCCGGGCGAGAATTGGGACTACGGCATTGGCATCGACTGGGCCGGCAAGATGGTGGAAGCCGTGAGCGGCCAGACGCTCGGCGCCTATCTCGAGGACCATGTCTTCCAGCCGCTCGGCATGGATGATACCGCTTTCAAGATTACCGATGCGATGCGCGCGCGCATGGCCAAGATCCACCAGCGCGGTGACGACGATAGCCTGGAAGCGACCGATATCGAGATTCCGCAGGAGCCGGAATTCGAGATGGGCGGCGGCGGTCTTTATTCGACCATCGGGGATTATGGCAAGTTCGTGCGCATGATCTTGAACGAAGGGAAGGGCGATGATGGCGAGACCATCCTGAAGCCGGAGACGGTCGCCCTCATGTCGGTCAATCAGATGGGGGATTGCCGGGTTCAGAAACTCAAGACCGCGATGCCGCCATTTTCCAACGACGCCGAGTTCTTCCCGGGCATGCCCAAGAGCTGGGGCCTCTCCTTCATGATCAATATGGAGCAGGCGCCAACTGGTCGGAGCGCCGGCAGTCTTGCTTGGGCCGGGCTTGCGAATTCCTATTACTGGATCGACCCGACACGCGGTATCGGCGGCATCTACGCGACCCAGATCATCCCCTTCGTCGACAAAAAGGCTCTGCCGCTCTTCCTGGATTTCGAGAAGGCCGTCTATGACAACCTGAGCTGAGGCACCCCGACCTCCTCTCGGAGGAGAAGGCCCTAACCGATACGGCCTAGTGCTGGGAATGTCTCCAGCAGCCAAAATCCGATCACGTTCATCGAGCCGGTGATGAACAGGATGCCTGTGAGCACCAGGAGTGCGCCCATGACCTGCTCGATGCGATGGAGATAGCGGCGAAAGCGCTGCATGAAACCCATGAAGGGACCGATGGCAAGGGCCGCTAGGATGAAGGGTATGCCTATGCCGAGTGCGTAGACCAAGAGCAGCGAGGCGCCATAGAGCACATCGTCTTCACTGCCGGCAACGAACAAAATGGCGGCAAGGGCAGGGCCGACGCAGGGCGTCCAGCCGAACGCGAAGGCGAGCCCGATGATGAAAGCGCCGAACAGGTTTGTCGGCTTCTGTTCCGGATGAAAGCGGGCTTCGCGCTGCAACAGACCGATCTTGAAGAGCCCGAGGAAGTGCAGCCCAAGAATGATGATGATGCCGCCCGCGACCTTGGCCAGAAGATCGGCATGCCTCGCGATCAGCTTGCCGACCACGGAGGCCGTGGCGCCGAAGGCCGTAAAGACCACGGCGAAACCCAGGACAAACGCCACCGCCGCCCATAGCACCCGACGTTTAACTTCGGCGTCCGCCGCCTGGCGGTAGGTGAGTTGTTCGAAGGTGACGCCGCCGATGAAGCAGAGATAGGGCGGCACCAGAGGCAGAACACAAGGACTGAGAAAGCTCAGCAACCCCGCAAGCAGCGCACCGGCATAAGAAACCTCCAGCCCCATCAGTGGCGTATCCAGTGGTGTGACCACATCATGGACTTTGGGCCGCTAGCACCAGGCTCGACGGTTTGCGCCCAAGTCCTGAAGCGGCGTGGTGTGGCGGGCCTTCGAAAACCTGGGCGCATACCATCTTCCCTGGCACCGACAGTCCAAGTCACTGAGGTGGCCACGCCACCGGTTTGGCCGCCAGGGTGTCCTGGCTTTGGATGTAGTCGGTCACCACGTCCCAGATGGGCGGACCCTCCGTGCCTTCGTTGACCGAGGCCCAGCCGGCGACGGTGTAGGTTTTGCCGGCTTCGATGGCGTCGCCGCTGGCCGTGAGCGTCATGTCGGTGACCCGATCACCCATGGCGGCATTGGGATCGATGCGGTAGGCCATGCCGCCGACCCGAACCATGTCGCCGCCCTGCTGCAGATAGGGATCGGGATTGAAGAGATTGTCGGCGACGTCCTCGAAGATCAGCTTCAGCTGCTCGCCGGTCATCTCCAGGCGATAGACGGCGGGATAGGTCATGGCCGTGTGGCTGTAGACGAACTCCGCGGTGATATCCTCGCCCGCCGGCAAGGAGGGCCCCCAGCGGAAACCAGGCGAGAGGGCAATCTCGGCGTCTTCGCTCTCCAGAAGGGCGGAGCAGATGACATCATCGAACGTGCCGTTGAAGTTGCCCCGGCGGTAGAGGTCACCATCGGTCTTGCCGACGACCTTCGCCAGATCTTTTTCGTACGGTGCCCGGAGTTCTTCGACCAGCGTCGCCATCTCGGCATCAGGCGTGATCGCGTCGGAGAGCACCGGGATCATGCTGTACGAGAAATCCTTGACGCCATCAGGGCCGACATCGAGATCGAGCCGTGACAAAAACTTGCCGTTCGCTCCTGATGTGATCAACAACGTCTTGCCGACGATCGTCGGCTCGGGAATGGCGTCATGGGTGTGGCCGGTGAGAATGACGTCGATGCCATCGACGTTGCCGGCGAGCTTGCGATCGACATCGAAGCCGTTGTGGCTGAGCAGCACCACCAGTTCGGCGCCGTCATCCCTGGTGTCCGCCACCAGTGCTGCGAGTTCTTCCTCGCGAATGCCGAACGACCAGCTCGGAAACATCCAGCGCGGGTTGGCGATCGGGGTATAAGGAAAGGCTTGGCCGATCACCGCGACATCGATCCCGCCGCGCTCATAGCGGGCGACCTGCTCGAACACCGGCTCTTCCCAATCGGTGTCCCGAACATTCGCGCCGAGGAAGGGGAAGCCGAGCTGGTCGATCAGCTCCAGCACCCGCTCTTCGCCCAGCGTGAAGTCCCAATGGCCGGTCATCGCATCGGGCTGAAGCAATGCCATCGCGCGAAAAACGTCCTCGCCTTTGGTCTGCAAGGCCGTCCATGAGCCCTGCCAGGTATCCCCGCCATCGAGGAGAAGCGTCCTGTCCGGCCGTTCGGCGCGAACCGCCTTCACCAGGGTCGCGATACGGTCCAGTCCGCCCACCTTGCCATAGTTCCGGGCAAGCGCTGCGAAGTCCTCGCTCGCATAGAGATAGGCGTCGAGAGAACCCGGCTCGATGCCGAAACGGTCGAGAAGCTCGACACCTGTAAGATGGGGCGGCAGGCCGGCCACCGGCCCTACGCCGAGATTGATGGAGGGTTCGCGGAAATAGAGGGGTTTCAGCTGGGCATGAAGATCGGTGAGATGGAGCAGCGTCACCTGGCCTTTGGGCTCGAAGGCGAGGAGCTGATCCTCTGTGATCGCCTGCTGAGCGGCCAGCCGGCCAAGCCGTCCGGAACCAGTGGTGAGCGCTGCGGTTGCCATGGCGACTTGCATGAAATCCCGGCGCGTCAACATATCGACAATCCTCATCGATGAGGCCTTTTGAGGCCAGGCAAAGTCAAAAAAAGTCAAAAAAAGGGCGGCGGCTCGGACGCCACCGCCCATCAGCGTTCAGGGAGGCTATTGTCTTACGGCAGGCGTCTCGACAGGGAGGCCTTGTCCTCGCCAGGCGAGATAGAGTTCGAGATTGACGTATTCATCTGAGCCGCGCTTATAGGGTTCGGCGCGAACCTGGTCGTTGCAGCCCTTGAACCGGCGATGCAGCGAGCCGAGCTTTTGCCATTTCAGGCGGTAGGTGGGAAAGCCGTTGCTTTGTCCCTGGCTCAGCATGTCGGCGCGGATCTTGGTGCCGGCATAGCCTTCATGGCAGTGCGCGCAGGCGAGATCGAGCTGGCCGCGGCGCTCGTAATAAAATTCCTTGCCCTTCTCGAAGAAGGGTGCGGCCTCGCCATCGATCGCGACATTGACCGGCTCGCCGCGCGATTGGTGGCGAACGAGGGCGGTCATGCCGAGCATCTCATCGCTTTCATATTTCCAGGGCTCAGCCTTCATATTGTCGCTGCGGCAAAGGTTGATGCGCTGCTCCAGATTGATCAGCTTGTCCCAAGGCTCGTAGAAGACCGGGTAGGTGGTGCCCACCGTCTTCAGGCTGTCCGGGCCGTCATGGCAATCGGCGCAGGCCTTGCCCGCTTCGCCATCTGCTTCGTCGAAAAGCTCTTCCGCCAGCTCGACCCAAAGAAATGCCGGATTTTCGAAATCATCGTCTTGAACGGCCTGGGTTTCGGGAATGCGAAATTCATAGCCGGAGATGATCTCATCCAGCGGATGCCCCTCAGGCGGCGCCACCGACACCCGGTCGCCGGCGGCGACGGGCGTAACTTGGACGACGCCCAAGGTGAGTAACACTGCAGCCGTACCTGTCGCCAAGCCCCTGATTTTCATTTTTCTTATCCCTCCTCCAGCCGTCGGCCGACGGGTCAGCTGACCTCGATTTTTGCGGTCGTGGTGTATTCAGAGCCGTCATCGTCGGTCCAGATGAACTCGATCTCGCCGCTTTCCGTGGCGATGGTGCGGAAAGCCATATAGGGATTGGCGGAAACGGCGCCGTGCCAGTCACTCTCGAACACCACCTCGCCATTATATTTGCAGACGAAGTGATTGATGATCTTGCGCGGGATCTTGTTGCCTTCCTTATCCTTGCGCTGGCCGCTCTCCATCTTGTGCGAGATCAGTGTCTTGATCTCGATGACCTCGCCCTTTTCCGCTTTCTTCGGCACCTTGACGCGCGGCTTGACCTTGCTCGCCATCGCTCTTCTCCCGTCTTCACTGCACCAGGCGCCGGTGCGCCCCGTTGATCATTCCAGCCTCATGCCGCCTGGCATGTCAGCCGCCGCAACCGCCGATCGTGACCTTGACTTCGCGCACTGCCGAGAACAGCGACCCGTCGCTCATCTCGGCGATCGCGTGGATTTTCTGAGTCTTGGCGAGACGGATCCGCGTCGATGCCACCGCCTCGCCACTACGCGGAGTGAAACTGACCTTCGCCACGTCGGGAAGCGGGTTGCCTTCCGCGAAGATATGGACCGTCTTCACATAATCGTCTTCGGTCATCGGGCTTTCGACTTCGACCGTAAGCGGCACGGTATTGCCATTCTCGGCAATCTCCGGGAGATCGAGGCTGATACGTCCCTCCTCGGCCGTCCGGTCACCGAGAATGGCCTTGATCGCAGCTTCCGTCTCGGGCAGAGCAGCCCTCGCTGCAGATCCGAGCAGCACCGTCGTCGTGATCAACGCCGCACCTCCGGCGACAAATCCTCGGCGATCGAGCCTGGGTTCGTTCATGTCCATCATTGTCCTCGTTTCCTCGCTTGGCGCGTCGAAGGGCGCGACCACCTCTCCGCTCAGCTTTCCCTCAGCGTCATCAGATAAGCGACAATGTCTTCAACCTGATCGGCGCTCAAAATCGTCTTGCCATGGAAATTCTCGGCCACGCGATGCAATCCATCGCTCACATAGAAGCCGGGCATGATCGTGTCGGGGTTCGCAACTTTCGCATTGACCACCTGCAGGCGGATCTCGCCTTCCTCATAGCGGTCCGCAACACCATCGAGCGGCGGGCCGACTTCGCCGTGGAAAGGCTCAGCCGCCAGTTCACCTACTGCATGGCAGCCGAGGCAATTGCCGAGCTTCCGATTTGTGAAGGTCTCCCGCCCCTTATCGGCGTTGCCGGGCGCGCCCGTGAGTGATGCGGGAATGCTCGTCTCGTCGACGATCTCGAAAGCGACCGGCTCCTCTGCCTGGCCGGCGCCTGCCAAACCACCCGCAACGGTGATCGCCAGGGCCAGACCGGATAGCTTCACGCATCTGGAGATGTTCACCCAGGCCTCCATTCTTATGCTCGCATTTTGCTCTTTCTTTAGAAAACTACCTTAACAGTTAGATCGCAATATATTCAAGACATGTATTTTGTAAGAATCGAATATGATGCGCCCGAGAGTCGGCTGGCGCCTTTGAGCGAACGTTATCTGCTGGGCAAGCCTGACATGGCGCCGAAGTGACTATCTCGTTGGAAAGGTATCGGCCCCATCTGCGAGAGATTTATACCAACCGCACAAGGATCGCATTGATGTGAATGTCTTCGTTGGCACTGCCTTCAACGCCAAGCTCAGATCAGTCATTCTCTCTTAACCAAGCCATGTCATGGTCATGACTTGGTCCATGCGACCCTGGGAATCCGGACCGAGCTGGAAACCCCGGCGGGCGGGCGGATTCCCCGGGTCGCATGACCACGAAAGAGTCTGTTCGAACCAGGTTAAGGACGTGTAAACGTCTGCCCTATCAGCAGGAACTCAATAGGTGCGCAATCCATATTCCGCGACCTGTCAATGTGGACGATCTTCCTTCCATTTCTGCAGGACTTGTTTCCGGTCCGAACTTATGTGGTTAGATCCCCGCGGAAGGAGAATTGAATGTCCCGTCGTTTGAAAGTCGCCTGCGCCCAGCTCGGCCCGATCCACTTGGCCGATGATCGCCGATCTGTGGTCAAACGCCTGCTCGCCATGCTGAAAGAGGCAGGCGGCCAAGGATGCCGCTTCGTCGTTTTTCCGGAGCTGGCGCTGACCACGTTCTTTCCACGCTACTGGTATGGGAGCGACGACGAGGCGGATCAGTTCTTCGAGCGCCAGATGCCGAATGCGGAAACTCAGCCGCTGTTCGATCTGGCGGCACACCTCGGCATCGGCTTCTACCTCGGTTACGCCGAAGCCGGCAGCGCAGGTGAGCGATACAATACATCCATACTGGTTGGGCCGGACGGCAAGATCCTTGGGAAATATCGAAAGGTCCACCTCCCTGGCCATGCCGATAATCGGCCGCATCTGCCATTTCAGCATCTCGAGAAGAAGTATTTTCAGCCCGGCGACCTAGGCTTCCCAGTGTGGCGAGCGTTCGACAGTATCCTCGGCATGCTGATCTGCAATGACCGGCGCTGGCCTGAAGCCTATCGGGTGATGGGACTGCAGGGGGTGGAGCTGGTGGCGCTCGGCTTCAACACGCCTAGTCACAACATCTATCACCCCGCCCCCCCCCATCTCCGAATGTTCCATCACAAGCTCAGCGTACAGGCAGGCGCCTATCAGAACGCGACTTGGGTCGTCGCCACCGCAAAGGCCGGTGCCGAGGATGGCTTTCACATGTTCGGCGGTTCTTGCATCGTCGCCCCCACTGGCGAGATCATGGCGCAGGCGCTTAGCGAGGAGGATGAGGTGATTTCCTTCGACTGCGACCTGGATCTTTGCCGGCATTACAAGGACAGCACCTTTGCCTTCGAGCGCCACAG
>JBPCVQ010000478.1:0-4168 GCA_051010395.1 Geminicoccaceae bacterium | reverse complement strand
ACCGGAACCTTGGCTCCGGCCGGGCAAAAACAACAGATCTGAAGAGCGAGCGTTCAGCAGCAACCTAGTCCTGTGAAGAAGCGAATGCCTGCCCGGACCTGATGCGCCGTGATGTCGTCATCGACATTCTCAATGTCGCTGTCGTACCACTCGAAGCGATAGGCGACGACCACGTCCAAGTTGGTGGCCGTGGCAAAGGAAACGCCGATTTCACCGTGAGCGGTCAGGCCGATCTCGTCATCGTTGAGGTCGTCGCCGTCCAACTTCAGCGAAGCAATGCCGAAGCCGCCACCGGCGTAAGGGAGGATATTAGACTGACCGAAGCCGATGAAGTCAAAATAGAGACTGCCGGTTCCGCGAATGGCGGAGAGGCTGGCATCGATGTTGTTGTTGCCGAACTCGTCCACATCCGCCTCATTATACTCGACCTCGGCCTCGGCGCGCACTGAACCGAAGATGTAGCCTAGCTGTCCGCCAACAGCGAAGCCGGGATCGAACTCGAGGTCGGCATTGCCGATTTCATTTTCGGTGTAGAACTGGGCACCGCCGAACACGCCCCAATAGATATCGCCGACGCTTTGTGCTGAGGCCTTGCTGGGCATGAAAGCCAGGGGGGCAAGTGACGCCAGAAGACCCAAAGTGGCTGTCGAACGCTTCATCAGACACTCCCAAGATGATGACGCCTAAGCCCTAGACCACGCTGTAGTTCTTTTCAATGCCACCCTGTTCACCGTAACGGAGATCAGAAGGTCACTGTGGCTTTGCAGCCTATTCGGATTCAGGACCGCCAGACGGGATTTCGAGACGGTGCGCGTTCTCCAGGCTCTGCCGTCCGTGCAAAAAAACGGAGCTGCCTGATCGACAACTCCGCCATAACAACAATCAGTCTCGGTTTTTGACTAGAACCAGAAGCGTGTGCCGACCCGAAACTGGAAATTCGAGGCGTCGTCAGTCAGCTCCCAGCGGGCGGCCGGGACGATGTCGAGGCTGTTGTTGAGCTTGAGGGTGGCTCCGCCTTCGACATGGGCGCTGAGCTCCTCATCATCGTCCGATCCCCCACCATCGACGTCGGCTTCTAGGAAGGAAATGCCCAGGCCACCGCCCGCATAGGGTGTCATGCCGCCAAGGGTGATCGTATTGAACTCGTAGTAGGCGCTCACCGAAGGTCGAAAGGCGGTGACGTCGACGTCGATGTTGGTGTCATCGATCTCGGCGGTCGTCGACTCGTAGGCGAGCTCTCCTTCCACACGGATATCTGGACTCAATCGTATGCCAACCTGACCTGCGATGACGAAGCCAAAATAATCATACTCAAGGTTATTGTTATCGAAGAAGGTCGCCGTACCAACGGAGACGCCGCCGTAGAGGCTCTGCGGAGCGCTGAAACCCTGAGCTGCGGCCGGTCCTGTCATCGCGATGGCGCCAGCAGCAACGCTTGCTAGCCAAATATTCCTGCTTGTCATCGAAGATCTCCTTGATATCGGTATGCGGATAGGATCAGAAATGATTGGCGCCGGACGGTATTGGCACGTTCCGGCTAGCTGATCAGGCGGGTGTGTCTAGCATGCAAAAGGCGAAAAAATATAAAAATATTGTCAACTTTAAATCGTAAATATCTCTTTTTGATTTAATTTATACCGAGATTATCCCGTTAGTGGGGTGTGAAGTTGTCGCGCAACTACATTTCAGTCAGTGTTTTTTTAGATATTGAAACGCAAGAGTTGATAGATGCGGCAAGCTTAGGAGGGGAATCTGCAGGAAAAAAAGCTCTATTCTAATGGGTTAGGTAAGATGGCTTATTGGCTTTGCTCTTTTTGGGTGTGACATGGGTGCATCACCGACACGCGAACATGGGGGGCTGAGAGCCGGCGCCGCGCGAAAATTCTTAGCGCCCGATACAGCCACTCATGTCGATCGCCGGTTGTTCGAGCCGGATGTCGGCAAAGGCGGCAATCCTCTCCAAAAAGTCGAAGCGCACGTCGTCGCATTCCACCAGGATCTCGTGCGCGGCCTTGTCGATCATGTGAAACCGGCCGTTCGGTAGGCGTTTTGCCATCATCTCCTGTCTTGCCGTGATAACCACCCGATCGCGGCCGCCGCCGACTATCAGAACCGGTGTTTCGATCGCCTCTGCATAGCCAGTGGTCCAGGTGAGATTGATCGAGCGGAAGGTGGCATCCAGCCAGCCAGCGGTCGGACCACCCAGGGCCAAGGCTGGATTTTCACGCAGCAAGCGCTCGATCTCCATGCGTTTTTCTGCATCGCTGCTGAGATCCTCAAAGCGCCCGATCAGCCGCCGATAATCATCGATGCTTCCATTGTCAGCGGGATCGTCTGGATTGCTGTAGATCGGTCGAAAGCCACTGGTGCCGAGAGCGTAACCTTCGCCAAATCCAAGACCGACGATCGCCGCATTGAGCCAGCGCAAAGGCGCTTTATTCACGGAAATATCGATCATCGGTGCGCTGAACACGGCGGCATCGAACAGGCCCGGATGATCGTGCAGGTAACGAAAGCCGAGATGCCCGCCCATGGAGTGTCCGAGCAGGATCGTCTTGCCTCGCCCATCTGAGGGGGCGGGGAGGTCCGTGACGTCGCTGATGAAGTGGTGCAGATCATCGAGATAGTACTGATAGTCGGCGATATGGCCTTTCTCACGATCGGCCAGCGCCCGCGTCGAGAGGCCCTGGCCGCGCCAGTCCATCGTCCAGACGTCCAGACCGTTCCTGCAAAGGATCCCATAGATGTCCAGGGTTTTTTCTATGAACTCGGTGCGGCCGTTCAGGTAAAGAACCGATCCTTGACGTCGTTCATTCGATGTCCGCCAGTGGGCGTAGCGTATCCGTGCGCCGTCACCGGCGGTGAAATAGGCCTCGTCCGGTGCCGGCAACCCGTTCTTTGCCGACAGATCCGCCAATGCTGACAGCGTTTTACCGTCTTCACCGCTTGTCATCGGGTTCGTGTGCTGCGCGTCATTCGCCGTCATCATGGCCTGGCATCATTCTTTCAAGGGCGGTGCCGCGCGTCACCGGCGGTCCGGTACGTCACGGGAGCATCAGGACCAAATGCTCCTGATCGAAATAGCGATCACCGACTTTTTGCGCTCGCGGTTCGCGGCCGAACACCTCGAAGCCCAGCTTGGCATAAAGCGCTTTGGCCGCATGGTTCAGGCAGGCTACGGTCGCGAGGAGCTGTTCGACGTCGCCGCGGGCGACTGCGATAATCTTCCGAACCACCGCTTCGCCCAACCCGAGACCCCGTGTCCCTTTTCCGACATAAACGCCGAAAAGCTCGCCTTTATGCTGCTTCTTCAGGCGGTCATAGCGGCGAAAGCCGGCAATCGCCGCAAGTCTGCCGTCGAGAAACGCACCGTAGATCCGGCCCTGATCAAGGCGTCGTTCGATGACTTCGATCGGAAGGGCAGCCTCTTCCTCATAGGCCGTGCCGAACTCGCATGGATGGCTTTTCAGCCCTTCCAGCCTGAGTTTTTGAAATTCGATAGCGTCGCTTGCGACGAGTTTACGGACGATAGGCGTCATGACGGCTCCAGAACCTTCGATCATCGAGATGTCGGGTAGGGGGGCCTGACGTCGTCGTCGCGCCAAAAGGGCAGGGGAGCAATCTGCCATCGGAATGGCATTGGTAACGGCAGGGATAGCGTGGGTAGTGGGGCTTGGGGACATGGCTTCGATCACTTCGGTTGCCGGTCAGTTGCCTATCCGGCGGGCATTCGAGGAGCGCGAAATGGAGCGCGCGGACAGCACTATCGCTGCGCGCGTCGTCGCAAACGTCGTCGAAGTCGTCTGTTGCCGATCGAAACCATGCCGACAGCGTTAGCTGTGATCAAGGAGATCTGCAAGTCGATTTTTTCGATCGTCGGAAGTTTCCTCAAGGTCCATTGGGCAGAACGCGTAAGCCACCAGCCCATGCCGACAAGAAACCGCATACCCATCGACGTGCAGACGCATTCTTCGAAGGCGGCCCAAACCCCATGATGTGGTCATACCACCCTGATTGCCGGCCCCAAAAAAAACCAGTAGCTTGGCGGCAAATCTTAGGCACCCAGCAAAATGAGGGAATTCGACATGGCGAAATGCGCCTTTATCGGTCTTGGCATCATGGGCTATCCGATGGCGGGACATCTGCAGGCCAAAGGCCATGACGTCAC
>JBPCVQ010000477.1:0-8960 GCA_051010395.1 Geminicoccaceae bacterium | reverse complement strand
TCCGCATATTGCGGTCCGCACGCTGCGGCACGTTAAGGTGCGGGCGGGTTTTCCGGCGTGCGCCAGCCGAGAAAACCGGTCTTGCCGCCGCTGACCTCGATCAGCACCGCCGCCTTATCGGGTGCATGGCCTTCATCGGCATTACGATAGCTGAGATCGCCGGTGAGCAGCTTGAACTCACCCTCCTCCAGCGCCTTGGCGACGGCAGCACCTTCGGTCGTGCCGGCCATCTCCACGGCCTGTGCCAGCACCATCACCGTGTCCCAGCCGGTCGCGACGAAAGAGGTGTCCGGCGCCTCGCCATGCATCTCCGTGTACATCTCGACGAACTTGCCCATGTCGGGATGCGCTTCCCCGCCCATCCAGGTGTGGGTGACGAAATAGATGTCGTTGCCAAGTTTTTCGCCGAGTGCCGCGATCATCGCCGGGTCGTCATAGGAGTCTCCCCCAAGCACCGGCGCATCGTACCCCACCTCGCGGAGCGAGCGGATGATGACGCCGATGTCCTGACCGTAGGAGGAGATGAAGATGACGTCGGGTTTGGTTTCCAGCGCCTGCAGCCTCGCGAGCTGCGCCGAAAAGTCGTTGTCGCCGTTGGTGTAGGTATCCTCCAGCAGGATCTCGCCGCCGAGTGCCTCGAAATGCTCGACGAAATATTTGGAGAGTGATTTGGTGTAGGCGATGAACTGATCCGTCACCACATAGGCCGTCTTCCAGCCTTGCTCGTTGAAGGCGTATTCCGCCGCGGTCGCGCCCATGGTGGTGTTCCACATGGAGAGCGTGAACTGCTTGTCGCCGAGCGACCAGGAACTGTAGAGCGGATCGGACGCACAAAGGGACATGCCGACGATGCCGGCTGACTGCGCCTCGCGGCTGGCGGGTCCGCCGAAATCGAAATCGCAGGGCGCCATGATCAGATCGGCCCCCTGATCGATAAGCTCAAGGGCCGCATTGCCGACGGTGACCGGATCGGATTTGCCATCGACATTGACGAACTCAACCGGCTTGCCGAGCACGCCACCCGCATCGTTCAGCGCCTTGATCGCGACCTGCGCGCCCTTGTATCCGGGCGTGTCGAGCGGCGCCTGCACACCGGTCAGACAAAGCGCGCCGCCAAAGATAATCTTGTCATCGTCGGCATGGGCCGGCGACGCGAAAAGCGCTGCAGCTGTTGCAGCTGCGATGGGCCAATTTGAGGCATTCATAGCTTGCTTCTCCCTGACTGTGGTCGCATTCGAGGTGTGTCCCTCCGCGACTTCATCTCAAAATTTACCGCATTCTCGGGCATGATGCCAATTCAGGCAGCCAATTGACAGCGGAACACTCCGCGTAGACACGAAGAGGCAACGCAAATGACCCTTAGCCGCGACGTTCCCTTGAAAGCACATCAATCGGCGCTGCTGTTCATCGACGTGCAGAACTACTGCGCCCACCCTGAGGGCAGTGAGTTCAAGGACCTCGCGACCGGCGAAATGGATGAGGGCATCGATTGGTATTTCAGCATGTTGGAGCAAACCGTCATCCCCAATATGCAGCGTCTCCAGCGGACCTGCCGACAGGCCGGCATCGAAGTTCTCTATACGACGATCGAGAGCCTGACCAAGGACGGGCGTGACCGCAGCCTCGATTACAAGATTACCGGCTTCAACGTGCCTAAGGGGTCCTGGGACGGAAAGGTCATCGATAAGATTGCACCCGGTGACGACGAAATCTGGTTGCCGAAAACCTCGTCCTCCGTCTTCGTTTCCACCCATATCGACTACATCCTGCGCAATCTCGGCATCAAGCAGCTGGTGGTCTCAGGTCTGCTCACCGATCAGTGCGTGGAGAGTGCCATTCGCGATGCCTGCGATCTCGGCTATCTCGTTACCCAGATCACCGATGCCTGCACCACCTACAGCCTGGAGCGCCACGATAATTCGATCCGCACGATCAAGGGCTATTGTCGGCAGGTCACAACCGATGCGCTGCTCAAAGAGATCGCACGCGCTGCGTGATGGTTGACTTATCGTCACCTCTCTTTGATCGCAGCAAGCGTCTCGTCGATCCGCTTTTTGGCGCGTATCAGATCTCCCGATCCGCCAGCCATAAACACGCGACCGGATGCACCGATCATCTGGACGTCGACTAAAGTCGCCTCCGGCACCTCCTTCTCCGCCTCGTTTGCCGCAGCAGCAGCAAACAAGGCCGGCGTCATCTCGTAGAGAAGAAGAGACTGACCCGGCAGGATCATCGATGCCTCTCGGGTCCGGTTCAGGATGATCGCATGCTGATCGGCAAGATCATCGACGATATCCGCGAACAACGTCTCGGGAGCGAGTTGATCTTCCGCCTTGGCGCCAAGCCCTTTCAGAATTGCTTCCCCTGCCCGCTTCACCAATTCAGACTCTTCGGCATGCAGCTCGAGAAGGCCGAACTGACGCTCGGTGAACAGAATGCCAGGCTCCAGATCCGGCGACGCCTTGAGCGCAAGACCCGCCACCCGATGAATGGCGAGCGCCGGCGCCACCTCGACGATCAGGCTGTGCTCACCGGCGAAAGGCGGATAGCCGCGAGCGCGCAGCGGCGTTGCCATATAGGCGGCAAATTGCGGCTGGAGATCATCGATCTCCAGATAAACCCTCAAGGCGGGGTGGGCCGCGCCCACAGGCTAAACTATCACTTGCCACCGCCGAGTGCGAAGTGCTTGCCGAGGTCGCTATGGGGACGCGGGATGACGTGGACCGAGATCAGTTCACCGACCTGGTTCACGGTCTCGGCGCCCGCTTCGGTCGCTGCCTTGACCGCACCGACATCACCCATGATGACCACGGCCACCAGCCCGTCACCCACTTCTTCTCGCGCGGTGATGGTAACGTTCGCCGCCTTGACCATCGCATCCGCCGCAGCGAGCGCTGCGACAAACCCCTTGGTCTCGATCATCCCGATTGCCTGGTTAGCCATTTCCATTTTCTCCTACGCTACCCCCGCTGCGCGAGGTCCAAGTTCACGATCCAGCCCGCGGCTGGTCGATTGAGGCGATGATGAGGGCGTCAACGGGGGCTTTGATGCCCTCGAAGTGAGCGGCCGCCACCGAGCCCTGGGTGATCAAGACATCTTCACCCTCGCCGCAGCCGAGCGGGTCGAACGCGATCAGGCGCGATCCGTTTTCGAGCTCGACGTCGAGCAAGGCACCTTGCGGAAGGTCGTCGACGCGTTTGGTGGCCCAAAGCCTGCCGGTCACTTTGCCGCGGATCATCGTGCAGCCCTTTCGATGGTGATGTTCTTCGCGCGCAATCGGTCCTTCGCGAGCGGCGTGAAGCGCGTCCCCTTCGCGACTGAAACCGCGTTCGTGCCTTCAGGCAACGCATCCACCCACCGCTCTGTCACAAACCGTGGTGTCGGCGGCACCTGCTTGACTTCAGGAGGCCGGTGACTGGCCATGAGGGCGAGCTTGAACTTGAGGCGGCCGGCGCGGATGTCGTCGCGTGTCTCGGGGGAATCGGCCATATCGAGCAGACGGCGAACGAACGTCGCAAGCTCTGCGTCCGAACCTATGGACACCACCTCCTCGCGCGGCTCACAGGCAAGTCCACGCCGGCCCGCGCCGGGCCCGAGTTCCTGGGCGATGGCTTCGCGGATGAGATTTCGGAGTTCGTCCTGTTGCATCAGGCAGCTCCGAGCATGCGGAGCGCGTCGATCGCGCTGTCCTTGGCGTTTCTGATTTCCGCCTCATCGCCTGCGAGATAGACGCGGCCGGTGGCGCCGATCAGGCGATAGTCGATCACCTTGATGTTGGCAGCTTTCTCGGCCTCATTGGCGGCGATGATGGCGTAGGACGCCGGCCGCATTTCGAGGACGAACAGGCTTTCGCCGCCGAGGATCATCGAGCCCAGTTTGTTGCGATTAATAAGAAAAGCATGTTGATGGTCGACGCGGGTGATGATCTTGGAGGCGAGGATCGTGGGCGGCAAAGCGTCCTCGGGCACAGCGCCGAGCGCTGCGAGCACTTCGCTGGTGGACGCCTTGACCGCATCGGTGGAGCGCGAGTGGAATTCCAGATAGCCAAACTGGCGCTCGACCACGAGCATGCCGGCCTGCACCTCGCTGTGCTTGAGAGCGATGTCGGTCAGTCCCTCGATGTCGAGACCGGGCGCTACCTCGATGATCTGCGCGGCGACGTTGGAACGCGGCAGCGAGCCGCGCATCCAGCTTGCCAGATAGCAAAGCGTCTGCGGTTGCAGCTGATCAAGAAAGATGCAGGAACGAAGCTCAGCCATCGGGGTGGAATGTCCACATCATTGGTTTCCTGCCGTCTTCGCCAAGATCATCGGTATGCGTCCAAGGCTTGGAGCTTTTGGCCAGCCTCACCGCTGGGGCCCTCCATCACGAAGCGCATCGCGCAGTTCTTCAGCAATGATTTTTCGGATCTCGTCCCTAAGTTGCGAGTCACCAGGCTGGGCTCCGGCAAGTTCGCGCCGCGGCCGCGCCGCGCCGGGGACCCCATCGGCTGGAGCTATCGGCAACGGGCCCTTGTGGTCGAGTTCCAGCAGTGTGTGCAAATCCGTTGGCAGTACCGCCTCGGTGCCCCAAGCGATCCGGGTCCAGTTCACCAGATGCTGCGGGCCGAGGTTTTCGCCGATCGAAGACCGACCGAAGAAGCCGGTACCGATCGTGAAGGTGGGTGGCAAATGGGTGGCGAAGCCGGCGGCGCCCTGACTGCAGGGCGCGTTGACCACGACGCGATAGGCTTCGACTGCAAGCGCGTAACGACGGATGATATCGACATCAGCAGCATGGATAGCGGCTGAATGGCCAGCGCCACTCAACCGAAGAAGCGTACGCGCCTGGGTAAGCGCCTGGTCCCGGCTTCGCGCTATGTAGAGCCCCAGCACCGGGCAGAGTTTTTCACGCGAAAGCGGTTCGTCGACACCGATCAACCTAATCGGTGCTGCCAGCACCTGGGCTTTTGGCCCGGCCTTGATGCCCGCCTGCTTTGCGATCCAGGTGGCGTCGCGGCCGAGCGCCTCGACATTGAAGCCGCGCTCATGAAACAGATAGGATCTGAGCCTTGACGTGTCTTCCTCGCTACAAATGTGGCATCCGGCGCGCCTGAGTTCAGCCATCAGCGCCTGCTGATTATTGTCGAGGCAGAACAGAACCGACTCGTTGGTGCAAAGCACCGAATTGTCAAAGCTCTTGCTCTCGACAATCAACGCCGCCGCGCGTCGCGGCTCGGCGGAGGGGTCGACATAGACGGGTGCGTTTCCAGGACCGACGCCGATCGCCGGGTTGGATGAGCTGTAGGCCGCGCGCACCATGGCATGACCGCCGGTGGCGAGGATGACGTCGGTCTTCGCCGAGTGCATGAACTCCTCGATCAGCGGCAGCGTCGGCTGCTCGATGACCTGAATGGACCCTGTGGGGGCTCCATTTTTTTCCGCTGCCTCCGCCAGGGATCGAACCGCTTCTACTGAGACTTCCCGTGCGGCGGGGTGTGGACTGATGACGATGGCGTTGCGGGTCATCAGCGCTGATAGGACTTTGAAATTGATGGTGGCGATCGGGTTGGTCGACGGCACCAGCGCGAAGATCACGCCGGCTGGGCGCGGGATCTGGACGATCTTGCTGGCCTCGTCGAGCTTGGGGTTGATGAAGTCCCAATCGGCATAGTGTTCGACAAGCCCCTGGCTCGACAGCTCGTTTTTCCGCTTCTTGTGGGCGGCAACGCCGAAGCCGGTTTCCTTGACGGTCCACTCGGCATAGTGACCGGCCTTGGCATGGGCGGTTCTCGCCACGGCCTCCACGATCGCTTGTGTCTGCTGGCGGTCGTACCGCCCGAATTCGGCGGCGGCCCACCGGCCGTTTTCCAGTACCAGTTCGGCTTTCGCCTGCAGCGCCGCTGCCGACTGGCTGATGTCGAGAACGCGCTGGACGGCGGTGTCCATCAGCTGGCCCTTCGCCGCTTCGATTCCATCACCTCCTCGGCGGCAAGACCGATCGCCACCTCGACGCGGGCAAGCAACTCTTCGGAGACGGCCTGGGTGATCAGGATACCGGGTTTGAACTGCAGGACGCGCGGGTCGAGCGTGGAGAAAATCGCCCAGACGCCGTTCTCGTAGAGATGGCGCATGACCGGCTTGGCACCTTCAGGGTGATTGAACTCAAGGCCCATGACCACGCCGTTCTGGCGGATACCGGTGAAGAAGTCGGGATAGAGCGAGCGGATCTCTTCGAGCCCCGAGCGGATGAAGTTCGAGGCGAACGCGACCGTCCGCGCCACCTCCGGGCGCTGGGTGATCTCCAGGGTCTTGAGGGCGACGATGCAGCCGAGCTCAGCGCCGCCGGCGGTCGAGATATGGCCGAAGCCGTCCTGCTTCAGCCACTGGCTGGCGCGCTCATTGCCGATGCAGCAAGAGATGGGATATATGCCGCCGGTGATCGCCTTGCCGGTCACCAGGAGATCGGGCTCGACGCCGTATTTCGTAATTCCCCACATCACGCCGGTGCGCATTAGCCCAGTCTGCACCTCATCCGCAATGTAGAGCGCATCGTAACGCTCACAGAGTTTTTTGACATTTGGCAGATAGCCCTCATGTGGCATCGGAAAGCCGTAGGTCGCGGGGATGGTTTCCATGATGACCGCGGCCACGTCCTTGCCGCGAAGCGCGTCCTCCATCGCATCGAGATCATTGAACGGCACCTGTACGAACTCGCCCGCAGTGTCCTCGGAGAGAAACAGCTCGGAAAAGCGCTCGTCCCCGGTCTTGACGGCGAGGCCGCTGTGGCCGTGATAGGCCTTGATGATCGACACGATCTTGCGTTTGCCCGTCGCGTTCCTGGCGGACTTGATCGCAAGCTCGATCGCCTCGGCACCCCCTGCCCCGTACATCGTGTACTGCAGATCGCCCGGGGTGCAAGCCGCCAGTTCTTCGGCAAGGGCGGTTCTGGCAAGTGCCGGGAAATGATGGTTGCCCATGTCGAAATGCCGGGCACCGGCATTCAGCACCTCGACCAGCTCGGGATTGCGATGGCCAAGATTGTAGGTGCCGCCGTTCAGATGGACGTCGATCAGGCGCCGGCCGTCCATGTCGTAGAGGAAATATTCCTCACGCCGATCGATAACGAGATCGACGCCGACATCGGTCCAGAACTGGGTCTTGTCCGGATTCCAGTATTTTTTCGACTTGTCGAGGACGTCCAGCTTGGCGGTGCTCAATGGCGGCCTCCCCTTGGAGACGATCATCGTGACAAGACCGATGGTGGAACGCTTGACAGCTGATCGCCTCGACTTGACAGGCCGCTCGCGGCGCTATCAGAACGAACGCAGATAGCGCTCAGCCAGCTCCGCCGACACCTGCGTGAACTCCGGCCCCTGCTCCTTCGCGAGATCGGTGTCGCCGTGTGACCCGATCCAGGCGAGCAGGACCATGCGGCGGAGCATGACGAAGGTGGGGATTTCGGCTTCGTCTTCGGCTGGAAGATTGCGAAAGCGCTTATAACCACGGACCCAGGCGTCGATCAGCTCCGGCACTTTCGGGTGGTCCTCGATGAAGGAGAGGGCTGTGGCGACGTCGTAGAGGAACCAACCGAAGCCGCTGTCGTCGAAGTCGATCACACGCGTGCTGTCGCCGACAATCAAGAGGTTGGCGAGGCGGATGTCGGCATGGACGAGACCGTAGCGTGCGCGGCCTTTGCCGAAGGCCTGGAGGCGGCGCTCGATGGTTTGGGCCTGACGTTCGAGAACGGCTTTGGTGTCCGCATCCATGGCCGGCGCTTCGCGCCAATCGCCCCAGTTCGGCTTGTCGCCGAGCATATGCTCGAAGTCCCAGGTGAGACGCTCGAAGTTTTTTGGGACCTGCCAGTTCAGGACGTGGAGGTGGAGTTTCGCCGAGACCTCACCAAGATTCTCGAAGGGCTTGATCAGGTCCTGATTTTCATCAGGCTCGACGCCTTCGATGAACTCGAATAGCACCAGATGACGCGGCTTTTCGAGTCCATCGATTCCATGGATCTGAATAAGCTCACCGTCGATCCCCGGAATGCCAGCAGGCGTAATCACCCCTCCCTCTTCGCGGAGTGACTTCATCCAGGCCAGCTCGCATTTGATCGCGTTCCTGGAGTGATAGCCTTCGCGGTGGACACGCAGGATATCCGGCTGATCGAAGCCCGGCTTGTCCACACGGTAAGTGGCGTTTTCCGAGAGATTGATCAGCGTCGTGGTCGAGTCCTCAGGCAGATCCCAAAGATGGAGGCTGGCCTCTGCAAGCTGCGCCAGACGTTCGACCAGCTCCTCATGGCTCATTCCGGCATCATTCATCTATGTCCCTCCGCATCACCAACCCAAGGTCAAGTCCAGCCTGAAGGCGCTGCCTTCAAATATCTTCTAATGCTTCGAGGCTTTCGGGGAGGATCTGGCCACCGTCGACGACGATGGTCTGGCCGGTGATGTAGGCGGCTTCGTCCGAGGCGAAGAAGAGGGCTGCGTTGCCGATGTCCTCGACTTTGCCGAGACGTTTCAGCGGGATCGATGCGGCCACGGTGTCGAGGTAGTCCTGACCCAGGCCTTCGAGGCCTTCGGTGATGATATTGCCGGGCATGACGGCGTTGATGGTGATGTTTTTCTTGGACAATTCGATCGCGGCGGTTTTCAGGAAGCCAAGCTGGCCTGCCTTGGAGGCGCCGTAATGGGTCCAGCCGGTGAAGCCGGTGACCGGGCCGGTGATTGAAGAGGTAATCACGATCCGGCCTTTGCCCTGCTTGGCCATGGCCGGGGTGGCTGCCTTGACCGCGAGGAAGGTGCTTTTGAGGTTGGTGTCCAGGACGTGGTCCCAGTCGTCCGGAGACAGGTCCTCGATCTTGGCCTGGGGAAAAATGCCGGCGTTGGAGCAGAGGATGTTGACGACGCCGTAAGCCTTCTCGGTCGCGGCGACCAGCGCCTGCATCTGGTCCCAATCGCAGACATCTGTGAGGGTATAGGT